>NZ_CP063356.1:0-307479 GCF_001866075.3 Anaerobacillus isosaccharinicus | reverse complement strand
ATTGCTGCATTATTGCCTTTACCGATCATGGCTTTACTCATGAAGGTTTATGGGAAAGTCATTCATGAACGTTTCACAAAAGCGCAAGACGCTTTCGGAAATATGAACGATCAAGTGTTAGAATCCATTGCTGGCGTTCGAGTTGTCCGGGCTTATGTACAAGAGGGTCCAGATCAAAAGCGATTTAAAGATGTCACCGATGATGTGTTACAAAAAAATATTTCTGTTGCAAAAATCGATGCTTTATTTGATCCGACGATAAAAGTGCTTGTTGGACTTAGCTATTTAATTGGGTTAGGTTACGGAGCCTTTCTCGTTTTTCATAATGAAATTACCCTTGGTGAGTTAGTTACGTTTAATATTTATTTGGGAATGTTAATTTGGCCAATGTTTGCGATTGGTGAGCTAATAAATATTATGCAACGAGGAAATGCTTCTTTAGATCGTGTTTCTGAAACGTTAACTTATGAACCTGATGTCCCAGAGGGAAGTGCTTTGGTAACAATTGAAAAGCCTGAAACGATTTCTTTTTCAAATGTAACATTCCGTTACCCAAGCTCTCAAACAGACAATTTACGTCATATTCATTTTTCATTACAACCTGGCCAAACATTAGGCGTTGTTGGAAAAACAGGTAGTGGTAAAACAACCTTACTAAAACAGTTATTAAGAGAATATCCAATTGGATCTGGAGCGATTACCATCTCCGGCGTTTCTCTTGAGCAAATTGATATGAATACATTAAAAAGCTGGATTGGTTATGTTCCCCAAGAACAAATCTTATTTTCAAGAACAATAAAAGAAAATATTTTATTTGGTAGAGAAGATGCTAGTGAACATGAGCTTTATCGTGTCTTGGAATTGTCTAGCTTTAAAAATGACGTAGCGACACTACCACTTGGACTCGAGACCCTTGTTGGTGAAAAAGGAGTTTCGTTATCAGGTGGACAAAAACAGCGTATTTCGATTGCAAGGGCGTTACTTGTTAACCCTGAAATTCTTATTTTAGATGATGCAATGTCAGCTGTTGATGGGAAAACAGAATCGCAGATTATTGATAATATTCGTCGTGAACGAGGCGGAAAAACAACTTTCATTTCCACACATCGTCTATCTGCTGTGAAACATGCCGTTTGTATTTTTGTTTTGGAAGATGGCGAAGTGGTTGAAGAAGGAACGCACGAACAATTGATCAACAATAATGGTTGGTACAAACAACAGTATGAACATCAACTCCTAGAAGCGAGCACAAACGAAGGGCAGGTGAACTAAATGAGTGTAAGTAAACGATTGTTTCAATATGCCCTTACTTTTAAGAAGTCGATCCTAGTAGCATTAGCATTGTTAACAGTAGCTGTTGCTGCTGAGTTAACAGGTCCTTTCATTGCCAAGAAAATGATTGATACTCATATTTTAGGAGTAGAGTTTCCATGGTATGAAACGGCTGAAAGTGAGAATGCGGTCCAATTACACAAACGTTTTTTTATTCGAGAAGATCGGATAGAAAACCACGAACTATTAAAGGAAGTTCGTATTTTACAAGTTAGTCGAGATTACTATTTTATTGATGAACCAATTTCCTTCGATGGAAAAAGAGAATTGAGTGAAGACCAACTACGGATTACCAATCAAGGAGAAGAGGCTATCTATCCAGTTGTTAAGTTATCAAGTCAAGAAGCATTTGCTTTTTTTAAACCAGAAGTACCGAAGCTTATTTTGCTTATGTTACTTTATTTCGGATTGATTTGTATTGCTTCGGTGTTACATTATGGACAGAAATATTTATTACAAACATCAGCTAATAAAATCATCCAGAAAATGCGTCTTGATGTGTTTGCTCATATTCAAAAACTGCCTGTCAGTTATTTTGACCGACTCCCAGCAGGAAAAATAGTATCAAGGGTAACAAATGATACAGAAGCAATTCGAGATTTGTATGTAACAGTACTGGCAACTTTTTTCACTTCAATTATTTACATGGCAGGGATTTATATTGCATTATTTTTACTAGATGCAAAATTAGCTCTTATCTGCTTAATTTTAGTCCCTATATTAGTCGTTTGGATTAAATTTTACCGAGTTTATGCATCAAAATACAATCACCGTATTCGCTCTGTACTAAGTGAAATTAATGGAATGATAAACGAGTCAATTCAAGGGATGCGGATTATTCAAGCGTTTGGAAGAGAGAAGAAATCTAATGAGGAGTTTAATAAGCTTAATAAGGAACACTTCACGTACCAAAGTAAATTGCTAAAGTTAAACTCGTTAACTTCACATAACTTGGTCGGCGTGTTTCGGAACCTAGCTTTCGTAGCGCTAATCTGGTATTTCGGTGGAGCTTCTCTTGGAGTAGGTACAGTGATTTCACTAGGTGTTTTATATGCCTTTGTCGACTACTTAAACCGTCTTTTTCAACCGATTTCCCAATTAGTAAATCAATTAGCACAGCTCGAACAAGCGCGTGTTGCAGGAGAAAGGGTTTTTGAGTTACTAGATGAAACAGGCGTCGATGTTTCGGATAAAACATTGCCTAGATATAAAGGGAATGTTCGTTTTGAAAACGTCTCATTTGCCTATACAGAAAATGATCATGTCCTGAAAAACATTTCGTTTGAAGCGATGCAAGGAGACACCGTAGCCTTAGTTGGTCATACCGGATCTGGTAAAAGTTCAATTATGAATGTATTGTTCCGTTTTTATGATCATAGCATCGGTAAAATTACGATTGATGGTATTGATATCTTAAACATATCAAAGCAAGAATTAAGAGAGCATATGGGAATCGTTCTCCAGGATCCATTTTTATTTACCGGAACAATTGCTTCGAATATAAGCTTAAATGATCCACGGATCACGAGAGAGCAAGTAGAAAAGGCGATACGAGATGTAGGTGCTGATAAATTATTTGACCGGCTAGAGAAAGGTTTAGATGAACCCGTCATCGAAAAGGGAAGCACTCTTTCAGCAGGTGAACGTCAATTGATATCCTTTGCTAGAGCACTTGCTTTTAACCCAGCGATCTTGATCTTGGATGAAGCAACAGCTAGTGTCGATACAGAAACGGAAGCAATTATTCAAGATGCGTTGGAAGTCTTAAAGCAAGGCCGAACAACATTTATTATTGCCCACCGTTTATCAACGATTAAGAATGCTGATCAAATTTTAGTTCTTGATGGTGGTAGGATCATAGAAAAAGGCAACCACAATCAACTTATGCAGCTAAAAGGCAAGTACTATCAAATGTATCAACTTCAGATTGGTAAGAAGATTGAGAATGCGAAGGTTGTGTAGGTGGTAGGAGTTTAGAGTGTAGAGTTGTGTGGGTAGTGCTACGATGTAATTTGAAGTATGAAAACCTCCTTGTGATTTTTTCACAAGGAGGTTTTCTTTGGTATCGGACATGAGATCCGTTATTTTGCAATCAATAGAGCCTTCGTTTTTCAAAATGGAGCAATTGTCCGATAAATTTGCTGGCATCCATGTTCTTAACAATTATCCCATTCAAAACTAAAGTCCCAACTAATAAGCGAGTCCAACTCTGCACTTAAGGTATTGGGTAGCGGCAATTTGATTGTAAGCAAACATAGCTGTATCAGGAACAGAAATCCTTTCGCCGTTAACGGGTAGAAAATCAACTTCGCAGCGGTAGGTACCAATTTCTTCGCCATCGGGTAAATAGGTAGGGCAAACAACCGTCCAATCTAAGGAAGAAATTGTTAAAGTTTCATATGCGGATCGGTGGTCTTCAGAAGCTCGTGTTGCTTTCGGGCTTCTCCGCTTTGTTTCAGATGATTGAAATCGATAAAGTTCTGGTGATTGTCTGCTTTTCAAAATTCCAGCCGTTCCTATTGTAATAATTCGTTTCATGCCATTATCGATCATAGCTTCAACGATATAGGGCATACTTTCTGATAATGTTTCTTTTCCATCAGTGCCCATTGCACTTATCACGATATCATGGTTTGGCATGGCAGCAACAATATCTTCTTTATTTAGTGTGTTACCGATAAAAGTCTTCATTGCAGGGTGATTTGTTTTAAGCTTGTTTTCGTCTCGGACAAAGGCTGTAACTTGATGTCCATCTGCTAATGCAAGTGTTAAGAGCTTGCTTCCAACTCTGCCTGTTGCGCCTAATAATAATATCCTCACAGTAAAGTAATCCTCCTCAAAGTTGCTTCTATGTGGGTGAATTTCATCAATACAAAAAAAAAATATCAACTTAAATGTAGTTGCAAGTGGCTTTATCCTAATTACGATAATATGGAATTATAAAATTCATTAAAGTAAAAAGTAATAAAACTAACCGATATATGCAATTTATTTGCGTTATAACTAGTTTCAATTAATAATACTAGTAATAGAAGAAGGGTGGTAGTAGTAATGATAAAAATAATTCGTGACAATGAGCGATACAAAGCAGATCATGGTTGGCTTAATAGCAGTTTTAGTTTTTCTTTTGCTAATTATTATGACCCAGATAACCTTCAATTTGGACCACTCAGAGTATTTAATGATGACATTGTCCAGCCAAATAATGGCTTTGGTAGACATCCCCATAAAGAGATGGAAATTGTTTCGATTGTTTTAGATGGGGAATTAGAGCATGAGGATAGTGAAGGTCATACGGCAACGACAACGTTTGGGGAAATTCAAAGAATGACAGCTGGGACAGGAATATTTCATTCTGAAACAAATCCTTCAAAAGAAAAACCAGTTAGTTTTTTACAGCTTTGGATTCAGCCCGATACTGAAAACTTAAAGCCGTCTTACGAAAAAACAGCTTTTTCTGTAGAAAAATTAAGAAACAATCTCTTACCAATTGTCTCGCATAACGCATTAGAAAACGTGGCTCACATTCAGCAGGATACCACTTTGTATCTTTCAGATTTAGAAAAGGAAAATGAGATTACTTTTACTCAAGAACAAGGCCGAAAAATATACTTGTTTGTTATTGAAGGTCAAATCGTCTTTAATAATCAGTATGAGCTAAAAAAAAGAGATACTGCACGAATTAACGAAACGTCAACGATTGTGATTAATGCGAAAGAAAATTCACGATTCTTACTCATCGATTTACCTTGAGATACATTATGAATTATGAATTATGAATTGTAAAAGACCTGCGGAAATTGTGTTTTTTGCATATCTGCAGGTCGCAATGATTTTGCAATAGCTACAGGGGTCAAAAGCCATTATCATACCTTTGCCAATGTTTCTTCATACTTCCTCTATATTTTTCGTATAAACTATGAAACAATGAAACAAACAGAAGAAATGAGGGGCGAAGTATGTATCAATTTTTTCAGCAAATAAGTCATTTTTTTAGTGAGCCATTTATGAATGCTGCATATGGAACAGAACACATTCCAATCTTATCAGCACTTTTGCTTGGAATTGTGGGTGCCCTAGCTCCATGCCAATTTACAGGAAATTTAAGTGCCATTACATTATTCGGGAATCATTCACTGCAAAAAAAGGCGGCTTGGAATGAGACTGCTGAAAAAGTCTCAATATCGCCTTCGTGAGAAAAGGAAGAGGAAACTCTTCCTTTTTTCATACGCATTATTTAGCTGGTGAAGGAAAAATGGTATTATAGAGATAGAAAATCATTAGAAAATTGGTGAAACTATGCTACCTAAAAAAGAACTAATGCTCAGTTCGTACAGTGAACTTTACGATATACTAATCCCAGAAAATCATTTCTTGAGGAAGTTTAATAACTTAGTTGACTTTGAATTTATCTATGACGAATTAAAAGATATGTATAATGAGGCATTTGGCGCTACAGCCAAATGTCCAATTATGATGTTTAAGTTACTATTACTCAAGGTGATGTACCCAATGTCTGATCGTGATTTGATTGAGAGAGCGACGTTTGATATGTCATTTAAATACTTTTTAGATGTAGCACCTGAAGATAAAATGGTTCATCCAACAAGCTTAACTAAATTTAGAAAACTTCGATTACAAGACGAATCATTATTAAATTTACTTATTAAAAAGACGGTTGAGATTGCCTTGAAAGAAGGGCTTATTAAATCCAACCAAATCATTGCGGATTCCACTCATACAAATAGTATGTTTAACTCTAAATCACCTATTGAAATCTTGATTGAACAGTCCAAACAGTTAAGGAAGAGCGTTTATAAACAGGACGACACTTATAAAGATAAAATGCCTACTAAGCCAAGTACGAGTGAATTAGTTGACCATATTAACTATTGTAATCAATTAGTAGATATCATTAAAAAGGACGAGCAGTTATACGTTAAAGAAGACGTAAGATTAAAAGCTCATTTATTAGAGGAGATTGTCAACGATGATATCGAACACTTAAATTCAACTGTAGAAAAAGATGCAAAAGTTGGACATAAGAGTTCAGACACATCCTTTTTTGGATACAAAACTCACATCGCTATGGTTCCAGAGCGTATTGTGACATCAGCTGTTGTTACAACAGGTGAACAGAATGACGGAAAACAGGCAAAAGAATTAATTGAGAAATCAATTGAAAATGGAATTGAAGTGAAAGCATTCATTGGCGACGGAGCTTACTCTGAGAAAGATATGATTGAATATACAAAAGAAAAAGAAATTAAGTTAGTATCGAAATTAAGTAAAACTGTATCAGAGGGCACTAAAAGGGCAACAGGTGAATTTGATTACAATAAGGATGCTGGGCGATATGTATGTACAGCAGGGCATATGGCAATTAAAAAAGCTTTACATGGGAAGAAAAAACACGCAACGGAAGGAACCGTATTACGAGAAACCCATTACTTTGATATTGAGAAATGTAAGGTATGTCCACTAAGAGAAGGCTGTTATAAAGAAGGATCTGCAAGTAAAACATATACCGTAACTTTGAAGAAGGATAAATTTCATGAGGAACACCAACTCTATCAGGAAACAGAAGAGTTCAAAGAGTTAGCGAAAAATAGGTATATGATCGAGGCTAAGAACGCAGAGCTAAAGAATCGCCATGGGTTTAAAAAAAGTCATTCCCATGGTCTCTTAGGTATGCACATACAAAGTGCAACAACCATCTTCGTAGTGAATATGAAACGAATTATCACGTTAATGGGTTAGTAATAGCCCATTAATTTACTCTTAAAGAGCCAAAATACAAAAAAGATTAGGAAATGTGATTTGAACACTTCCTAATCTTTTTAATTTCAGTGTGAGAACTTTAAAATGCTTATAATTTCAGCAGTCTCGCTTGGAATGAAACACTTTTCTTTATTTTAGGAAAGATTGTTGCATTTTCTAGTCTAGGCTTGATCGTTTGGATTTTGGGGACGGAGTTTCAACAATCGCTAATTGCTTACTTTCCTTGGATTAGAAAGCTTTTAGGCCCGATGTTAATTATAATTGGTTTATACTTAGTGGGAGTTTTTACGATGAGGTGGACGCTATCACTATGGAAAAATAAAACTGAAAAAACTGGGAAAATTGGTTCGTTTTTATTAGGACTTAGTTTTTCATTAGGTTTCTGCCCGACTATGTTCATCTTGTTTTTTATTGTATTAATGCCTATGGCTTTAGCAGTTCCGTATGGTGCAGTAATTCCAACTGTATTTGCATTAGGGACGTCAATTCCGATTATTATTTCTGTTTTTCTAATCTGGTACTTTGGGTTAAGTGGAACATTTATGAAAAAGGGTAGAAAAATTGGTATGATTGTCCAACGAACTGCTGGTGCAATCATTATATTAATAGGGATTTTAGACACAATCACATATTGGGAAATAGCGGTCTTTTAATAAGACCGTTTTTTTATGATTAGAAAGCATTAATTTTTTGGGCGCTCTGCACTTTCCCTATATGGGAGAAATTCACTATGCAGATTTTGTCGATTTTTGATAAATAAAACTATACAAACAGTGTTAATACCCCGTATAATTATAATTACTACAATTTAGGGGTGATTACTATTAAAATTTCAAATATTTTCAATAGCAAAAAAGTACAACATGGCTACCAATTAAACGTTGATAGTAATTTCCACGGAGCAATTAAAACGAACGATGCGGAAATCTTGAAGCAATTAGAAATTATTGACTTAACAATTGAAGACCTCGAAACGATTAAAGGACTTCAACCACTAATTAAGGAAAATCTTGAAGGGTTAGTTGATACTTTTTATAAAACAATTCTTAAGGCTGACAATCTGAAAGCAATCATTGATCAGAACAGTTCAACAAATCGACTTCGTCAAACATTAGAAAAACATATATTAGAAATGTTTAACGGGATCATTGATTACGAGTTTATTGAAAAACGCATTACAGTTGCCAAAGTACATATTCGAATTGGGTTAGAACCTAAATGGTATTTGGGCGCTTTTCAAAATTTATTTAGTTCTTTGTCAAAAGTTATTAACACGAACATATCTGATCAAGTTAAAAAGGCCGAGATTATGGATGTTATTAGCAAATTGTTAAATTTCGAACAGCAATTAGTTCTTGAAGCTTATGAAAAAAATAAAACTTATCCCAACGTGAACAGGAATATGAAAAAGTTAGAAGTGATTTAAAGGTAAGTATTACTGATATTAGCGAGGAATTAGCTGCATTGTCACAACAAACGAATGCTCAAGTTGAACAATTAGTATCAAGCACAACGTTACTAAGTCAGCGGATCGTTCAAAGTGCAAGTACCTCAGAAGAAACACAAAACCTTGCAAAAAAAGGGAATGAAAATATTACAGATTTAGAAACGAAAATGGCTTCAATTAAAGATAGTGCAATGCAAATGAGCACTGTTGTTGAAAAACTAATACATTCGTCTGAGCAAATTCAGCAAGTCGTGAATATTGTTCAAAACATAGCCGAACAAACAAATTTACTTGCCCTTAATTCCGCTATTGAAGCTGCACGTGCTGGAGAGCATGGTCGAGGATTTGCCGTTGTTGCTAACGAAGTTCGAAAATTGTCAGAACAAACGAAAAACTCAGTTCAAAACATTAAAAAGTTAATTGAAGAATCTTCTCAGTTTATGAACGATGTTTCAAAGTCGCTTAATCAAGTAGAGAATTATATTGATGAAGGTGGCAATGAAACAATCAATACGAAAGAAAACTTCACAAAAATTGTAAGTTCCCTAGAAATGAGCTTGCAAGAGGTTGTTAAAGTTGAGGGAGAATTTAAGGATTTAGTTGTAGTTATTGAAGAAATTGGTCAAGCAACAACAACAGTAGCTTCTACAGCAGAAAATTTAAACGAAACAGCCAAGAATTTGTAGTTTCACATTCACACTTCTCTTGACCTGATATGTAAAAATTTACTATTAAATTAAATACATACTCAGAGCAAAATGATACAAAATAGTATTACAAGAGGAGGTGATTATCTTGGCAAACAACAACAGCTCAAATCAATTAGTAGTGCCTGGTGTACAACAAGCATTAGACCAAATGAAGTATGAAATCGCTTCTGAGTTTGGTGTACAATTAGGTCCAGATGCAACTGCACGTGCAAATGGTTCAGTTGGTGGAGAAATCACAAAGCGTCTTGTTCAAATGGCTGAGCAACAACTAGGCGGCCGTCAGTAATTAAGCAAGTAACAATTTAATATTTTTGGATTGAGGGGATGGTTAAACCATCCCCTTCTTTAATAGAGAAAATCGGGAACTTTACTTATTGTTCTATTATTTATAAACTAAACGCGAAGGAAGTCATGTCATGAGTATGTGTCCCTTATGCAATGGAATTCATTCGTTAACACTGACTTGTGAAACGTGTAACATTATTTTGGAAGACAAGGGCAGGTTAATGGACTATTTTGATGATTACAGTGCTTATTTAGAGATTGATGGTATGAAACTATTTGATGGCATTGAGAACGATGCAAAAGAGAACCAATGTCCACATATATTTTATTGTTCCAACTGCCACATTGAAAAAACAGAGTTAATAAAAGAAATAGAAGAGGCTCACTAGGTAGTGGGCCTCTTCTATTTCTTATTTAATTCGTAATTCAGTTTTTGGATCAAAGAAGTGAGCTTTGTTCATATCTAATGCTAAAGTGATTTCTTGTCCGTTTTTAACATCAGTACGAGAGTCAACACGAGCGATGAAATCTTGGTCATTAACTTTTGAGTAAAGGTATGTTTCCGCACCCATTAATTCAGCTACATCTATTGTTGCTGTAATCTTAGTTTCAGCAGATGACTGTAGGAATACTGGCTCATCATGAAGGTCTTCAGGACGAATTCCTAGAATGATATCTTTGTTTGCGTAGGCTTCTAACGATTTAAGTCTACCTTCAGGAACTTTTACTTTTACTTCACCCATGTTGAAGTAACCATTGTCAAGTTTACCATTTAGGAAGTTCATTGATGGAGATCCGATGAAGCCACCAACAAACACGTTATCTGGGTTATCATAAACTTGTTTTGGTGCACCAACTTGTTGGATTACTCCGTCTTTCATAATAACAATTCTAGTTGCCATCGTCATTGCTTCTGTTTGGTCATGTGTAACGTAAATTGTAGTTGATTGTAAACGTTGGTGAAGCTTAGTTATTTCAGCACGCATCTGTACACGTAACTTCGCATCAAGGTTTGATAATGGCTCATCCATTAAGAATACTTGAGGGTCACGGACGATTGCACGTCCTAAAGCAACACGCTGCCGCTGACCACCAGACATTGCTTTTGGTTTACGGTCAAGCATTTCTGTTAAACCTAAGATCTTTGCAGCTTCTTTTACGCGACGATCAATTTCTTCTTTTTTGAATTTACGAAGCTTAAGACCAAATGCCATGTTTTCATAAACGTTCATATGTGGGTATAGTGCATAGTTTTGAAATACCATGGCGATGTCACGATCTTTCGGTGCAACGTCGTTTACAAGACGGTCTCCAATATATAGTTCACCTTTTGAAATATCTTCTAATCCTGCAATCATACGAAGAGTTGTCGACTTACCACATCCAGATGGACCAACGAATACGACAAATTCTTTATCTTTAATTTCAAGGTTAAAGTCAGATACTGCTTCAACTCCACCTTCATAAATTTTGTAAATATTTTTTAAAGTAATTTCAGCCATTGTTTACGCCTCCAATTAGTATTTCTTTGATGCCTTTATTGTACCCATAGAGGAGGCTTGCGTAAATTGTAAGCGTGCACAAAGATTACCTAAATGATTTGTGCATAGTGCAAAAAACTATTTCTCACGTGTTTCGTAAAGCGCGATCAGCATGTACGTTGCAGCAGCTTGTTGGAATTGTTTAATATCAATTCCCGTTTTTTCGATAAATTTATCAATACGGTATTGCAAACTATTTCGATGCATAAATAAAGTTTTTGCGGCTAATGTAGTATTTAAATTGGATTCAAAAAATACTTTGATTGTTTTCAGTAACTCTTTATCCTCTTGTAAAGGACTAATTGTTTGAAGGAGCATGTCTTTGGTTATTTCTGAAGCTTCGTGTGTTAATAAAAATGGAATGAGTTGCTCTTTGCGGATAACAGCTAATTTTGGAAGTGCTTTTCTACCAAGGGAAAAAGCCGTTTTCTCCCAATTAAATATCTTTTTTGCATCAAGAAAATTTGTGAATTTACTTCCTTGGAAAATAGAAACTTTTACATAAAAATCAGTCATGATTGCTTCGACTAGACTATCCACTTCATGTTCATCATCTTCGTTTGCTATGTATTCAACAATAAATCCTTCATTAACTTTGTTCCAAACAAGGGTAACTTCCCTCTGAAATAAGCCTTGCAGGGCTTGGGAAAATTCAGTCTCGTCTTGTAATGCCCCATTTATGTAAAAATGAATAAACCGATAGGAGGAAGGTGAAAAGGGTGAAGGTTCTATTAAATCTCCACTTGAAGTTAACCTTTTCCAAAAGGATTCAGCTGCTGTTTCACTCATTCCCTCTTTTTGTAACGGTGTTAAAAAAAGATCTAACAATTTTATTTGCTCATCAGTTAATGCTTCTTTAGATAACGAGAGAATTTCATCCTTAGCTGTTTTGTATTGCAAAAATTGATTATGTTGCCCAATATCCCTTTCTTGAATAATTGCTTCTTTTAAAATAACTTTTAATTGTTCTATCATAGCAAAAACCCTTCCAATTAAGATGTCTTTAACTGAAAGGGTATCAAACAGATAAGGATAAAACAACTTTTTTAAATGATAGTGTGGAACGATGAATTCTATCGCTCCTTTGGCGGTTCTTCCTCCTTGAAATCTTGAGCTTTCTCAATTTGCGGGTGATCATAGCGATCGGTAACGGTTCCTCCTGCTAATCCTTCATTAGTTATTCGGTCAACATCAATATAAGCTTTATCTTTACCTTCGTATTGTGAGCCTTTCTTCATCTTCATGATAAATCACCTCCTAAAGAAAGAATGACCTTTTCGAGTTTTATTTTGTGTAAAAAAATTTTTTTAAAACATTAACATTCAAATTTACGTTTGAATATAGTATGATATATTCAAACATAAATTTGAATGAGGTGTTTTTATGAAAGAAAGAGAAGTTTGTGATGTTTTTCAATATGATCAACAGAAAGTAATCGACGTAAGAGAACAACTTCATGAAGTTGAAGGGGTCTCGCAAATATTTAAAGCATTAGCCGATGAAACTCGGTTAAAAATAATCTTTGCTTTGTCAAAAAGTGAGCTTTGTGTTTGTGATGTCGCAACGATTATTGAGAGTTCGACTGCAGCAGCTTCTCATCACTTAAGACACTTAAAAAAGCATGGTCTAGCTAAATCCCGTAAAGAAGGTAAGATGGTTTTTTATACGATTGATGATCATCATGTAACAGTACTGCTAGAGCAAGCTATTGCCCATAGCAAGGAGAAAAAATAGTCAGGAGTGAAAAACGTGGAACAGCCCCGAGAATATATGTTAGAAGGTTTGACTTGAATTGAGTGTACTTCTCAGTTTGAGAAGAACATTAACGAGTTACCAAATGTAGAAAAGGCGGAAGTTAATTTCGCGGCAGCAAAGTTGAAAGTTTGGGGAGATGTCCCGTTGACAGAGTTAACGAAAGCAGGAAGCTTTGACAATATTAACGTCATCCCTGTAGGAGTCGAAATCCAAAAAATCTCTTTTTGGAAAAACAAACGAAACAATCGCATAATGATTACTGGTCTGCTTCTGAGTTTAACTTTTTTCCTCGATTTTTTTACTAATGCCCAAGCAGGACTATTGTTTTCTCTATACTTAGCGATTACGTTCCTAGGTGCCTTTAATATCTTCAAGAAGGGCTATAAACGTCTTTTTCTTCTGCAGTTCGATATGAATGTATTAATGAGTATTGCAGTTACGGGGGCTTTTTTAATTGGGGAATGGCGTGAAGGAGCTTTAGTTGCCTTTTTATTTGCAGTCTCTGAATGGCTAGAATCGTACTCTTTTGATAAAGCGCGAAACGCAATTCGTTCAATCATGGAGTTAGCTCCGAAAAAGGCAACAGTCAAAAGAAAAGGTGTTGAGCAGATATTAGCAGTATCTGATATTAAAATCGATGATATTTTAGTTGTGAAACCTGGTGAAAAGATTGCTATGGACGGCATTGTTAAAAGCGGTTCATCAACGATTAATCAAGCTGCTATTACTGGTGAAAGTATCCCAGTGGAAAAGACTATAGGAAACCAAGTATACGCTGGAACGTTAAATGAGCAAGGTTATTTAGAGGTACTAGTAACAAAACTTGCAAAAGATACGACAATTGCCAAAATCATTAACCTTGTTGAAGAAGCTCAAGGGAAAAAGGCACCATCACAAGCGTTTGTTGATCGCTTTGCACGAATTTATACACCTGTGGTACTAGTATTAGCTGTTTTCATTGCTATTGTACCACCGCTTTTCCTAGCAGGTAACTGGAGTGAGTCGATTTATAACAGCTTAGCACTTCTCGTCGTAGCATGTCCGTGTGCATTAGTCGTTTCAACCCCAGTTGCCGTTGTTTCTGCTATTGGAAATGCCGCAAAACAAGGTGTTGTGATCAAGGGTGGAATTTATTTAGAGAAATTAGCCGTCGTGAAACAATTTGCTTTTGATAAAACTGGAACGCTAACGGAAGGAAACCCAAAAGTAGTTGATGTTACTTGGTATACAAAAGAACAAAACAAAGAGTTAGCGATAGCGGCAGCTATTGAAAAACAGTCAAACCATCCGATTAGCAAGGCTGTTGTGAAATACGTTCAACAAATCGAGACCAAAACTCATAATGTCGAATATTTTTCGGAAATTATCGGAAACGGCGTAAAAGGAATTGTAGAAGGAAAAGAATACTTTGTCGTGAAGCCAGAGTTTGTAAAAAAATTAGGAATTATTAATGAAACAATTCAAGAAAAAATAAGTGTTCTCCAAAATCAAGGTAGCACTGTTATTGTCATGGCAACTAACGAACAAGTATTAGGGCTCATTGTTATTCAAGATACAATAAGAGCAACAAGTAAGAAAGCTATTATGCAAATGAAGAAGCTTGGGGTCCGAAACATTGTCATGTTAACAGGGGATAATCCAAAAGTAGGGCAGGCGATTGCGACAAGTAGTGGCGTAGATCATTTTTTCGCAGAACTATTGCCAAATGAGAAAGTGGAAAAAGTGGAACTGCTTCAAAAACAAGGCTTCACAGCAATGGTTGGTGATGGTGTTAATGATGCACCGGCCCTCGCGTTAGCCGATGTTGGCATTGCAATGGGAGGAGCTGGAAGCGATAGTGCCTTAGAAACAGCGGATGTTGTCTTAATGGCAGATGATCTAGAAAAGCTCCCGTTTACAATTAACTTAAGTCGAAAAACCTTACAGATAATTAAACAGAACATCGCCTTTGCCATCGTTATTAAATTTATAGCGATCCTTCTCGTTTTTCCAGGCTGGCTTACATTATGGCTTGCCATTTTCGCAGATATGGGTGCAACGATCCTCGTTACATTAAACGGGATCAGGCTTTTTCGTGTAAGGAATAGAATGTAGAATGTAAAATGTAGAATGTAGAATTTGAAGATTGAGTTTAGAAAGTAATGTAAAATGTAGAGTTTAAAGTTGTGAGGGTGTTTCAGAGATGAGTAAAAGAGCTCGAAGACTGTGGGGCAGTCTCGAGCTTTTTTAGTGTAGACGATATTTTTATGGAATATATCACAATATTAAAAGTGTGGTTTTGTATCATCGAGCTTCCCCACAAAGACTCTACACTCTACACTTTAAACTCTAAACTAACTAAATCCCGCATCATCGTAAAAGCATTGGATCAGTGTATCTAAAGCCTTTTTTTGGATATGCGGTTCGTCGAATTTCATCGGTTTTGAGTTTATTTCAAAAATCCAAAAGCGGTTATTTTCGTCTACACCTAAATCAATGGAGAACTCACATAAGTAGCCGTAAGCAAGTTCAAGTTGGTGGGCAACCTCACTGGCAAGAAGCTCAATTTCTTCTAAATTTAAACCATCATTAACTGACTCAAAAGAAAGGATTTCTCCGCCTTGAGGTACGTGAGTAGTGATAGCTCCGAGTCCCGCGCAGCGGACACCAATGCCAGAGATTGCCCAAGTATCCTTCTGACGTTGAACTAAAATTCGTAAGTCGTATGGACGATTGTTATACTGCTTCAACTGTACTTTTTGTTGGATAATAGTCTTTGAATCCTTATTAATGTCTTCCCAAACGGCTTCGATGCTATCGAAACACTTACTCGAACTATTTGTTTTTACTTTATAACGATTTTCTAGTTTATTAATCAGGGAAATCCCTTTCCCACGATTGCTTAGAACGGGCTTTACTATAAGGGAATTATATTCCAAAAGCCAGTAGTGCAATTGATCAATATTCTCCAAAAGCGCTGTACTGGGTAAATACGAGAGTAAAAATGTATTATTACTCAATTGCTTAAATGTTTCCCATTTTTCAAAAAAATGCGGATTATAAAAAGGAATGGCGTTATTGAACGCCATTTTTTTTATTACATCTAAATATTGTTCAGCTTTATAGGATGCAACTCGATTATAGATAATATCTGGAAGAGGAAAGATAGCTTTTCGCCACTTTCCATGATCATAGAGAAAGCCATGAATTTTTTCTTCGCCGTTATAGCCTTCAGGAGTCATAACGAAGGAAACCCCACCATGCTTTTGTAAGTAATTTTGGATTTTTTTAAAGGTAGAACGATTCCCGTAAAAATCGTTCCGTCCTTCTTTACTCGCCAAAATACCAATGAGAGGGCCGACTTTCTTATTTTGCTTTTTAACAAGAAAACAGGAACTAGTACCGGACTTACCGATTTTAATAGGAAGTAGATTTTTCCCGAAACCTAAAGATTGCTCACGATCACTTTGCCACTCATTTTCATCATAATTGTAAAAAATGTTCATTTGCATTCACGAGTTCTGGCTGTTTTTCAACCGACTGTTTAAATAGAAAAATCGCATACTCCAATGGAAGGCGCCGTGATTGTAAATCGTCCCCTTTTAATTTTGGGTGTGAAAAAATCGTTCTTCCAGGTTTAGAATTAGCCTCAAACATCCAAACATGTTCACTCTGGTCAACACCAATATCAAACCCGATTTCTCCGATAAAGCCAGGCATATGATGATCAATTCTCTCGCTTAACATTAAAGCTGTTTCATGTAGTTTTTTTATTATCGCTGGATTTGCGCCAATATCATGAAGGATTTCTTTTACAGTTTTCACTTCGCCACCGCTTTTTACATGTGTAGTAATGCTTCCGGTGCCTGCAATTTTAGCTGCGATAGCACTCAAACACCATCTCCCATGTTCATCTTTGTTCGTATGAATTCGAAAATCAATTGGATTGTTATTCCACTTTAATAAATTAATTCCTTGCTGAGCGATCATGTCTTCCAAACCAAATGGAAATTGGCGTCGAACTAATCGTTTTAATGAAGAATATCTTCTTAAGCGATTTTCTTCATTGTTTCGGAATCTACAATAGACGAAAGGTTCATCCTTTTTTTGGATTAGTTGCTGAATTCCTAAACCAAGGCTGCCATTAGCAGGTTTAATATAAACTTGCTTATATGTCTCAAGTAAATTTTGGATATCAGTAAATTCAGGCTGAAAATAGCTTTTAGGCAAATGTTTACTAGCTTTCACATCATTGATTAGCATTTGATGGATATCCCATTTATTAAAGAAGCCTGGATTAAACCAAGGAATGTCATATTCTGTTTGAAGTCGTTCTTTTACCTGTTTAGAAAACTCGAGGTTTTCCACTTTTCGATTAGGGAGACGATCATAAACGACATTAGGGATAGGTACTTTAATTTGTTTCCAACCGTCAGCTGTGTAAAAATAGCCATTCACTGTCCCGTTGCCCCAATCAATTTGGTGTGCACCAAAGACAAAGTAAAAAGCGCCAACCTTCTTTTCTACAGAAAGTAATTTAGCAAAGAATAAAGATCGTTCTCCGATAGGTCGTAAGTTAAATTGAGTGAAACCAGCAGTGAATATGCCTACTAAAGGTCCAATAAACACTGTATCTTCTTTTTGAAGTAAATGAATTAATCCTTCATGTGGAATCATTAACGCTTCCCATAAGTTTTTAGAAATCATATATTCATTTTTCTGATCTGGATGTGGTGCAACTTCACACTGAATCGTTTTTGTACCAAAGGAAATGGCTTTAGGAAACTGAACTCGTTCCACGTATTGCTTAAACAAGTCGACAGGAACGTAGAGTGTTCCTGAATTATTTTCTTCCATTTTTAATGGTAACGCTTCTTGCATCATTAATTTCCAACTCCCTTTCTTTGCTTATCTAAATACAAACAGTAGTCAATTGGTGCTTTTGCCAAACTATTTTTTTTGTCAGGAAAACAAGTTGTGATGACCTTTCTCCCAGGCTTTGAATTAACTTCCAAGAGCCAAAGCTTCCCATCTAAAGCGAAGCCAAAATCGAGGCCGACTTCAAAGAGCTGCTGACCATTTTTTTCTAAAATGTTTGGAATACGTTCTACTAGTGTTATTAGAGTTTGTTGAAATGGTTGCCAAGCATCCATTGGCAGGTGGTGTAGCCATTCATCAAAAGAGGAAACTTCGCCACCACTGCCTAAGTTTGATGTGTAATCACCAATTTTTCCAGTGCGAATACCTCTTCCTACTACCGTCCATTTTCCTTCTTTATTTTTCTGTAGAAATATTCGTAAATCGAATGGACGTTGATCTTGGTTCGTTAGTTGTAAGAAAGGCTGAACCAAGTACTTTCGTTTTGATGTAACTTTGTTTATTAAATGTTCTACTTGTCTCTTTGAAATTTGTTTATGAAAAGGTTCTCCGCTTTTCTTGGCAAAAAGCTCATAACCGTTGTCTTTACACGTTAAAACAAATATACCTTTTCCTTGGGAACCACTTATTGGTTTTAAGAGAACAGACTTTTCTCTAGCTAACATTGAAAATACTACACTCGGTTTTGTAATAAGTTTAGTATCTGGAAGAAAAGGATTGATTAAATGATCATCTTTCAAAATAGTGTGCACAACCCATTTATTTGGAAGCCCGTGGCCTAAAAAGTAAATATCGGACTGAGACTTTAACCATGAAACAAGAGGGAAATGGTTTTTAAAGATTTCTTCATTTTCGTAAAAACAGCGATCATAAACAAACATAGGTAGTTCGAAGAGATTTTCTTGCCAACTGTTAGACTCATGACAGAAAAATTTCCCCTTTACCTTTTTTTCGCTCGGATCAAGGTCACTAGGTAAAAAAAGAAATAGATTTACGTCCTCAAAAAAAGCAGCTTTCGCCATAGCAGTAAAATAATCTTCTTCTTGGAGAAGATTCGTTACTAATACTCCGAGAGTCACCATGAATTATCTCTCCTTTTTCCCTTTTTAGTTTCTTTGCAGAGAATACCCAGATAAGTGAGCTAGATAAGCAATAATAGCTCTAGTAGATGGTCTTATTCGCTCATTAGGTTCATCTATCTCTGTTTTCGAAGGCTTTGAGTTTACTTCGATAATCCAAAGCTTTCCTTCTTTATCTAGAGCAATGTCGATACCAAGCTCACCAAACAAACCATCATGGCTTTCGGTAATTAAATTTGCTACTTCAACGGCTAGCTCACCCATTAATCTTACATATTGCTTTGCCAGCTTTTCATCAAACAGTTCCGATAGCACATCAAATGGTCTTTTTTGCTCGCCACCTTGGGCTAAATTCGAAACCATACGTTCCTTAGGTGAAATCCTTGCCACAGAAGAAATGACTTTCCATTGACTTTCCTCATTCTTAATGCAAAGAATACGAAAATCGAGAGGACGCTCTTCATCAAAGCGAATGAGATCAATGCCTTGTTGAACAATAAAGGTTTTTTTCTTTAAGCGCTCCTTTAGACGTTTGTGTAGAATGTAGCTAGATTTGAAAAAAGTGGAAATCTCCTGAGAGAATGAAGAATAATAAACAATATAGCCTCCATCTTCTTTTACAATCTTTAATATTTGTCTTCCTTGACTACCGTTGACTGGCTTTACGAAAATACAATCATAAAGTGTTAGTTTCTCGGCGAAAGTGTCATAGTCATCTAGAAGTGTTGTGTTTGGTAAGTAAGGTGTTATTTCGGGAAAACTAGATAACGCTTCGTGGATTTCCCACTTATCTAAAAAACAGTGGTTAAAGTAATTTACTTTTTGTTGTTGTAAAAATTGGGCAAATTGTTCATACGCTGCCGATGTTTCGAAAGATCTTGAACCAATTCGGTTATAAACGGCATCTGGTTTAGGGAATAAATAACTTTGCCATTGTTCATGTTGATAAGAATGGCCATAAAACTGTTCTTCCCATTTCATTAAAGGTTTCACATAAAATAAAATGTGATGACGTTTTGCAAATCTTGCTAATTCTTCAAAAAATGTTGTCATACTTCCAAACTTTAAATCTTCGTGGTACATTTGGTTAGTAATACACGCTATGATTGGTCCTAATTTAAGTGTATTCTCATCCTGTTTATATAGACAATGTATTGGCAATATTTCAAAAGGAATGACTAATTTTTCAGCAAGCTCTGGTGTGATTTCGATAGTAGGTACTTTAGACGAGTGAACTTCAACTATTGTTACCTCTTCTACCTGACTACCGAATTGAAACTTGACGATCTCACTATTCTTTAATCCAAAACTCTTACATAAAGATCGCGATATTTGAATGCGATCACTATCAAAACAACTATTATTATCAACCTGAAAAATTACTTTTCTCATGAACATTTAGACCACTCATTTTAATTAAATTTAAAATGTAGAATTTAGAATGTAGAATGGCGAAAGAAGAGCTACGAGGCAGTGCTTTCAATAATTCTACATTTTACATTTTGCATTCTACATTAATTAGGCATGTGTTGATATCGTATCCTATGTATTTTTAGGTGTATGTGTGAAGAAGAATCTTTGTTAAGGAAAGAGGAGTGACGTTAGTGGAAGTTTTTATTGTTATTGTTATTATGGTGCTAGTTGGGGCCTTAATCGGTGGGGTTACAAACTCTCTGGCAATTAAGATGCTGTTTCGACCTTACCGGGCTTATTATATTGGAGGATGGCGAGTTCCATTTACCCCAGGGTTAATTCCAAAGCGTAGAGGAGAGTTAGCTGATCAACTTGGTAAGCTCGTCGTAAATCACCTATTAACTCCAGAAGGATTGCAAAAAAAGCTTCAGGATAAGTTTTTTATGAACGAAATGACAGCTTGGGTACAGGGTGAAGTAAGAAATTTCCTGCAAAGTAAGGAAACCTTAGAAGACGTGCTTGAAAAGTGGGCTGGAATTACTCATGGCAAAGAGAAAGTGCAGCTTAAATTAGACGAATGGATGACAAATAGAACAGATGCAATCATTCATGAGCTTCGTCCATTACCATTAAACGATCTAATTCCTAAAAATTTAAATGAGAAGGTAGAAGCTTATATTCCAAAGCTGACAGTTGTTTTTATTGAAAAAGGAAAAAATTATTTTAGTAGTCCTGAAGGGATTGAGAGATTAAGTAATATGGTTGATCGCTTTTTAGCGGGACGAGGCGCATTAGGAAATATGGTATCCATGTTTTTGGGGAACGAACGGTTAGTTGATAAACTTCAACCTGAGATTATGAAAATGTTAAGTGATGATGGGACTCACCAACTGATCGAAGTATTTCTTAAAAAGGAATGGGAGCAAGTAAAACAACTAAAAGTAGAAGAAGTAGAAAAACATATAAATTTAAAGGAAGTAGCAACATATGTCCAAGCTAAGATCATGGAAAACGTACCACTTGCTTATTTAGATAAGCCGCTTGATGAGTGGACAGCAATTATTGAGAAACCTTTGGTTGAAGAAGTTGTGCCACGTGCATTGGATAAAATTGGACAAGCCGTTTCAAAGGAATTAGTTCACCTTTTAAAAAAGCTTCATTTAGAAGAAGTTGTAAAAGATCAAGTAGAGCAATTTTCAGTCAGTCGACTAGAGGATATGGTCCTTTCCATTTCAAGACGAGAACTAAAATTAATAACATATTTAGGTGCTTTATTAGGTGGGTTAATTGGACTTTTTCAAGGAATTTTTATAATTTTTTTGAGCTAATTTCCCATATGAGATGAATTAAGTTTGTAAAAGTGTTATAGTCGTGAAGGAGTAATTAATACATAGCCATTGCTTATTTGATTAAGTGATAGGCAAAATCAGGAGGTTTTAACTATGTCAAACACATATGACAAGGCTCATGAACTTAGCCGTGTACTTAAAGAAAGTGATGAATTCAACCAATTAGCAGAACTTCATGCTAAAGTTAATGCTGATGCTCAGGCGAAGCAAATGCTTGATGGCTTCCGTGCTATTCAAATGGAGCTTCAACAAAAGCAAATGCAAGGTATGGAACTTACTGAAGAAGAAATTCAAAAAGCTCAAAGCGTTTTTGAACTTGTTCAACAGCACGAAGTAATTGGGAAGCTTATGGAAGCAGAACAACGCATGAGCCAATTAATCGGTGACCTAAACAGAATCATCGCTGAGCCACTAGAAGAGCTTTACGGATTAGGCGAAGGCGAATAGCACTATAAAAAAAATGACCTTTAGGGGTCATTTTTTTAGTTTAGAGTTATGGGGGAGCTCTAGGCAGCCTTTTAATAAATTCCGAACAACTTAATGCGAATTTTTTAATACATCTTTGAGTTACTTTCATAACTCTACATTCCACACTCTACACTTTACATTCCACATTCTACATTCAAACTTGTTCTATTGTTCCTAAATTTATCATAGGCTTTTACCAAACAGTGAAATGTTATGAAAAGGGGGATCAAGAGTGGCATATCGTTTATTAGCACTAGATATAGATGGGACGCTGTTACAGTCGAACCATCGTTTAGCCAAACAAACAAAAGAAGCAGTAGAGTTTGCAAAGAGAAAAGGTGTTTATGTTACGCTTGCAACTGGAAGGTCATTTCCTTCAGCGCAAAAAGTAGCAAAAGCCTTAGATTTAGAAACGGATATCATTACTCATGACGGCGCGTTTGTTGGATCTTCATTAGAAGCTCCAATATTTGAACGAAGGTTGAATAACGAGAAAGCATATCATATTGTTGAACTTTTAGAAAAGCACAAATGCCATATTCGCGTTATGCATGAGAAATTTGCGATTGGGAACAAAATAAGGCAAAAGAACTTCCTTGTTGCCAAAATGACAGTTGGGATTGGTGATCCGGTTTTTTACCCGGTTACATTTGTGGATTCATTAAGTAATTACTTACTAAATGAGCCTATCATGCCGCCAAAAATTCATGCATTCTTTTTTAATGAAAAAGAACGCTTAACGGCCAAAGAGGAATTAATGAAAGAAATACCTGGTATCCATGTAACTTCTTCATCTGAGGGTGGCTTGGAAATTGTTTCTGAAGGGATTTCAAAAGCAAAAGGGTTGCATGTTCTTGGGAAAAAATTAGGAATTAGTTTAAATCAAATGGTCGCAATTGGCGCTTTTGACAATGATCTTGAAATGATTACCGAAGTTGGATTAGGTGTAGCAATGGGTAATGCACCTAAGCACATCCGCGAACAAGCAGACTGGGTAACTCGTTCTAATAATCAAAATGGTGTCGCCTATATGGTAAAAGAGGTATTCCGCAAACAATTGAATATGCAATTATAATTATGATAACAAAACAGGAAGCACTTGTGTTGCTTCCTGTTTTATTTAAGCTTCCAAAAGAACTCGACACCTTCGCTTATTGGTGAAATAATACTAAGCCTCCAGATGATCTAGTCACTCTACTGGTGTAACCTTGATAGTTTAACAGAGCTAGTTTTTGTTCTCCAATTTTTTTTCCATCATTGTCGTTGTTTGCTTCGAATTTTTCATCTACTAGCAGTTTACCTTTTGAATCAAATACAGTAAGAACATAAACTTTCATTAGTATATCACCTCCAAAGTTGGTACTTTTAGTGTAAAGACCGTAAAGGGTTAAAATCAATTATTTTGCCTTAAATTTTTGAAATTGAAAGAGGGTCCTGACCCATAAACGTAATCAGGCGCTGACTCCTTCAAAAAAGAGTTGAAAAAGTTCGTAACCAAACGCCCAGCTCCTGAATAGGATATTGTTGAAAGGAGAGATGGGCATGTATCATAGACAAAACAATATGTACGACGTTTGCAAAAATCATATGCACAGATACGTAATGGTTCAAACAGCTGATCAACAATCTTTTGATGGCATTGTTGAAAATGTAGACGAAACAAATTTGTATTTAGCAGTTCCTACTGGAGAGGCGATGCAAAGAGATGAGGGTAGTGAAGAACGTTTATTAGGTGGAGTTGGTTTAGGTTATGGTGCGGGAGTAGGCTTCCCAGGGTATGGTTTCCCGGGATATGGTTTCCCAGGCTATGGCTACCCTGGCTTTGGTTATCCAGGTTTCGGCTATCCATATGGGCCACGCCGCCGTTTTCAGCGTCTTATTTTACCACTAGCAGCAATTACTGCACTGTCATTATTACCATACTATTAAGAAAAAAGGAGTTGTCACGAGACAACTCCTTTTTTCTTATCATTTAAGCAAATAAAAATTCGCAGGCGGAAAAATAGAAAATAGCACCCTTTATTTCTATTTTAGGTAATATCGAGCATAAAAACATAAAATAGTACCCGATATTGCTATTTTATGGAAATTCTGGGCATAAAAACATAAATTAGCGCCCGGTATTACTATTTTATGGAAACCTCGGGCATAAAAACATAAAATAGTGCCCAATATTGCCATTTTATGGAAACCCCGGGCATAAAAACATAAATTAGCGTCCGATATTGTCATTTTATGGAAATCCCGGGCATAAAAACATAAATTAGCGCCCGATATTACTATTTTATGGAAATCACGGGCATGAAAACATAAATTAGCGCCCGGTATTACTATTTTATGGAAACCTCGGGCATAAAAACATAAAATAGTGCCCAATATTGCCATTTTATGGAAACTCCGGGCATAAAAACATAAATTAGCGTCCGATATTGTCATTTTATGGAAATCCCGGGCATAAAAACATAAATTAGCGCCCGATATTACTATCTTATGGAAAACTCAGGCGCAAAAGTAGAACCCGGTAATGCTGTTTTTTTTAATAGAAGAGAAGGCAGAAGTACAGCATCTATGGTATCTCTTAATGTGAAATATACCCATATATGAACAAAATATAGTACACCCCTGAATAGTCATTGTTAGTTTTCCTTAGTTTCCTTTACCAAACACATTGAGCTCAACACTAATTAAGAATAAGAACAAATGTTTTGCCAATAATGGTATAATATATAAAACATAAATCCGGGGGGAGGAGAGAGTTATGGAAAAAATTCGCTTTATTCATGCTGCTGATTTGCACTTAGATAGTCCGTTTCAAGGGTTACGAGATTTACCTGGTAAAATGTTTAAGGTCGTTCAGGAAAGTACATTTGACGCTTTAGAAGAGCTTGTCAAACATGCGATTAATTATCAAGTTGATTTTGTTATTTTAGCAGGGGATCTTTTTGATGGGGAATATCGAAGTTTAAAGGCTCAAACAAAGTTAAAAAAAGCCATGGAAAAGCTACAACAGTATGGTATTTCTTGCTATATCATTCATGGAAATCACGATCATTTAAAAGGAAATTGGGTATCTCTTTCTTGGCCAGATAACGTCTTCTTCTTTAAAGATGAAGTACATTTTTATAGATTTACAAAAGAACAATTGTCCGTGCATCTCTACGGATATAGCTATCCACAAAAAATAGTTAAAGATAATATTGCTGCTGAGTATCAAAGAATAGGTGAGGCAAATTTTCATGTTGGAATTCTTCATGGAACAGCAGAAGGCCAAGAAGGACATGATCATTACGCACCTTTTTCAGTTCAACAGTTAGTTGAGAAAGACTTTGATTATTGGGCCTTAGGTCATATCCATAAGCGTCAGGTTTTACATGAAGCCCCATTCGTTGTTTATCCGGGTAATGTTCAAGGAAGACATAAAAAAGAGGTAGGCGAAAAAGGATGTTATTTGGTTGAGCTAAGTAAACTTCAGTCAGCAATAACATTTCTTCCTACTTCTCGATTAACTTGGGAAGAGCTTATTATCTCAATAGACAAAATAGAAACGGTCGATGAACTTAAGAATCGCTGTGATGCCGCCTTTCAAGAGGTGAAAAAGTGTGAGGTTCATTTATTAGCTATCCTTAAATTTGTTGGAAGCGGACCACTTCATCACTATCTCATCGAAGGGATAGATGAATTTATTGAAGTGCTAAATTTAGGGCAGGAAGAAAAAGATGATTTTATCTATATCGTCGATAAAAAAATAGAAACCATCGGTGAGTGGGATAGAGAACAACTGAAAAAAGAACAGCATCTTCTAAGTGATATTGTTACCGTCGCAGAACGGATAAACTGTGAGGAGGCCCCTTTATTAAATGCGTTAAGTGAAGTTTACGGGAATCAAAAGCTAAAAAAATATTTAGCGCCACTAACAGTGATTGAGCAAAAGCAACTACTGGTAGAAGCGGAAAGCTATATTCTAACAGCATTAATTAAGGAAGGGGACGAGTGATACTATGAAATTAACAAAACTACATCTTTATGGTTTTGGCCGTTTTCAAGATTTTCAAATTAATTTATCAACGGAACCGATACATATTTTTTTAGGGGAAAATGAAGCTGGAAAATCGACAATTATGGCGTTCATTCGTTGTATACTCTTTGGGTTTCCTACAAAACAACAAAGTGAACTTCGCTACGAACCAAGGCTTGGTGGTCGCTATGGGGGAAGTATTGTTCTTGAGACAGATAGGTTTGGTAAGGTTACGATTGAACGAGTACATGGAAAAGCGACTGGAGATGCAAAAGTTTATTTTCCTGATGGAAGTATCGGTGGCGAGGCAGAATTAAAACATGTACTAAGTGAAATCGATCGAACTATTTTTTCGGGAATCTACTCATTTGGTTTAACGGATCTTCAAACGATGGAGCAGTTACATTCAGATGAACTAAATAAATTTATGTACGGTGTAGGAATTTCCGGACGTAATAATCTCTTAGAAATTGAGAAAAAAAATGAAAAAATCATCCAAAATTTATACAAGCCAACGGGTCGAAAGCCGATTATTAATGAGCAACTAAAAAAAGTAGTATCCCAAGAAGAGAAACTAAATGCGTGGAGACAAAAGCTAAGCCAACACAATCAGCTAGTTATTGAGCGGACTTCTATTATTAATTTAATCGAAAAAGGGAGTAATGAAGAAGGCGAGCTCAACCGTCGTTATCGTTATTTTGAAAAGCTACAAACAATTGCTCCCATTATTTTAAATAAGAAAATAGCAGAAACTAGACTAGCACTATTGCCCCCTTATGATCCTTTTCCAGAAGATGGCATACAGCGATTGGAGAAGCTTATCGACAGTTTGGTTTTAGTTGAAGGGGAGATCATTGATCTTGAGAAAAAGTCTCAAACTATTGATCGAGAAAAAGGGTTACTCCAAATCAACGAGAATATCACCAATCTTGAGGAATCGATAGGTCAAATAAAAGAATCAAGGAAGGTCTACGAGACAAAGCGAGATGAAAAGGTTCTCCTTTTTCAACAAATAAAGTTTGAAGAGCATGAATTAGAAGTGATGCAAGAAAAACTTGGCTACAACAATGCAGCTTTTGAAACAAGTTTTGTAACAGAGCAAAAACTAACAAGTCTTATTGAACAGGAAATGAAACTAAAACAACAGGAATACTCTCTGAAATCACAGTTAGATCAACTAAGAATCTCCCTTGAAAACAAAGAAAAAGAAGTAGAAAGTATACATGAGGAATTGTTAGATGAAAACACGAAACTACAATTAGAAGAAAGCGTGAGAAGCCAATCATCAGAAAAAGAATTACATGTGCAACTGAAATACGTAGATGATCGTTTTCAACTAATTACTAGTCAACTAAAACAATTTGGTTCGGCGAAAAGTAGTTTGAAAAACCTCCTTTTTTTAGCATAGACTCTCGGCATTTGCCGAGCCTTGTGGCTCAAGGTTTTCTTGAACCAATTTATTTGTATCCCTCCTATTTCTAGGTGGGATTTTTACTTTAGTTTTCTTCTTCAATTGGAAATTAATTGTTGAAAAATATCATAAAAAAACTAAAAAAACACTTGACTTTTTAGTGGAACCCCAATAATCGCCGAGGAGGAATTGACTTCCTAACAATACGGTGAAATGGGGGATTTAAATGAAACCTGCGCTAATACCACATATCTCATATCAAAACTTCGTTTTAGACCAATTAAATACTCATTACTCAGGCGGTATACTGACTCTCGTACAAAAAGATTGGACTATTATCTCGAAGTTATGGATCACGGATCTTTCGTTTACCACTACGTGGCTTCATGATTCATATTCAGTTAAAGGTCCTGAGCCACGTGATCCTGCTTCCATGCTTCGCTCTTATCTTTTGTGTTTATTGACAAGTCCGACCCTGAGTATTACAGAATGGGTGAACCAACTCCATCGTGTTCCTCTTTACACGATCCTTAGCGGCTTTGAACCTGGGGATGTTCCAGGTGTCGGTACTTTTTATGACTTCTTCAGACGGCTATCAGGTTTTGAGAAGGCTAATGTAAAACCTTTTATTAAGCTCAAACGAAAAAAGAAGAAGAAGAAAAAACCGAAAAAGGGTGAAAAAGCAACTCCTAGAAACCCTGGTATTATTAGAAAATTAGTGGATCGTCATTTACGCAATGGCTCAAAACAAAAACAATTGCCGGGAGATCAATTATACGCGTTTTTTCAATCTCAATTTCTTGAAGTTTCAGCGAGATTGGGTTTGCTTGGGGATCCCCATTCCCTTGGTGTTGTTGGAGATGGGACACCCGTGGAAACAGCGAGATACCCAAGAAGCAAACCTATTTGTGATTGTAGTGCCCAAGGACTAACGAATTGTACTCATCCTCGTCGATATTCTCAACCTGACATCGACTCAGGTTGGGATAGTTCAAGGGAGAGGTACTTCAACGGATATCATCTCTACATGATATCCACTAGCGATAGCCAATACGACTTGCCGCTATATCCACGGCTGCATCCTGCTTCCCGGCATGATTCAGTCAGCCTAGTGGTTGGTTCAATTGAATTTTCGCAACGGTACACCTTGGGCACAATTGATAAAATCCTTCTCGATGCCGCACATGATGCAGAACCGATTTACGAATTACTGGACCATCATAATGTGGAACCATTTATTGATCTTAATGTTCGAACAAAGAAAAACTTCAGTACGCAAAGTGATATTCAGATTTCTCCCCTAGGCGTTCCTATTTGTCCAATTGGAATGGAAATGAAACCCAATGGGTTTGACAAATCTCAAAACCGCCAAAAGTGGCGTTGTCCACTAGCTTGCGGAACAAAAAATACATGTTCCACTCCGTGTTCTAAAGCGAAGTATGGCCGGACATTTCATACGTTTAAGCAAGATAATCTTCGTCTGTTCACTAAAACACCGAGGTCTTCTGAAAAGTGGAAACTGATTTATAAACGAAGAACTTCAGTTGAACGTTCGAACAAAAGAGAAAAAGTCGACTATCACTTAGAATCTGGGCGTCATCGCTCTACAAAAATGTGGTATGTCCGCTTATATTCAATCATGATGTGTCAACACATAGATGCTTGGTACAGTAGTCAGAAAGAGACTTTGAACATCCAAGAAATCATCTTTTCTAAGAGCGCCTAGTCATTTTTAAAAAATAGCAGCCGTAGGCTTATTTGGTATACACTTTTTTGAAAACACTATGAAAACACATCACTTTGCTGTCCTGTTAATGAAATTCCCAGTAAATTTTTTACAAATCTTCGATAAACTCATCATTTATTCCGAGAGTCTATTAGCTTCTGTAGTATTGAGTTTTCTTGGCGCATTTTTCTTACTTCAAAATGCCCAACCATTTTTAGCTTTTCTACTAGTTATCGTTACTCTTATTATTATAGGCTTCTTAAAATGGGAAAGTAAAAACACGCTTAAAACGGTCATAGCAGATTTAGAGAAGCAAAAAGAAAAGCTTAGTATGGAAAGACAAGAAATTCTTGCTAAACTTCAAATTAGAGAGCACAGTAATCAAACTGCCAATATTAATTTGCTTCAAAAAGACCAACAGAAGCGGGAGCAACTATTTTTTAAAAAACAAAGCTTGCAGGAAGTTAATGAGCAGTATGAACATATGTGTCAGGAATTAGATAAGTGGGATTATATGAATGCTTCGTTTCAAGAAGCCTTACAAAGCTGGGCAACCGAAGGAAAATACCCTTTAAATCTAGAGGCGCAGCACTACTTAAAGCTTTTAAAGGTGATGGAGGAAATTAAGCAAAAGCAACGCCAACTTACCTATTTAAATGAAAAGTTAGCTATACTAGATAATGAAGTAAAAGAGTTTGAAAACAAAGTGGACAACTTGTGTAGAAAAAACTCAATCTCTTCAGATTCAAAAAACTATCTTCAAATGATCGAACGATTATCTCTTTTCCTAAAAAAAGAACAGGAAACTGAGGCGCAACTTAATAGGCTTTTAGATCAGCAACAGCAACTTGTTGAGAATATCGAATCAACAAAAACAAAACATGGTCAATTTAAGAATGAAATACAAAAATTATTTCAAATGGCAAACGTTGAAACAGAAGAAGAGTTTCGCCAAAAGGGTAAGGCTTGGCTAGAAAGTCAGCAAATTAAAGAGCAACTTCGAGGTTGTAAAAGTCAGCTTTCACCAATCGTTGAAAGCGAAGCAGAGTTAAAACAATTAGAAAAAGATGTGATACAATACAAAGATCATTTTGATGAAAAACTTGAGCAACTTGAAAAGCAAATGAATGAAATTCGTTCAAAAGGGAAAATCCAACAAGAGCAGTTAGCAAAAATAAATCTAGATATTAAAGAATTAGAAGAAGGAGACAGTTATTCTAGTTCTTTACATAATTTTGAAAATGAAAAGGGAATTCTAAATGCTGAAGTAAAAAAATGGGCATTTCATCGAACTGTACAGTTATTAATTGATGAGGCAAAAAAAGTTTATGAAAAAGAGCGACAACCACATGTTATAAAAGAGGCAACAAGAATGTTTCGTTTTATGACGAATGGTGAATATGTTCAATTATTTGCGCCTATTAATGAACAACGTTTAGTCGTTGAGCGTAGTGACAGTTTGAGATTTCAACCAAATGAACTCAGCCAAGGCACAAAAGAGCAACTTTACTTATCCATACGCTTAGCTTTAGCGACAGTTCACTCAAAGCAAACGCCTTTCCCAATCTTTATAGATGATATTTTTGTTAACTTTGACGCCAAAAGACGTTTAAAAGCAATGGAACTACTTAAAGAAATGTCTAACCAACATCAAATTATTTTCTTTACCTGTCATCCATTTATGGCTGAAGAAATTTCAAATGAATATTTTTCATTAGATGTTACGGAACAGCCATCTCAGCCTTTAAAAGTGAATACCTTTTCATAAATGCAAAGGTTTGATAAAATCTAGTAGGATTTTTTCTTTTTTTCGATAAAATAGAGATATGGCAAATACTCAGTAAAAGGGTGAGAATAATTGGAAAAATATATTATAAATTTAGTAGAAGATGAAAAAAACTTAGCAGAGATCTTAAAAGCATATATGATTAGAGAAGGTTGGGATGTCCACCATTTTGCTGATGGTCAGGAAGCATACGACGCGATCAGCCATGCAACTCCCCATTTATGGATTTTAGATATTATGCTTCCTAATATGGATGGTTACCAATTGTTAAAAGCGATTAAGGCGAAGAATGATACGCCAGTTATCTTCATTTCTGCAAGGGATAAGGATTTAGACAGAGTCTTAGGTCTTGAGTTAGGTAGTGATGATTATTTAGCGAAGCCATTTTTACCAGAAGAATTAATTATTCGAGTAAAACGAATTTTATCAAGGGCTTATACCCAATCGGTACAACAAGAAGAACAAAAGCGAATTGAACTAAATGGTTACTTTATTGATCCAGCAACGAGAAATATTTATGATGGAAATGAATTATTAGAAATGACGACAAAAGAGCTAGATGTAATCATTCTTCTTACTTCAAAAATTGGGAAGGCGTTTTCTAGAGAGGAAATCATTGACTATGTTTGGGGATCTGACTATTACGGTTCAGAACGGGCTGTAGATGACGTTGTACGAAGAGTAAGAAAGAAATTACCACGCTTGCATGTCGAAACACTTTACGGGTTTGGCTACAGGGTCTTATCTTCATGAAATATGTGAACTTAACGCACCGAATTTGGCTTTCGTTTATTTCATTAATTCTAATTGTTGCCCTTTTGTTAATTGTTATTTACCCTATTTCATTAAAAAGTACATTGACAGAAGAGACGTATCGGATTATTGAAGAGGAACAAGATCGTTATCAGGCACCACATGAACAATCACAACCACAGACCGAAATCGATTTTATCGCTAGACGTGAGGCTGAACGCTCTGTAGGTCACCTTTTCTTTGTGAATGATTTTGGAAGATTGCAAGGGGACCCAGTACCAAAAGTTGTATTAGAAGAAATGAAAGACCGCGCTTATAAGCAAAGGACAGATCGAGGTAGATACGAACTTACCTATAGTGGTGCAACTGTTTTTTATGTTGCTTTAAAAATAGATACTGTTGTTGGTGACGCCTATCACATCGCCTATATGTGGGATTCGTACCGTGATCAAATGGTAAATCAACTTTGGGAACGACTTCTTTATATTTTAATTTTAGCTAGTATATTAGGACTTTTCCCAGCGTTTTGGCTTAAAAATTATTTAAGACAACCACTGACCTTACTAGGAAATCATTTTGAGCAGATCTCTAATCGTAATTGGCAAGAGCCTTTTGAATGGAGAGGTGATCAAGATTTCCAAAAATTATCGTTTCAATTTGAACAAATGCGTCAAAATTTAATTAATTATGATAAAGCACAGAAAACGTTTATCCAACATGCTTCACATGAATTAAAAACGCCGATCATGGTCGTTAAAAGTTATGCTAAATCTGTCAAAGATGGCATATTTCCTCAAGAAAACATTGAACAAGCAATGGATGTCATTATCGAGGAAACAAACCGAATGGAAAAGCGAGTGAAAGACATGCTTTATTTTACAAAGCTTGATTCCGTGAAAGAAGAAATTATTCAACGTGATCAACTTGTGTTTGGCTCTATTGCATATCAATTGCAAGAACGTTATAGAGTGCAACGAAATGATCTGGAGTTTATTGTTGAAGGTGCGGATGTGAAGTTCATCGGAGACAGAGAACAAATTCAAATATTACTTGAAAATTTAGTAGAAAACGCCCTCCGCTACGCGGAAACAACGATATGGATTAAAGCAAAGGTCATAAACGAGACACTAGAAATTACCGTCCAAAACAACGGCGAGCATATACCTTCTAAAGAGCTTAGTCATATTTTTACACCGTTTCGAAAAGGAAATAAAGGTCAGTTTGGATTAGGATTAGCAATCGTTAAACGAATAGCAGAACTCCACGGTGGTTATCCAACTGTGAAAAACGAGGAAGATGGCGTTAGTTTTAAAATCTATTTACCCGAGTGAATTTCATAATTATCAAAAAAGAGCCATATAAAACTACTTAATGGCGATAGCACAGAATTATGAAATTTATCTTTAAGTGATAGCCAAGATTTGGAGGTGTATTTATGAGAAAAGGAATCGTTCATTATGAAACAGGAGAAAAGATTGATGGTTACTTACTAATAAAATCTGCCACAAAAGGTTTAGCCAGTAACGGTAAACCATTCTTAACATTGATGTTAGGAGATCATACTGGAGAAGTAGAAGCAAAACTATGGGACTGCAATACTGAAGATGAAACTACATTTGTTGGTAGTGTTATTATTCATGTCACAGGTGATATCCATGATTACCGTGGAAAGCAACAACTTAAGATTAAGGGTATTCGACCTACAACTCCAATGGACCATGTGAAGCTAGCAGATTTCCTACAATGTGCACCACTTGCCCCAGAGGAAATGCTAGAAAAAATCACTCAGTATATTTTTGAAATGAAAAATGCAAACATTCAACGAATTACTAGACACTTGTTAAAAAAGCACCGTGAGGCATTTATAGAAGTTCCAGCTGCGACTAAAAATCATCATGAATTTGTGTCTGGTCTAGCTTACCATGTTGTTTCAATGTTAGATTTAGCAAAAGCTCTCGCAAATTTATATCCAACACTTGATACCGATCTTTTATATTCAGGAGTCATTTTGCATGACTTAGGAAAGGTAATCGAGTTATCAGGACCGGTAGCAACAACCTACACACTAGAAGGAAAGCTTCTCGGTCACATCTCAATTATGGTTAATGAGATTGGCCAAGTTGCTAAAGAATTAGGAATTGATAGTGAAGAAGTAATGATCCTACAGCATCTTGTACTTAGTCATCATTCCAAAGGTGAATGGGGCAGCCCTAAAGCACCATTAATTCGCGAAGCAGAAATGCTTCATATGATTGATAACATTGACGCAAAAATGAATATGCTAGATCGGACACTAGAAAGAGTGAAACCAGGCGAATTCAGCGAAAAAGTATACGCAATGGATAACCGCAGTTTCTATAAACCTACTTTTCAAGATTAATGCAGAATGTAGGATGTAAAATGTTGTATGCCTTAGCTTCGAAGCTTTTCTTACATAAATTCTACATTCTGCATTTTACATTTTAAATTAAGTAGGCATATCTATTAATAGAGTAGAATAGACTACTATTACAAAACTATTAATAGAGGTGATTATATGAATCCGGTTAAATTTGTTGGTGCGTTAATAGGTGGTTTTTTAATATTATTTATTGTAAGGTTGTTATTGTTAGTAACTCCTATAGCAGCAAAAGTACAAGCTAGTCCTTGGTGGATCTACTTTATTGTTGGTGGGATTATAGTAAGTGGGTATCTTTCATTTAAGTATACAAAAGAAGATCGAGAAGTTGAGCAACGTTGGATCGAGCAAGAGGGAGAAACGTTTATGGAGCCTATCCGTAAGCGCCGTGAAAATAAACAATTAATGAATGAATAGCGAAAAGGAGCTGACATAAAATCAGCTCCTTTTTCATACCTCTAATTAGTAACCAACGTACGCTGTACCGATAATTACTAATAGAATAAACAATACTAGAATTAACGCAAAACCTGTTGCTCCTGTTCCTGGATAACATCCTGCCATGATTAATCATCCTTTCAAATATTTTTATGAGGTAACTATCCTCTTAATCACTGTATGTAGGATGATGCTTTTTCGTACTAGGCGAAGATGGATTTTCGATTACGTTAACAGGGAACCTACCTAAATAGATAAAAAACAGTATGCTTCCGACTGGAAACACACTGTTTTTATTGAAATTAATTATTAAAAAGATGGTTAAACTGCTCATCTTTAATTTGAATTTTTGCATTATCCATTAACTCACGTTGAACTTCGTCAAGTGGGCGTGCTTGTCCTCTTGCAAGCAATTCTTCTAAGTCATCTTTTACGTCTTCAAACGATTCTTCAAATGGTTTTCGGTCTGTTACTTTAATAATATGATAACCAAAGTCAGATTGGACTGGCTCACTAATTTTACCAATTTCAAGTGAGAAAGCAGCTTCTTCAAACTCAGGTACCATTCTTCCACGTTCAAAAGAACCTAAACTGCCACCCATTGCACCACTTCCAGGGTCAATTGAATACTCTTGTGCTAATTCCGCAAAATCTTCACCTTGATTAATTTTAGCTAAAAGTTCTTGGGCTGTTTCAAGATCTTCAACTAAAATATGGCTTGCTTCAATTTCTTTACCAGCATCATAGGCTGCCCGTAGTTCTTCTTCAGTAACTACCACTCCTTCTACAGCAACCTTTTGAACAACTAAGTGCTGCATCACTAATTCACGGAAATCTTCTTCACTTGCAAAACCTTGCATCGTTAAGAAGTTTAAGAAATCTTCATCTTCAGTTAGGTCGTAAGCTTCTCGAACTTTAGCTAGTTCACTTTCGATGTCTTCTTCAGAAATATTAAGTCTTTCAGCTTGTGCACTAAAGACTTTGTCTTGAACTAGTGATAAGAGGACAGTTTCACCGTGTTTTTCTTTTAACGCCTCAACAAATTCTGCCTCTGTGATTGTTTTTCCTTCGATTTCTGCGGTTACTTTTCCATCAGTCTCACCATTACCATTGCATGCTGTAAGGGCAATTAGACTTGTTAAAGCTAATGCTGTGATTATTTTCTTCATAATGTTTACAACTCTCCTTAAACTTGTCTTCTAATTATGGGACAATGATTACTATAGCATAAATACAATAAAAATGAAAAATATTACATTAGAAAAATATGTGACAACTTCCCCCAACAACCATAAATAAAGTTAGATATAATAATTTGATAGGTAAACGCCCATTCGTTCTTATGGATTGTTGCATAGGATATCGTAAACGTTGAAAGGGAGGCAAACAATCATGGGTCACGCACACGCTGGAGGTTTCACTTTACTAGTCGTATTGTTTATTCTTTTAGTTATTATAGGTGCTTCTTGGGCTTAGTAATTAGAAAAGCGTAGTAAAGTAGAATCTTCCTAATGAAATTAAAAATCCTCTTCACTTTATGTGAAGAGGATTTTTATATATGATGATGTTAATAATATTGTAATTAATACGTTTATTGTACGAAACACTTTAGGTTGTTTGTCTTCAGGAATTTCTTTTTGAAGACATAAAGTATTTGTCATAGAATTAATCATAAATAGAATAAAAAGAGCAAAGGGAAAATAAAAAATCAGCATTAGTTACCTCCATTTAGTAGGATACCATCTATAACTTTATCAAATATTTGATAAAAAAGATAGCATTTGCATTAAAATAGGTAGTGTCAAAAGTTCTATGAAAACTAAAGGCTGATGACACTTTCTACCAATTAATCTGGTGGTAGCTCCCGCCATCGCTCTTGACAAACACGCCAATGGTTTAGCGAGAGGTTTAACAAGGGCGAAGAGGACAAAAGAAGGCATAGCTAAATAAGCCCTTGGTATTTCCATTTTAAACCATTGGCAAGTTCGGTTTGTCAAGAGTACGCTCCGCCGATGGCTAGAAAGGGCTCAGTTAAACAAAAGTTAGGCAGTTTGCTTACTTATCCAGTCCTGGGCAAGACCAATAAGAGTTGTCCATCTAGCTGGCATGTTTGGAAGCTTTTCTAGCTCAGGAAGTGTTACTGGTACTTTTCCTTCCAATGCTGAATGTGGTCTTAGAAAGTTAAAGTAAGCAACGAACAAGGTCACAAAAGAAACAGAACCATGTTCTGAACCGAAACCATGAGTGGATCGATAGTTTCCTTTAAAGGTACGATTTAGCCGCTCGATAATTTGTTTGAGAGGTCGATATTCTTTTGACACCTCGTCTTCGTTCGTTAAGCCAATTACCTGAATGACCTCAAACGGGATTTGGTGCTGGGCATAAAAGTGTTGTGCTAATAAGTAAATGGGATTGCCATCGACAACGAAAGTTAGGTTTTCTGGGATTTTCCTAAGCTTTAACAACACTTCGTCTATCGCTTTAATAGCTGTAGCTGTATCTCGATTAGGTGACACAGGATAAGAGAGAATGACTTTCTTCACGGCATCAAAAAAGAAAAACAGGTAATGCCAACGGCCATTTACGCGGATGTATGTTTCGTCACCACAAAATTGATCTGAGAGTTCGTAAGGATAGTGATCAATATACGGTTTCAACCACAATGCCACACTGTTTTCGTAGTTTAAAATGCTTTGATGAGAAATTGAAACACCGTGTACATCTTTCATCAACGCTGCTGTTTTACGGGCTGAAAGTCCATAATTGACGTGATAAGTCAAAATCAGTCCAAGCGTATGTGGAGACACATAAATTCTTGATAGATCAACTCTCGGTCTCTTTGGTGAATGCTTCGCTAATGGTTGAAAATCAATGTGAAACTGGCGGTAAATATAGCGAAGTTTAAAGGCTTGAGGATCTTCTTTGAACCGATTTTTCTCTTTTTGAGTCATCGCATTACGTTTCTGTTGGTAATAAGAACAAGCGTCGTTTTTACACTTGTACACATGGAAGTCTTTTCTTTCTTTCACTTTTTCGAGTGTTTTTGAACAGTGAGGGCATTTCAGGATTGCTTCCTTGAGATAACGATTTTTCTCACTGAAAAGGCACGAACACACCTTACATTGATATTGTCCTTTCGCTCCATTGTTCGCATATAAATACTCAGCTGGAGCACCACACGTAGGACATTTCATTGATGAAGGAACGGGTGTTGAATTCGACCGTCTTTGTACTGGTTTGAGAGGTTTACCTTTAGACTCAAGATGCTCGGTTAATAAAACTTGAAAATCTAGTTTTTTTGGAACTTCAATGATCGGTAGATCATCAACTTGAAGCTTGCGATAAGGTTTATTAACTGGAGCCTCAGTCGGTTTATCAAACATGCTCTTCCCGATTAAAAGGGTAAGGAGCGTTCGAATTACTTGTTCTTGGTAGTTTATAAAGGTAAGTAAATAGGTTATAATTTGAGGTAACAACTTGTCACTTTCCTTTCTTTTGGGATGTTGGGTGTGTGGTAACCTCAATTATCTACAAAATTCAGGGGGTGGCAAGTTTTTTGCTTATAAAGCCCTTTAAACTAGGATTTAATAGCCTATTTCTATATAAAGTTTTGACAATACGTTAAAATAGGTAGTGTCAAAAGTTCTATGAAAACTAAGGATCTCTGACACATACTACCATTTTGGTTAGCTGAGACACCCGCCATCGCTCTTGACAAACACGCCAATGGTTTAGCGAGAGGTTTAACAAGGGCGAAGAGGACAAAAGAAGGCATAGCTAAATAAGCCCTTGGTATTTCCATTTTAAACCATTGGCAAGTTCGGTTTGTCAAGAGTGCGCTCCGCCGATGGCTAGGAAGGGCTCAGCTAAACAAAAGTTAGGCAGTTTGCTTACTTATCCAATCCTGGGCAAGACCAATAAGAGTTGTCCATCTAGCAGGCATGTTTGGAAGCTTATCTAGCTCAGGAAGCGTTACTGGTACTTTCCCTTCTAAAGCTGAATGTGGTCTTAGAAAGTTAAAGTAAGCAACGAACAAGGTCACAAAAGAAACAGAACCATGTTCTGACCCGAAACCATGAGTGGATCGATAGTTTCCTTTAAAGGTACGATTTAGCCGCTCGATAATTTGTTTGAGAGGTCGATATTCCTTTGATACCTCGTCTTCGTTGGTTAAGCCAATTACCTGAATCACCTCAAACGGGATTTGATGCTGGGCAAAAAAGTGTTGTGCTAATAAGTAAATGGGATTGCCATCGACAACGAAAGTTAGGTTTTCTGGGATTTTCCTAAGCTTTAACAACACTTCGTCTATCGCTTTAATAGCCGTAGCTGTATCTCGATTGGGTGACACAGGATAAGAGAGAATGACTTTCTTCACGGCATCAAAAAAGAAAAACAGGTAATGCCAACGGCCATTTACGCGGATGTATGTTTCGTCACCACAGAATTGATCTGAAAGCTCGTAAGGATAGTGATCAATATAAGGTTTCAACCACAATGCCACACTATTTTCGTAATTTAAAATGCTTTGATGAGAAATTGATACACCATGTACATCTTTCATCAACGCTGCTGTTTTACGGGCTGAAAGTCCATAATTGACGTGATAAGTCAAAATCAGTCCAAGCGTATGTGGAGACACATAAATTCTTGATAGATCAACTCTCGGTCTCTTTGGTGAATGCTTCGCTAATGGTTGAAAATCAATGTGAAACTGGCGGTAAATATAGCGAAGTTTAAAGGCTTGAGGATCTTCTTTGAACCGATTTTTCTCTTTTTGAGTCATCGCATTACGTTTCTGTTGGTAATAAGAACAAGCGTCGTTTTTACACTTGTACACATGGAAGTCTTTTCTTTCCTTCACTTTTTCGAGTGTTTTTGAACAGTGAGGGCATTTCAGGATTGCTTCCTTGAGATAACGGTTTTTCTCACTGAAAAGGCACGAACACACCTTACATTGATATTGTCCTTTCGCTCCATTGTTCGCATACAAGTAATCTGCTGGAGCACCACACGTAGGACATTTCATTGATAAAGGAACGGGTGTTGACTTCGATCGTCTTTGTACTGGTTTGAGAGGCTTCCCCTTAGTCTCCAGGTGTTCAGATAATAAAAGTCTAAAATCTAGTTTTTGGGGAACTTCAATGATCGGTAGATCATCAACTTGAAGCTTGCGATAAGGTTTATTAACTGGAGCTTCAGTCGGTTTATCAAACATGCTTTTCCCGATTAGTAGGGTAAGCAATGTTCGAATGACTTGTTCTTGGTAGTTTATAAAAGTAAGTAAATAGGTTATAATTTGAGGTAACAACTTGTCACTTCCTCTTTCTTTGGGATTTGTGTGTGTGTGGTTACCTCACTAATACCTTAGAATTCTGGGGGTGGCAAGTTTTTTGCTTATAAAGCCCTCTAAGCTAGGATTTAATAGCCTATTTCTATATAAAGTTTTGACAATACGTTAAAATAAAAAGGAGTGTGAATATGAAAGGTGAAAGAAATGTTTGGAAAATAGCATTTTTGATGATTGAATTTGAGTTGGTTTCACAAGTAAAATAAAGCAAATAGTAAAAACATATGGGTTGACGAAAAAGATAGCTTAATCTAGAAAGGAGATCATGATGGAATCTAATGAAGAAAAACTACAACGACTAGAATTTTATCAGGAAATTCTTCTTACAGTAATGAATAACGCCTACCCGTTTTATGCCCTTATTATAAATAATGAACTCTCAAAAAGTGAGGTGGAGGACATTTACCTGCTTTGTACAAAGTTGAATAATGAATTAAAAAAACAAAAAGAAGAGGGGTTTGTGACATTCCTCCCTCTTCTTACACATTTTGTTGGTATGCTCAATTATAAGTTAGAGCCACATGAAACGATTGATGCACTTTATGAGCAAAATATTTACCGTGACCTGATGGCAGAATTAAAAAAAATCATTAGAAATCCTTAGTTTGTTTCGCTCTTTAGGCTAACGTTAGGTTTTGCCACTAATTTTCCATTTTCCTCAGTAAAGTCTGCTTCCATTTTTTCCAGAGTCTTTTCAAAGATCAACATAAAATCTGGACCGTAAATATGTCTAACAATTGTCATTACTTCTGAGAATTCTGGAAATTTTCCATATAATTCTTTAATAGGTAATGAACCTTCGTAAATCCCAGTGCTTTTAGGATCGTACACTTCTAATGTATCTTGAAGTAACTTTTCACCCTCACTAGTTAAATAAACGTAAGTATTTCGCTTATCGTTTTGCTTCTTCGAAAAAGTTAATAGACCTCTTTCTTCCAACTTCTTTGAGAAGTTAAATGCAGTAGAAACGTGCATAACTCCAAATTTTGCGATATCTGAAATGGAAGCTCCTTCAAGCTGATAAGCAATTAACAGAATATGATGTTCATTAATATTTAAATTGAACGGCTTAATCCAGTTTTGCCAATCCTTTTCAGTGGATTTCCATAAAGCTTTGCTTAATTGGGCAACTTTATGAGCAAATATTATTGACTGTTTAATGGAGTATGGCGCATTCTTATCCATATAAAACCTCCGTATAAATATAATTTATAATACAAAAAGTAAATCAATTTTGAATATTCATTATTTTTTCAGTAAAATGTTATTCTTATAATAGCACATTCTATAATGCTATAACAATATAAAATATTAATTTATTTTATTTTTCTGACAACATTCAGTACATTAAGGCTCTAAAGGAAAAATATACTATTGAAATAGTAACATTAATAAATTAAAAACGCCCTAATATCACTTAGAACACTTTATTCCTTTATTTATGTCGAATTACAAAGATAAAGCTAAGGCTTCCGCCATCAATAAGATGGTAGGAAGCCAACTTGGTTCTTATGTTAGTAATATAGGCTTGTTTGTAAAACCTTTGAAACAAAGAAACGTCTTTTTAGGATAATGGTCTCTTAATTTCATTCTCAAGTTGATCAATTGTTTCATGAAGTTCCTGTATGCTTTTTTGAATATCGTTCATTGTAGGTTCAACATCCCTTTTCCACTCTGAAATTGAATTTTTCACGTCTGTGGAAACTGTTTTTATTGTTGAAGCTCCTTCTTTAGCAACTGATTCAACTTGACTTTTAAGTTGTACCGTTTTTTCTTTTACATTAGAAAGTGAGTGCATGAGGTTATTAACGTTACTAACTAATAATTTTTGCACTTCATCCCCAGACTTTGGAGTAGATAACAACGTAATTGCACCGCCAATAATGCTTCCTGTTATAAATCCGTAAAATAAAGATTTTCCACTCATTTTTTTCACCATTCCTTTCCTCATTAGAGGTTTCCGTTTTTTTATTAGATTATCACATTTTCGCTAAGGTTTGAATATAATTATAATATTTCAATAATATTCTTTTTAACACAGTAATAATATTATAATAAACGATGCATAAAGAGGAGGGAATTTCATGTATGGTTTTATCTTTGGTTTATTCTCTTTAGCTCTACTGTTTTTTTATGGCATGGTTCATACATTTTACTTTGTGAAAAAGTTGAAAAACCAAGTTGAAGATAAGAGAAAGTATATTAGGTATGGAAGTTTGCTTGGCTTATATGGCTCTATTAGCTGTATTTTAGCCATTCTTGTTTACTACTACAGTGTTGGGTAAGGAAGTTTTAAAAAAATTATGATTTCTAACGACAAATTTTCAAAAAACTTTACGGCTAATCTACAGCGAAGTAAAGGAAGTCGTTGGAAAGGTACATACACAGTTTTGTTCGAAATTCGGTTTATTGATTTTCCTGCTTAAAGTTTAGCATAAACTGTTGAAGTGCTTTACATGCTTCATAAGGAACTGCATTGTATGTTGATGCTCGGCAACCACCAACTGAGCGGTGTCCATTTAGGCCAACAAATCCTGCCTCTTTTGCTTCTGATAAAAACTTCTTACTAAGGTCTTCACTTTGTAAATTAAAAGTAATGTTCATAAGTGAACGACTATTTTTAACTGCATGCCCTTTGTAAAATCCATTACTTTCATCAATGACATCATAAATAAGCGCGGCTTTTAATTCATTTGTTTTTGCTATTTCTGCTACTCCACCACGGTCCTTAACCCATTGCAATACTTTGTTCAACATATAAATAGAAAAAGTTGGTGGTGTGTTGTATAAGGAGTTATTTTTTGAATGTGTATCATAACGTAGTACTGTCGGTATTTGGTGACTTGGAACAGTTGCAAGTAAGTCTTTCCGAATGATCACAACAGTTACTCCAGACGGTCCTAAATTTTTTTGAGCGCCTGCATAAAGCATGGCAAAGTTCTCAATTGGCAAAGGTTTACTTAAGATATCACTGGACATATCAGCGATTAACAAATCACCTTTTACTCTTGGGAATTCCCTCCATTGGGTACCGAATATTGTATTACTGGACGTAATGTGCAAATACCCATCGTCAGGGGTTAAATTCAATTCGGATAAATCTGGAATGCGATCATAATTTGTTTCTTTTGAACTAGCAGCAATGGCAGTCGAACGACCTAATATTTTCGCTTCCTTTAATGCCTTTTCTGACCAAACACCAGTTAAAACGTAATTACCTATTTGTTCATCATTTAAAAAGTTCATCGGGATCATTGAAAACTGTAAACTAGCCCCCCCTTGTAAAAAGAGAACCTCATAAGTATCAGGAATATTAAGAAGTTGTTTTAATAAGCTTTGGGCTTCGTTATGAACGTTTTCAAATTCGTTACTTCGATGACTTAGCTCCATGACAGACATTCCAGTTTCATTATAGTTTAATAATTCTTCTTGTGCTTGTTGTAAGACCTCCAAAGGTAATGCAGAAGGCCCAGCATTAAAATTATAAGCTCTTTTCACCGTTTCCACTCCTTAGCTTAACGCGTATAATATATCTACACGTTAAATGGTTAAAATAATATTTTTATCCTACCATGGGATCTAGCTAATAAGCTATCATTTTTTGAATTATTCACAAAATTAATGCTAATGTAATTACTTATTTTAGTCTGTGAGATCCTTCTAGTAAAAGTAGGCTCCTTTAGAATGTTTATTGGAGATCATTTATGTCATTCTTAAAGTCATTTTTAGGAAAAAAAAAGCTAGCTTAAAGCCAGCTAATTATTTAAGAGAAGATGAAATTTCTTTTGCGATTGTCTGCAGAGCTTCAGCTGTGTACTGGCTACTATGGTCCTTCCAAACTGCGCCAAACCCATCTCCTTTTCCGTATCGAGGAATAAGGTGTAAATGATAGTGGAAAACAGTTTGTCCAGCAGCTTTACCATTATTATTTACAATATTAAGACCGAGTGGTTGAAAAGCTTCTTTAATAGCATTAGCGATCTTAGGAACTACACCGAACACTTCCTTAGCAGTTTCAGGTTTCAATTCAAAAATATTTTCTTGATGGAGTTTAGGGATTACAAGGGTATGTCCTTTTGAAACTTGACTTATATCGAGAAAGGCAAGGACATGTTCGTTTTCATACACTTTTGCTATTGGAATATCTCCATTTACTATTTTACAAAAAATACAGTTGTCATGGTTAGACATTGTAATCATCCTTTCAGAACTTTTATTAAACCTTATTAGACCATTGTTTCCTATTTCGCGAGAGATTATCTAATTTTTCCACATTTTATCATAAAAGCGTGGAAAATGCGATTTTAATTGGATAAATATGTATTAAAAATTCACAAAAAGTACAATATAATGAATTTTATTGGTTGCAAATATGGTATAATTTTATAAAATTAAAAATATTCAAATAATAAATTGAAAAGGGGAGGCTTACAGCTATGCATGTGCCATTAGTAGTTACAGACTTTCTAGACCGAGCGGTCGCTCTGTATGGAGATAAGGTTGCTGTTATTGATGAACATAAAACAATTACTTACCGTGAATTAAATGAACGAGTAAATCAACTTTCCTATGGATTAGCAAATTTAGGAGTGCAAAAGGGGGATAAAGTTGCTTACTTAGCACCTAACACATTGGAAATGTTGGAAGGGTTTTATGGTGTTTTTCAATTAGGTGCTGTAATGGTTCCTTTAAATATCCGCCTACAACCACATGATTATACATTTATTTTAAACCATAGCGAAAGCAAGATTTTGTTAGTTGATCAAGATCTACTCCATTTAATTGAACCTATCGTACCTGAACTTAAATCGATTGAAAAAATTCTTGTCCATAACTGTAAGACTGAAGAGAGTCACTTTACCAATTATGATGTATGGCTAAGTCAGTACGAAAACCTAGATTATCCCCGAGCCATCGTTGAAGAAGAAGATGTAGCAAGCTTGTTATATACGAGTGGTACAACTGGTAATCCAAAAGGTGTAATGCTAACACATCGTAATAACTATTTACATGCGTTAACGACGATGCATCATTTACGAGTTTCCGATCGTGATACTTTATTGCACATTTTGCCAATGTTTCACGTAAACGGGTGGGGTTCTCCATTTTATTACACAGCTAATGGTGCAACCCAGGTTATGCTTCGTAAAGCTTCGCCTGAAAACATTTTTGCAAAAATTCAAAAATATGGTGTCACAATTGCCCATATGGCACCAACAGTTCTTAATACATTACTTGAATATCATAAACAATTTCAACCGAAAATTGAGCAAAATATGCGAGTCGTTATTGCAGGCTCTGCTCCACCTCCAGCGTTTGTTGGTAGAGTTGAAGAAAACTTAGGCTGGGAGTTCATTCAAGTGTATGGAATGACGGAAATTTCACCGTTAGTAACAACTTCGCAAATTCGTTGCCAGCATCTTGATTTGCCTAAAGAAGACATTTACCGTCTAAAAGCAAAAGCAGGTTACTCTATGATTGGTTGTAAGGTGAAGGTAATTAACGATGAAGGTATTGAAGTAGCTAAAAATGGTCAAGAAATTGGTGAAATTGTTACTCGTTCCCATGGAGTCATGAAAGGTTATTGGAAAAATGACGAAGCAACAATGGAGACCATTCGTAATGGTTGGCTTCATACAGGCGATATGGCTACTGTCGATGAACGCGGTTACATTGACATCGTTGATCGAAAAAAGGATGTCATTATTAGTGGTGGAGAAAACATTTCCTCTATTGAAGTAGAAGGGGTACTATATGAGCACCCAGCTGTATTAGAAGCCGCGGTAGTTTCCATCCCACATGAAAAATGGGGAGAAGTACCACATGCCGTCATCGTTAAGAGAGAAGGCTATACTGTGAGTGAAGCAGAAATCCTAACATTTTGTCGTGGAAAGCTAGCCCATTTTAAAGCACCGAAATCCGTTTCATTTGCAAAGGAGTTACCAAAAACAGCATCTGGAAAAATTCAAAAAGTTCATATCCGTAAAGAATTTTGGAAAACAGACCGGTTAGTAAACTAATGTAATGTCCACGTTGGGTGTCAGACACCCCTTGTGGACATTTTTTGATTTTTGTTCTTTTGTGGGGTCTGACCCCATTCGTGGACTTTTTCACTGTTTTGTCCGTCCGAGGTGGACGTCAAACCAGAATTATACTTAGGGAATTACCAATTATAGAGAAAATCTGATACTATTATGGTAGTGTAAATTTTTTCAAACTAAGGAGAAATCGGATGAGTAAATTATTAGAGTTAGATCGGGTTAGTGGTGGCTACCATAAAGGGAAACCAGTTTTGCACGAGATCTCTCTTTCAGTAAATAAAGGTGAGATCGTTGGGTTAATTGGCTTAAATGGAGCAGGAAAGAGTACAACAATTAAACACATCTTAGGCTTAATGGAAGCGCAAAAAGGTGAAATTCGTATTAATGGAAAAAGATTTCTTGATGAGCCCAATGAATATCGTCGCTCATATTCTTACATACCTGAAACGCCAATACTTTACGAGGATTTAACATTGCAGGAGCATTTAAATGTTACAGCAATGGCTTATGGACTAACAGAAGCAGAGTTAAAGGAAAGAAGCGCTCATTTATTGAAGGAATTTCGCATGGAGAAAATGTTAAATTGGTTTCCAGGACACTTTTCCAAGGGAATGCGGCAAAAAGTAATGATTATGTGCGCTTTCTTACTATATCCACCTCTTTATATCGTAGATGAACCATTCATTGGCCTAGACCCTATTGCTATTAAATCATTACTAAATCATATCGTGGACATGAAAGAAAGTGGAGCGGGGATTTTAATGTCTACCCACATTCTTTCAACAGCAGAAAGATACTGTGATCGCTTTATTATGCTTCATCATGGAAAAATCATTGTAGAAGGTACGTTAGAGGAGTTAAGGATGAAAACAAACATGCCTAATGCTGCTTTAGACGATATCTACATTGAGATAACAAAGGAAGATTAATATGAATAGTATTCAGGAATTATGGGGTAAACGAGTCAAAGAATACTGGAATATGGCCATCCGCTATTTGCGTTTGATTGGAAACAGTGGCTTTTTATTCGCTATTTATATTGCGATTATTGCCGGAAGTTATTATTATAGTGAATTATTAAAATGGCTACCGGAGTTGTTTCCAGCAACGAGTTTTTTAGCGGTTGTTACAGCCCTTCTTTTAACAAGAAGTCGGTTACGGTCGTTTATAAAAGAAGGAGATCTTGTATTTTTATCACCTATAGAAGGAAAGCTAGCCGCTTATTTTCGAGCTTCCTATTACTATTCTTTAATTTTACAAAGTTTTGTTATTGTACTAGTCGTCGTCCTATTAACACCGCTCTATCGCCATTTTATCTTAGATGATGGTAAGTCAATTTTGTTTGTGCTTGTTATTTTGATTATTAGTAAGGCATGGAACCTATTAGCGCAGTGGGAAGAGAGTAGACTATTATTCACAAGTGGCCGTTTCAATCATATGCTTGGTAGGTTTCTAATTAATGTTACTTTGACCTATTTACTGTTTGCGGGTGCCACTATTTATTTTTTAATTGCCATCTTTTTAATTAAAGGGCTATTATTGTTTTTTTACTATCAACATCTAAAGAGACAGCATAGTTTGAAATGGGAGTTCTTAATTGAAACTGAAGAACGAATGGTGATGTCGTTTTATCGAATCGCTAATATGTTTACAGACGTACCGAAATTGAGTACAAAAGTAAGTAGACGAAAACCGTGGAGTTTGATACCTAATTTACTATCGCTTGATCAAAAGTCTACTTTTAAATATTTATATCTGAAGTCTTTTACAAGAGCAAATGATTATTTTGGCGTCTATGTACGCTTATTACTTATTGGGATTGTATTTGTCTTTTATGTCCAATTTGACTTTGGAAAGGTATTTATTTCAATACTCTTCTTGTACATGTCAGCACTCCAATTATCAACACTTTGGAATCACCATTTATTAAAAATTTGGATCGATTTGTATCCAATTGATTACACAGACAGAAAAAAATCGTTTAGTACTGTTGTATTTTCTTTATTAGTTGTAAAAACGGTCGTATTCACTGGAGCAACACTTTTAGCAACCAAGCTAAATCTGATTGAACCTTTACTTGTTTTAGTGATTGGGATGACGGTTAGTTATGTATATTCTTTTGTCCTCTTACATAGAAAAAGAAATAATCATGTTTAAATAGACTCTCGGAATAAATGATGAGTTTATCGAGAGTTTGTAAAAAATTCACTGGAAAATTCATTAACAGGACAGTAAAATGATGTGTTTTCATAGTGTTTTCATAGTGTTTTCAAAAAAGTATGCACCAAATAAGCCTACAGTTATTCTATTTTTTAAAAATTGTCTAGGCGCTTTTAGTAAAGATGATTTCCTGAATGTTCAAAGTCTCTTTCTGACTACTGTACCAAGCATCTATGTGTTGACACATCATGATTGAGTATAGGCGGACATACCACATTTTTGTAGAGCGATGGCGCCCAGCTTCTAAGTGATAATCGACTTTTTCTCTTTTGTTCGAACGTTCAACTGAAGTTCTTCGTTTATAAATGAGTTTCCACTTTTCAGAAGATCTTGGTGTTTTAGTGAACAGACGAAGATTATCTCGCTTAAACGTATGAAATGTGCGGCCATACTTCGCTTTAGAACACGGAGTGGAACATGTATTTTTCGATCCGCAAGCTAGTGGACAACGCCACTTTTGGCGGTTTTGAGATATGTCAAAACCGTTGGGTTTCATTTCCTTACCGATTGGACAAATAGGCACGCCTATGGGAGAAATTTGAATATCACTTTCCGTACTGAAGTTTTTCTTTGTTCGAACATTAAGATCAATAAACGGTTCCACATTATGATGGTCCAGTAATTCGTAAATCGGTTCTGCATCATGTGCGGCATCGAGAAGGATTTTATCAATTGTGCCCAAGGTGTACCGTTGCGAAAATTCAATTGAGCTAACCACTAGGCTGACTGAATCATGCCGGGAAGCAGGATGTAGCCGTGGATATAGCGGTAAGTCGAATCGGCTATCGCTAGTGGATATCATGTAGAGATGATATCCGTTGAAGTACCTCTCCCTTGAACTATCCCAACCTGAGTCGATGTCAGGTTGAGAATATCGACGAGGATGAGTACAATTCGTTAGTCCTTGGGCACTACAATCACAAATAGGTTTGCTTCTTGGGTATCTCGCTGTTTCCACGGGTGTCCCATCTCCAACAACACCAAGGGAATGGGGATCCCCAAGCAAACCCAATCTCGCTGAAACTTCAAGAAATTGAGATTGAAAAAACGCGTATAATTGATCTCCCGGCAATTGTTTTTGTTTTGAGCCATTGCGTAAATGACGATCCACTAATTTTCTAATAATACCAGGGTTTCTAGGAGTTGCTTTTTCACCCTTTTTCGGTTTTTTCTTCTTCTTCTTTTTTCGTTTGAGCTTAATAAAAGGTTTTACATTAGCCTTCTCAAAACCTGATAGCCGTCTGAAGAAGTCATAAAAAGTACCGACACCTGGAACATCCCCAGGTTCAAAGCCGCTAAGGATCGTGTAAAGAGGAACACGATGGAGTTGGTTCACCCATTCTGTAATACTCAGGGTCGGACTTGTCAATAAACACAAAAGATAAGAGCGAAGCATGGAAGCAGGATCACGTGGCTCAGGACCTTTAACTGAATATAAATCATGAAGCCAAGTAGTAGTAAAAGAAAGATCCGTGATCCATAACTTTGAGATAATAGTCCAATCTTTTCGTACGAGAGTCAGTATACCGCCTGAGTAATGAGTATTTAATTGGTCTAAAACGAAGTTTTGATATGAGATATGTGGTATTAGCGCAGGTTTCATTTAAATCCCCCATTTCACCGTATTGTTAGGAAGTCAATTCCTCCTCGGCGATTATTGGGGTTGCACTAAAAAGTCAAGTGTTTTTTTAGTTTTTTTATGATATTTTTCAACAATTAATTCCCAATTGAAAAAGAAATCTAAAGTAAAAATCCCACCTAGAAATAGGAGGGATACAAATAAATTGGCTCAAGAAAACCTTGAGCCACAAGGCTCGGCAAATGCCGAGAGTCTATTTAAGGGATAGGAGGGAACGAAATGTCAGAACTTTATGAAGAAAAAGCAAGAATTGAACTTCAGCGTTGGGAACGAAAGGTTTGTAAGGAAGGGTTCTTTGCAAAAAAATACGCCAAAAAACTTCAAACAAAAATAAATGATCGGATTCCAGAAAAAGTTCACCACCTATTTACAACGAGTATAAAAAACATGGTTTATGCAACATTGGTCGGCTCGGAATATACGACGGCAACTATCCCGTTAGAAAAAGCGACCCTCGAGGAACGGGAAGTAAAGTTGCAGGAGAAAATTAAATTATATAAAAAAACAGCAGCGATAGAAGGGGCAGGGACTGGTGCTGGAGGAATTCTTCTTGGCATGGTTGACTTTCCTTTACTTCTATCGATTAAAATGAAGTTTTTATTTGAAGCAGCTAGTCTTTACGGTTTTGATGTGAAAGACTATCGGGAAAGATTATATATCTTATATCTTTTTCAGCTCGCTTTTTCAAGCGATAAAAAAAGAAAAGAAGTATTCGAGAAACTAAAGAACTGGGAAGACATCAATGAGCAATTACCCCAAAAAGATACCTATTTAGAAGAAATTGACTGGAAAGTATTCCAGCTCGAATACCGGGATCATATTGATTTATTAAAGTTGCTTCAACTAATTCCAGGATTTGGTGCGATCGTAGGTGCCTTTGCCAACTATCATTTCCTCGAAGTCCTCGGCGAAACAGCGAAAAATGGGTATAGGATGAGAACTTTAATGTAGAATGTAAAATTTAGAATGCAAAATTTCTGATGTTTATTCTCCGCAGCAAAAAGAGCTAGTTAATGAGGTTAATTCCTCTTTAGCTAGCTCTTCTTAAATCTTCGAAGCACTACTAATAATAATTCTACATTTTACATTCTAAATTCTACATTTCAGAAGTATAGTACAACGCCAAATCTCCTAGTAGTTTTGCGGAGATGAGGAGGGCGTTTTCATCGATATCAAATTTTGGATGATGATGTGGGTACGCTTTTTCCCATGTTGGATTTTTGGCTCCAGTAAAGAAAAATGCACCTTTTACATGGTGAAGGTAGTAGGCAAAGTCTTCGCCACCCATTTGTGGGATCATATCTTCTACTTCAATTACCCCCGGGATATCTTCAGCTAAAGCAGCTACTTGAATAGCTTCATCGTGATGATTGACAAGTGCTGGGTAGCCTCTTTTATATTGGACTGTTCCTGTAACATCTCCAGCTAAACATATACCCTTTACAACTCTTTGGATTTCATTTTCAAGTAGGTCTTGAACTTTTTCGTTAAAAGAGCGTGCTGTACCAACAATTTTGACACTATCTGCTATAACGTTAAAAGCGTTTTTAGCTTCAAATGAACCGACTGATATGACAGCAGCATCCATTGGACTAACACGTCTGCTAACAATTTGTTGTAGTGCTAAGACGATCTGGGAACCTATAACAATCGAGTCCTTGGTTTCATGAGGTTTTGCCCCATGACCACCTTGGCCCTGTATCGTAATTTCAAAACGATCCGCAGCAGCCATGATTGGCCCTGATTTGTATTGAATTTTTCCTAAAGGTTCAGTAGCCCAAAGATGTGTTCCGAAAATGTAATCAACGCCGTCTAAACAACCATCTTCAATCATCGCTATCGCACCACCAGGAGCTAATTCTTCAGCGTGTTGATGGATGAAGATGATCTTTCCGAATAGTTGATCTTTTATTGAATTTAATGATTTTGCTAATCCTAGTAAACTTGCACTATGTCCGTCATGGCCACAAGCGTGCATCGCTCCAGGAATTTTTGATTTGTATGGTACATCTTTTTCATCTTGAATTGGTAGCGCATCGAAATCAGCTCTTAATGCTACTGTCTTGCCAGGCTTGTTTCCTTTAAGGATTGCGACAACGCCACGGCCACCAACATGTTCACGAACTTCATGTCCTAAATTCCGGTGATAATCAGCAATAAGCTTAGGTGTTTCAACTTCTTCAAATGATAGTTCAGGATTTTCGTGAAGATGGCGACGTAGAGAAATAATTTCATCGTAGTTGTTATCAATAGCTATAAATAATTTTTCTCTCATGGATAACCCTCCGTTTTTAAAAGCCCTAAGTGCAACCACTTTTCAGTAGCACCTAGGGCATCTTTTTTTAGAAATTAAAAGGTATAAATTGTGCTAGATAACCAGAAAGTCTAGCAAATAAACCAGTATACAACAGAATACCAAGGACAATCATGATTCCTCCACTTACTTTTTGAATGATTGGAATAAATTTATTTATTTTTCTAATTTTGTTTAGCGATCTTGAGTAAATAAGTGCTACTAATAAAAACGGAATGCCCATACCAATAGAATAAACAAACAATAAGATCATTCCAGACGCCATTGATCCACTTTGGGCAGCTAAGATTAAGATAGATGACAATACAAGGCCAATACAAGGTGACCAGCCAGCCCCAAAGACAAAACCGAACATGACTGATCCGATAAAACTCATCGATTTTTTTGGCTTTGTTTGTAAACGCTTTTCACTCATTAACATCTTAATTGAGAATAAACCTAACATTTGTAACCCCAAAACAACGATGATAATGCCACCAATTTTTTCAAGTAGTTCGCGGTTTTTCATGAATATTTGTCCTAAAAATGTGCTTGATGCACCTAAAAGTAAGAAAATAATCGTGAACCCAAGAATAAAACCTAAGCTCCTTGAGATAATCATTCTTCGATCGACATCAAGTTGATTATTAGAAATTTGTGTACCTGTTAATTGGGCCAAATAAGCAGGAACAAGAGGAAAAACGCAAGGTGATAAAAAAGAGATGACTCCTGCAAAAAGTGCAATCCAAATCGATATAAATGTAAATTCTGTTATGACCAAAGTAAACACCTCATTATAGTTTAGAGTTTAGAGTTTAAAATGTAGAGCTTTATGGATCTTTAAGGCCAGACAATAAGACCTCTATGTGTTATAAACATAACTTTACACTATACACTCTAAACTTTACACTTTATTTTATCATGGACAATTGTTAACAAACTGAAAACAATTTTGTAACATTATGATATCTTGCTTCGTATAGAAAAGAAAGTCGTTTAGTTACAGTATTTGTCGAAACTACGATAAAATCTAATTATGAATTATCAATTATGAATTGTAAATTAGTTGAGCCTCTCTTCGGAGCATCACCCAAAAAAACATTCACAATTCAAAATTTAGAATTCAAAATGTAGAATTGAAAAAAACTTCGAAGCGCGACTTACACTCATTCTACATTCTACATTCTACATTCTACATTCAAGGAAGAGGGGGGACTTTTATGCGAAACAAGTTATTAATAGGTGCGTTATTATTTTCAATTATGATGATCTTAAGCTTCTCTCTTTATATAACTATTATCATTGCTGGAAACTATGCAATTGATAATAAAAAGCTTGTCATGGATGCTAATACGACTTTAGTTGACCAAAATGGTGAAGTGATTACAAAGTTATTTGTTGAAAACCGTGAAATAGTACCAATTACATCTGTTCCTCTTCATGTTCAAAATGCGTTTATTGCAATTGAGGATGCTAGATTTTATGATCATCGTGGCATTGATTTTCGTGCGATTGGAAGAGCTCTTTATCGTGATATTATAAGTAGAGCTAAAGTAGAGGGTGGAAGTACGATCACACAGCAGTTAGTGAAAAATACATTCTTAACTAATGAAAAGTCCTGGCTAAGAAAAACAAAAGAAGTTTTAATTGCCATTAATTTAGAGCGAAGACATAGTAAAGAAGAAATAATTGAAATGTATTTAAATCGAATATATTTTGGCCACGGCGCATATGGAATTCAAGCAGCATCAAAACTTTATTTTAATAAAGAAGTTACTGAATTAACAATTGATGAAGGAGCGCTTTTAGCAAGTTTGCCAAAAGCTTCAAATACTTATTCTCCGTACAATAATATTGAGTTAAGTAAACAAAGAAGAAACCTTACGTTAAGTGTCATGGAACGAAGAGGATATTTAACAGCTGAAGAGACGGTAAGACTTCAAGGACGAACAATTAAAATTGATTTTAATCGGATCACTGAAAACCCGGCTTTTTTAACGTATATAGATATGGTTTTGGAAGAAGCTGAAGCTCTATATCAATTATCTAGTAGTGAAATTTTACGAGGTGGCTATACGATAGTTGTTCCCATGGATCTTAAGCTTCAGGAAAAATCGTACCAGTTGTTTCAAAACTCCGAATATTTTCCAGAGGGTGGACCAAAGCAACAAGTTGAAGGTTCGCTTGTGTTATTAGATAACGAATCTGGAGGTGTCGTCGTTGCCCAAGGCGGACGGAATTATGTTCGAAAAGGATTAAACCGTGTTTATACGAAGAGACAGCCAGGCTCTGCAATAAAACCTCTAGTCGTTTATACCCCGGCTTTAGAAACAGGGATGTATCAGCCGTATAGCTTGTTAAAAGATGAACTTATTAATTACGGTGGATATGAACCAAGAAATTTTAATAATCGCTATGAAGGCAATGTAACGATGTACGATGCAGTAAGAGACTCTTCAAATGCGTCAGCAGTTTGGTTATTAAATGAGCTATCCGTTGAAAAAGGGAAAAGTTATTTAGACCAGTTGAATATATCAGTTGAGGACGAGGGGCTTGCTCTTGCGTTAGGTGGGATGAAAGAAGGAATTTCGCCATTGCAACTTGCGACAGCTTACCGTCCATTTGCTAAGGAAGGTAAAATGGTTGACCCATATTTTATAAATGAAATTTATGATCGTAATGGGAAGTTAGTTGCAAAGAGAATAAATAATGAGCAACAAGTTCTTTCATCACAAACAGCGTGGTATATGACAAGAATGTTAGAGGCGGTTGTAGCTGATGGAACAGGTCGACATGGTCATGTCGAAGTTGCGTTAGCCGGGAAGACGGGCACAACTTCTTACACTGAAGTAAAGGGTGCTGCAAGGGATGCGTGGTTTGTAGGATATTCACCTAATTTAGTAGGAGCTTTATGGATGGGCTTTGACCGAACAGATCCTGATCATTATTTAACAGTAGGCAGCTCATATCCGACTAAATTATTTAAGGAAATTATAAACAGTGATGGAAGTTCGTTAGCATTTATCAAGCCAGACGATGTTCTTGATCTTGAACCACCTGTACGCCTTGTTGACATCACCGACCTACAAGCAGATCTTAGCTTTAAAGGTCTTGGTTTAAATGTTAGATTAAATTGGACATCATCAAGTGACGAGCGCCTTCGCTATCATATTTATGAAGTTAGTAAGAGTGGTAGATTGATGAAGGTTGGTCAAGTAGATGGGGTCGGGGAGTATGTTGTTAAAGACGTCAATCTATTTTCATTAAATGAGTATGTTGTAAAACCATTTAATCCTCAAACGAATCTTGAAGGGGATCCTTCTAATCAAGCAAGGGTAAAATTTTCTTTTGTGAATGCAAATTAATAGGACGAATGACGAATAACAAGAACTCCACTTTAATCCGTGGAGTTTTTCTTGTTATTAAAAACTAGTTAAATTACCAATAAATTTCTATTGTATACCTCAAATACACATATTTTAGCGTAGTTGGTGAAAAATACTACTACTAGAAATCTAAATTAAGGAGATACGGATGATTGACGTTCAGGATAGGATATTAGGCTTTATACCCGAAATGGGAACTTTGCTTATCGCGATTAGCATGGTGATTTGCTTGTTAATATTACAACGAGTTAATGACTGGGTTAATGAAAAGCTTAAATTACCATATATGGAAGAAACAAATCTCCAACAAAGAAAAATGTTAGAACAAAGAAAAGAAAGCGAGTAGTGGTTATGAACTCCCACAGTTATGAAATAACAAAGTTGGAAATGACGATTACACTAATCTCAATGATTATAGGTGTTGGAATTTTAACTCTGCCTAGGGCATTAGCAACAACAGTTGAAACTTCTGATGGTTGGATTTCAATTGTTTTTGGAGCAGTTATTAATATGTTCATCGTTTTTCTCATTGTTCGTCTTCACCGGCATTTCCCTGGTAAAACATTTATCGGTTTTTGGGGAGACAAGCATATTGGAAAGTGGGTCGGAAAACTATTTAGTGTTTTGTTTCTTCTTTACTTTGTCATTTTAATAGCGTATGAAGCTAGAACTTTATCGGTCGTTGTGAAGATTTATTTATTGGACCGCAGTCCATCGGAAGTTTCCGTATTATTAATCTTCTTAGCAACAACATATGCTGTCACAAAAGGTGTTCAGGGAATTGTTCATTTAAATTTAATGTTCTTCCCTATCGTTATGATGATTTTAATTATAATCATTGTCTTTAATATTCCCCAAGCAAATATTGATGAGATTTTACCGATTGCAGCTGAAGGACTTTCTCCGATTTTTATGGGAGTTTCAGAAACTGCACTTGCCTTTTTAGGCATAGAAATTTTATTTTTCTTTTTAGCTTACGTTAAGCCTCAGGGTTTGAAGGCTACGATGTTAAACGTTGGCATCGGTTTTATTGCGATTTTATATTTAATCATTACGTTGTTAAGTTTTACGGTCATCGGTTTTGAGTCTACAGAAACAATTACATTTCCGTTAGTTGCTTTGGCAAAGGAAGTAGAAATAATTGAAGGGGTAGTAGAAAGGATTGAGCCATTTATGATTGCGGTTTGGATTATGTCTATATTTAATACGATGGCAATCATCCATTTTCTAGCCACCAAAATCGTCAAAGATGAGTTTGTTAAGCAAGGAAGATTGTCGAGTATTGCAATTTGTCTAGCGGGTTTTGCTTATGTTATTACTTTTGTACCTAACTCTGTACAAGAGGCATTTCTATTAGGTGATTATATATCGTATTTTGGACTAGGTCTTACCTGTTTTTCCTTAGTTTCAGGCTATTTATTTGTATTCTTTAAAAAGAAACGCAATAAAAAAGAGAAAAGCGAGGTGGTCTAAGGTGGTTAGAATAGTTCTGGTAGCATTAGTAAGCCTACTCCTATTAACGTCTTGCTGGGATCGAAAAGAAATTGAAGAACTTAGCATTGTTATGGCGTTAGCTATCGATCCCCTAGAAGAGGAGGAGTTGGAAAAATACGAAGGCCAATTTAAAAGAGAAACAGGCAAGGAGCCTGAACAACTATTTAAAACGACATATCAGATTGTTATTCCAAGTACGATAACTGAAGGCCGACAAACTGAAGAAAAGGCCTATTTTAATGTGAGTTCGGTAGGGCGAACGAATTTTAAAATCGTTCGAAATATAGCTGCAAGAAGAAGTCGGCGTTTAAATTTTGAACATTTAAAACTAATCATAATTAATGAAAAAATTGCACGAACAGGTACCATTGGTAAAATGGTTGACTTATATATTAGAGATCATGAAATGCGCAGAAGAACGTTAATGTATGTCTCAAAAGGGAAAGCCGAGGAGGTATTAGAAAAGAAACTGCCTTTAGAAATGATGCCTGCGTTATCGATGAAGATGATCCAAGAAAATTATCCAGCACATCAAGGGTTGCCATTCCCAGTAGAGATTGGTGAATTAGGAGGGGCTGTCATTGGTGAAAAAAGTTATATTATTCCGCGAATTACTGCAAAAGAAGGAAAAGACCTTATCATTGCAGGGGCTGGGGTATTTCTTGGAAAGACAAATGAATTAATTGGTTGGTTAGGTGAAGAAGATCTTGAAGGGTATAATTATATTTTAGGTCAAGCTGAAAATGCCATTATCGAGGTTAGATTTAAAGAGAATCTATTTGTTTATGAGCTTGATGGTATGGATACTGAAATTGATTATATGCGAAAAAATGAAACTGACCACTTCCAGATTAGAATAAAAACCGAGGGTACATTCGTAGAGAACTGGTTAGAAGGAGTTGAGATTGGTGATCAAGCGACGATAGAAGAACTCGAGAAAGCTTTAGAAGAGGAAATAAAGTTCGTAACGGAAAAAATAGTGAAAAAGATGCAAGAAGAATTTCATGCTGATATTTTTAAACTATATATTTCCGTGAAAAAGAAGAATTATCCATACTGGAAGAAAATTGAGGATCAGTGGGATGGAAAAGATGGCTATTTTTCTAAAGCAGTTATTAACATTGATGTAAAAGCTAAGATTAGGCATTATATGACAAAAGAACGGTTGAGCTAGGAGAAAATAATGCTAAAGAAACTCTTTTTAAAATTAAATGGAAAAAGCGTACGACAAGGGCATGATTATACAATGGTACTTAATGGAGATTTAGAAGAAACGGTAAAGTCCATAAAAAATATTGTCGGTGAAAGCGATGATATTCTACAAAGAAATTTTTTAATTGGGAAAAAAATACAAGCAGCGCTTTTCTTTGTTGATGGACTTTGTGATTCAAATAGTATAGAAGAAGATATAATTCGTCCACTCATGTACTTTGTTGACCAAGATCATCTTAATAAAAACAACCTTCTAACCTATATACAAAATGAAGTAGTGACATTAAGTGAAGTTAAGACAGAAGATTCGTTAGAAAAAGCGATGCTTCCGTTATTATCAGGTGAAACCATTCTTGTTATCGATGGGATCAAAAAATTAATTCTTTTTGAGACACGGCAATTTAATGAGCGCAGTATCGCAGAACCTGAAAGTGAAGTTGTTGTTCGTGGTCCAAGAGATGGATTTGTTGAAACATTACACACGAATATTTTGCAAATTCGCCGTAGAGTGAGAGATCCAAATCTGACCGTGCAGTTTGGTACATTGGGCAGACGTGGAAAAAGTGATTTCGCGATTCTTTATTTAAAAGGTATTGCAAATGAGAAACATATTAAAGAAATGCGCTATCGAATTGCATGTGTGGATAACGATCAGGTATCTGAAACAGGTACATTGGAACAATTTATTGAGGATAATGTGTTATCGATTTTTCCACAAATGCTAAGAACCGAACGACCGGACAAAACAGTCTCTGCATTAATGAGTGGACAAGTGGTTGTTTTAAAGGATGGAAGTCCCTTTAGCCTGATGGCTCCTGTGACATTTCATATGCTGTTTCGTTCTCCAGAGGATTATTATGACCGTTGGCATATAAGTTCATTAATTAGGATGCTTAGATATCTTGCGGCATTCATTGCCGTCTTTCTTCCCGCACTTTATATTGCGATGGTTTCTTACCACCAAGGAATGATCCCTACGTACTTAGCCATATCCATTGCCGGTTCAAGGGAAGGAGTACCTTTCCCAGCGTTTGTTGAAGCTATTATAATGGAAGTTACGATTGAGCTACTGAGAGAGGCAGGAGTCCGTTTACCAAGAGCAGTAGGACAAACGATTGGCATTGTTGGTGGTCTTGTTATTGGCGAGGCAGCAGTTAGAGCAGGGATTGTCAGTCCGATCATGGTTATCGTCGTGGCACTCACCGCGATAGCCTCATTTGCAATTCCAGCTTATAACGTGAGTATTACGTTACGTATTCTCCGTTTTGTGATGATGTTAAGCGCGGCATCCTTTGGTTTATATGGGATTGTTATTGTGTATATTTTTTTAAATATTCATTTAGTTGGTTTAAGAAGCTTAGGAACATACTATACATCTCCTTTTGCACCTTATCGATTTAAAGAATGGAAAGATTTAATTGTTCGATTACCAATAAGTGTATTAACTAACCGTTTTTCTGAGCTGCATCCTAAAGATAAAGAAAAACAAGGATAATAAAAATATTTCTATTTTATGAACTTTCTTAATTAACGTATTAAAATGTTAAAAAAATCACATTTAATACAATCAAGGACCTTTAAGATAGAAATTGAAATGAAAAAAGATCAATTTTATGACAAGTTGCTCTAAAATCTATACACTTATTCAGATAAAGGATATAGTTAATAAAGTGTTTAGAAGAATTCGCAGAGAAAATGTTTAATATGTACTAGTTTACATAAGTACAAAGGATGAAGGGTGAGGGTATAATGACTACAAATCAATTTAATGACAACTTTTTAAAAGCAACTAGAGGAGAGAAGGTTTCACATGTTCCTGTATGGTATATGAGACAGGCAGGGAGATCACAACCTGAATACCTTGCGATTAAAGAAAAGTATTCACTTTTTGAAATTACACATCAGCCTGAGCTTTGTGCTTATGTAACGAAGCTACCAGTTGATCAATATAACAATGATGCAGCAATTCTTTATAAAGATATTATGACACCGCTTCCTGCAATCGGTGTAGACGTAGAAATTAAAGCGGGAATTGGTCCTGTTATCGCAAATCCAATTCGTACAATACAAGATGTGGAAAAGCTAGGAACAATTAATCCAGAAGCTGATGTTCCTTACGTATTAGATACAATTAAACTGTTAAGAGAGCAGTTATCAGTACCATTAATTTCCTTTGGTGGAGCACCATTTACACTTGCAAGCTATATGATTGAAGGTGGGCCTTCAAAAAATTATAATAAAACAAAGGCGTTTATGTATTCACAGCCTGAAAGCTGGTTCCTACTTATGGACAAACTAGCAGATATGACAATTACGTACTGTAAATCTCAAATTAAAGCAGGTTCTCAAGCAATTCAAATATTTGATTCTTGGGTAGGGGCGTTAAACGTTCAAGATTACCGTACGTTTATTAAGCCTGTTATGCATAAAATTTTTACAGCTTTAAAAGAAGAAAACGTACCATTAATTATGTTTGGTGTAGGTGCGAGCCACTTAGCTAACGAATGGCATGATCTTCCTTTAGATGTTGTTGGTCTAGATTGGAGATTATCGATTAATGAAGCTCGTGAGCGTGGAATTAAAAAAGCTGTTCAAGGAAATTTAGATCCAGCTATTTTACTTGCACCATGGGATGTAATTGAAGCCAGAGCGAAAGAAATTCTAGATCAAGGGTTAGCTCATGAAGGTGGTTTCGTATTCAACCTTGGACACGGAGTATTCCCACAAGTAAGCCCAGATACATTACGTAAACTAACTGCTTTTGTTCATGAATATACAGCCAAATAAATTAAAAATGTAAAATGTAGAATGTAGAATGAGTGGAGGTTTGCTTCGAAGCATTTCTTTCAAGTAATTCTACATTTTACATTCTACATTATACATTAAGAAAGAAAGGTGCAATGAAATGTCTAAAAAAACGATTGGATTACTTGTTATGGCTTATGGGACTCCCCGAAGTATCGAGGAAATTGAGCCGTATTACACACATATTAGACGTGGAAGAAAGCCTTCAGATGAGATGCTGAATGAACTGACAGAGCGTTATGAAGCAATTGGTGGTATTTCGCCATTAGCGAAAATCACAGAAGAACAAGGGCAAGGCTTAGAAAAAAAGCTTAATGAATTAAATGAAGATGTTCAATTTAAACTTTACTTAGGGTTAAAGCATATCGACCCATTTATCGAAGATGCCGTTGATCAAATGAAATCAGATGGGATTGAAGAAGCAGTAAGTATCGTATTAGCACCTCATTATTCAACATTTAGCGTTAAATCCTACAACGGTCGTGCAAAGGAACATTCAGAGAAAATAAATGGCCCAAAAATACATAGCATTGATAGCTGGTACGATCATCCTCAGTTTATTCAATATTGGGCAGATGAAATTAAGAAGACGGTAGCTAGTATGACTGAAGAACAATTTAATAATTCAGTCGTTATTTTCTCTGCTCATAGCTTGCCGGAGAAAATTTTACAAAATGGTGATCCATATCCAGACCAACTAAAAGAAACGGCTGATTTAATTGCAAAAGAAGCTGGCATTGTGAACTATACGATCGGTTGGCAAAGTGAAGGAAATACGCCTGATCCTTGGATTGGACCTGATGTTCAAGATTTAACGAGAGATCTCTATAATGAAAAAGGTTATAAAGCATTTGTATATTGCCCAGTTGGTTTTGTTGCTGACCACCTTGAGGTTCTGTTCGATAACGATATTGAGTGCAAAGTCGTTACTGATGATTTAGGTGTTGCTTATTTCCGTCCAGAGATGCCAAATGCTAAGCCGAAATTCATTGATTGTTTAGCTGATGTTGTGATGAATAAGTTAGCCGAGAAAGAAAGTGATCGCTAATGAGTAAAAAAAGAGTAGCTATTATCGGTGGCGGAATAACAGGTATTACAGTTGCTTACTATTTACAAAAAGAAATATTAGCTAGTGGCTTAGACTGTGAGTACCGTCTATATGAGAAATCTCAAAAACTTGGTGGAAAAATTTCAACAGATTACCGTAATGGCTTTGTCATTGAAATGGGCCCTGATTCGTTTCTAGCAAGAAAGCAAAGTGCAACAAGACTTGCTAAAGAAGTTGGTCTAGAAAAAGAATTAGTTTATAACGGGAGTGGCGGAGCGTTTATTCTTAATAATGACAAGTTATACCCAATTCCTGGTGGTGCGATTATGGGGATTCCAACACAAATGGTCCCTTTTGCTACGACAAATCTTTTTTCTCCATTAGGAAAACTTAGAGCTGCTGGTGATTTATTTCTACCTAGAGCAACTGATCCGGATGTGGATATGTCGCTAGGAAGTTTTTTTAGAAAACGGTTAGGTAATGAGATTGTTGATAATTTAATTGAGCCACTACTTTCAGGGATTTATGCAGGGGATATTGATAAATTAAGCTTAATGGCTACATTTCCCCAATTCCACCAGGTAGAGCAAAAATATCGTAGTCTTATTCTTGGAATGAAAAAAGCGACACCACCTAAGCCAAAAGGTGCCCCAAAGACAAAACCTAAAGGAATGTTTTTGTCATTTAAACGTGGTCTCCAATCATTAGTGGACGGTGTTGAGAAATATTTAGATGAAGAAGCTGTTGTTAAAGGTGTCGGCTTAGTAAACCTTGAGAAAAAGGGAGAGGTTTACGAACTAACTTTTTCAAATGGGGTAGTTGAAACATTTGATTATGTTGTTATGGCAACACCACACCATGTGACAGAAGAAGCATTAAGAAACTATTCTTTTGTCCAATCGTTAGCAGACATTCCATCTACATCAGTTGCTACGATTGCGATGGCTTTCCCACAATCTGCAATTAAAAAAGATATTAACGGCACAGGCTTTGTTGTATCAAAGAAAAATGATTACAATATCACGGCTTGTACGTGGACGCATAAAAAATGGCATCATTCAACTCCAGAAGGCTATGCGTTATTACGCTGCTATGTAGGGCGTGCTGGAAATGATGCAATCGTAGACTGGTCTGATGAGGAAATCATTAACGCTGTGTTGACGGATTTAAACAAGACAATGCAAATTGATGAAAAACCTGAATTCCATATCATTCGTCGTTGGAAAGACTCTATGCCACAGTATGTTGTCGGTCATAAACAACGAATTGATGAGTTAAAAGAACAGCTTCAAAAGCAATTACCAGGTGTATATGTGGTAGGGGGTTCATTTGAAGGAATTGGCGTACCAGATTGTATTGACCAAGGTGAAGCTGTGATAACGAAGTTGAAGCAACAGTTAGCGTAAAAAAAAGAAATCCTTTTAGCATTGGCTAAAAGGATTTCTTTTTTTAGTTTCCTGAAATAATTTTATCAAGTCTTGAAGTATCTACAAAGCCTTCAAGGTTTGGTTCATTGTCAATGAAATTTAATTCATATGAAGCAGTTGCCCATGCTTGAAGTGCATCTGCATGAGTTTCAGTTGTAACGACCATACGCTTCCAAGCATTTTCTAATACAGACTCAGGAAGTCTTTGTTGTGAAATGTTGAAAAGATGATCGTTAATTGTTACTAATGTGTCCGCTGTATTCTCATACGTGTAATCAACTGCACGCTTATGAGCTTTTAAAAACTGATCAACTGCTTCTGGATTTTCTTTTAAAAATTTAGGAGTTGTTACAACAACAACACTTGCTAATGTTTCGCCTAAATAAACTTCATTCCACTCAGTAATTACTTTTGCGCCAAATTCTTCAACTAAATAAGTTCCCCAAGGTTCAGGTGCCGCAGCAGCGTCAATTTCACCTGATTCAAACATGATCATCATATTTGCCGGGTTAACACGTGGTTGATGGTCTACTACTCCACCACGTCTTGTCGTTGTTAAGCCCATGTCTTGTAACATAATTTCTAACTGAACGTTATGCGTGCAACCATTTCCTGGAGTACAAAATGACTTACCAGCAAAGTCTTCTAGCGTTTCAATTCCAGAACCTTCTCTAGCAACAATTAATGTTGCTCCGTTCGCAGCAGCACCTAATACAACAATGTCTCCACCAGCTAAAAAGTAGTTAATTGCTGGCCCAGGTCCAACATAACCTAATTGAATTGCATTGTTATCTAATGCTTCAATAAAGTCATTTCCATTTGGGAAAGAAGTGAAATCAAGCTCTTTCCCTGTCATTTCTTCTTCAAAGAAACCTTTTTCTTTTCCAACGATAGCGGCTGCATGATCTAAGTTTGGAAAAAATCCGATAGCTACAGATTCTGATTTAGACGACCCACAAGCAGCTAGTACTCCTAATAATAATGCCAATAATGTTACTGTAAAAAATCTTTTCACCTTTTATACCCCCAATGTTTTTTTCGTTATTTTGAATTGCATCTATGAATTACTAATATTTAAAAATTCTACATTTTACATTCTACAATTTACATTCTAGATTCTACATTTACTTAGCCAATCCCCAACGAGTCATAACTTTCCTTTCGATTGGAGCAAAAATTAAATACTCAACAATTAATCCAATCACTGAAATAATGACCATAATTGCAATAACTAAATCCATATTAAACATGTCTCTTGCATCAAGTAGTGTTCTTCCAAGACCGCCACGGCCTAAAAGTTCCCCTGCCATTAAGGCGCGCCAACCGAATGCCCAAGCAAGTCGAGCACCTGTTAATGCTGCTGGGATAGAGGCTGGGATCATCACTTTCCAAACAAGCTCAGAGCCTTTATAGCCCATTGTTAGTGCTGCTCTAATTAGAAGTGGTTGAACATTTTTAATCCCCATTCTAACATTCATTGTCATCGCCCATGTTCCACCTAAAACAATAATAAAGATAATCGCTGTATTTCCTTGTCCAAAGAAGATAAGCGCTATTGGTAACCAAACAATACTCGGTATTGATTGAAGCGCAATAACAAGTGATCCAAGTGTTTCGTCAGCAAGTTTTGAGCGTCCTAATAATATACCTAGGGAAACTCCAATTAAGAGGGCTAAGGTGAAACCTAAGCTAATTCTTTGTAAACTAGTAAATAAGGCGTTGCTTAGAATGCCAGTTTCAAAGAATCCTTTGTATAATTGTTGAATAGCTCCACTTGGAGACGGGAAAAATCTTGTGCTAAAAAAGCTAAATTCTCCATTTAACCTATATATGCTCTCCCATATTGCGATTAGAGCTGTAAAGAAGGCTAGCCTTCTTAGTGTTGTAGTCATCACCCATCTCCTCCTTCATTACTTTCTCAATCTCACCAGCTAATAAACTCATAATGTCTTCTTCGAGTTTAATAAATTCTGGTGAAGAAGGTTTTCGTGGTCTTGGTAGATTGACTGGGAATTCTTGAATAATTCCGCCAGGTCTTGTTCCCATTAAAACAATTCGATCTGATAAAAGAACTGATTCACGAATGTTATGAGTTACAAAAATAATTGTTTTTCCTGTTTGCTCCCAAATAAATTGAACTTCTTTATGAAGCATTGATCTTGTTTGCTCGTCCAGTGCTCCAAAAGGTTCATCCATTAGTAATATTTCGGGATCCATAGCAAGTGCTCTTGCTATAGAAACACGTTGCTTCATTCCGCCTGAAAGTTCATGTGGATATGAACCAACGAACTTACTTAGGTGAACAAGCTTTAAATATTCTAACGCTTTTTTTTCAGCTGCTTCTTTGCTAATCTTTTGTTTTTTTAGTCCAAATGTTACATTTTCTAGAACTGTCAACCATGGCATTAATGCTGCTTCTTGGAAAACAACACCTCGATCAGAACCTGGGCCACTAACTTCCTTAGTACCGATTTTGACAACGCCATTGCTAGCTTTATCTAGACCTGCGACAATATTTAGTAAAGTAGACTTTCCACATCCAGAGGGACCTAGTAAAGAGACAAACTCCCCTTTTTTTATTGTTAGGTTAATGTTATTGAATACGGTAAATGAAGTCTTTTCAACTTTATTATAAAACGTTTTTTCAACGTCTTTTATTACTACGTGGGTCATGTTAAAACCTCCAAACTGCATTAATTTAATTAATCATATGTTTTTACTCGGGATTAAAGTACTCTTAGTATATGATGGATAAATTAAACTGTCAACAAAATAAATCAAGAAAATTTCCGTGACGTTTCTCTCAATTCATTATGGAATGCCAGGGGTTTTTAGCTCCGCAGCTATTGGAATTGGATAGAAGGCTTCCTCAAAAAGTCGCCTAACAATAAATTAAAACAGAAAAAGTACTCTTTAGCCATTTTTTTGGCTAGATAAGGAGAAAATGTTGGTAAAAATAACTGAATTTGATTGTTTAAAATAATTTTTATGATAACATATAGTGTAGCTAACAATTATACTCGTTCGAATTGTGCAATTCTTCATTTAGTTTCGAGATGAAGGTTGCTCTATTGTTTTTTCTTATTTTGCTTTGTTGACGGGACAAGGCTTTTCTTGTTTATGCCTATATAATGAAGACATTTGGTATTTTATTGAAAATGTCTAGTTACATCTTTTCCTCTTTGGCAGCCTTTTTTAATTGGGGATAAACAAGGCAAATTTTATCGAAAATAGGTGTTGGATATGAAAGATGAGTGGAACATCCTACAAATACTTCGGCATTCTCGGCATGATTGGCTTAACGTTATGCAATTAATTAAAGGTAATCTTGCTTTAAAAAAATACGATCGTGTAGAGGAAATTATTCAAGAGGTTGTGAACCAATCCCAACATGAAAGTAAACTTTCAAACCTTAGTATTCCCAATTTTGCCAATGAAATTTTAGTTTTTAATTGGGAGAAAGGAAACCATTTTCAACTAGAGTTTGAAGTAATTGGAGAATGTCAAAACCTTAATTTATTTGAAAATCGCTTGCAGAAGTGGTTTCATCAGTTTTCATTTGCTTTAAATGAAAGCTGTGAACAATATGGCGATAATCATTTACAGTTAACGATAGAGCTACTAGAAGATGAGTTCCCACGTTTTACGTTTGATTTTCAAGGAAAGTTAACTAATGATGAAAAAATAAAAAAAATTGTCGAGAACGAAAACAATTGGAATGAACAAATGCAATTAGTGGAATCTTATATTAGTAAGGAAGAGTTTTACGTAACATTTAAGCTAATAAATTAAGCTTAAATGAACGAGATTGAAGAATTTTTGAGGTGAAAAGATGTTTGTAGATAAGGTTACGGTATATGTAAAAGGTGGCGACGGTGGTAACGGAATGGTTGCATTCCGTCGTGAGAAATATATTCCAGATGGTGGGCCAGCTGGGGGTGATGGTGGTAGTGGAGCGAATGTTGTCTTTGAAGTCGAAGAAGGCTTAAGAACATTAATGGATTTCCGTTATCAACGTCATTTTAAGGCCCAACGTGGAGAACATGGTAGATCTAAAAGTCAGCATGGAAAAAATGCTCCAGATTTTGTTATTAAAGTTCCTCCAGGAACAACGGTTATTGATGAGGATACTAAAACAACAATTGCTGATTTAGTAAATCATGGACAACGCGCGATTATTGCTAAAGGTGGTCGTGGTGGTCGCGGGAATTGTCGTTTTGCAACTCCTACGAACCCAGCACCGGAAATCGCTGAAAATGGAGAACCTGGTCAAGAGCGTAATATTACTCTTGAGCTTAAACTGCTTGCAGATGTGGGACTTGTAGGGTTCCCAAGTGTAGGTAAATCAACCCTTTTATCCGTTGTGTCAGCGGCAAGGCCTAAAATTGCTGAGTATCATTTCACAACAATTAAACCGAACTTAGGTGTAGTCGAGGTCGAAGAAGGTCGTAGCTTTGTTATGGCTGACTTGCCTGGTTTAATTGAAGGTGCTCACTTAGGTGTTGGATTAGGACATCAATTTTTGAGACATATTGAAAGAACAAAGGTTATTGTTCACGTTATTGATATGTCTGGTTTAGAAGGACGAGACCCTTACGATGACTACGTAAAAATCAAACAAGAACTTAAAGAATACAATCTTCGCTTAACAGAGCGTCCAGAAATCATTGTGGCTAATAAAATGGACATGCCTGATTCTGAAGACAATTTAGCTTATTTCAAAGAACAGTTAGGACAAGATGTCCCGATATTCCCGATTTCAGCTATTACAAGACAAGGCTTAAGAGAACTAATTTTAGCAGTTGCCGATAAAGTAGACACGACATCAGAGTTTCCACTTGTTGAAGAAGAAGTGGAAAGTAGAATTGTTTATCGCCACGAAAAAGCTGAAGAACCGTATAAAATTACTAAAGACGATGATGGTGTATTTGTACTTTCCGGTCCTGACTTAGAGAAGCTCTTTAAAATGACCGATTTCACAAGAGATGAATCAATTCGTCGTTTTGCACGTCAAATGAGAGGAATGGGCGTAGATGCTACTCTTCGTGAGCTTGGAGCTAAAGACGGCGACCTAGTTCGTATCTTAAAATTTGAATTTGAGTTTGTTGAATAATTTTAAAAAGCTACCTGTGAAGGTAGCTTTTTAAATGTAGTATGTAGAAGTAAAAATGTAGAATGGTGTGAGTGATTCAAAGAGGCTTTTTCTTCTTTGCGTTACTTTTCAACAATTCTACATTCTAAATTTTGCATTCTACATTATTATGTTGTCAAAATAGTCTTGCAAATTTATAATGTATTAATAGGAAATTTCAGGTGGTGGTCTTAGTGTCAATGAAAAATAGAGAAGAGTTTTATTTAGTTAGGGCTGATATATTGCCAGAAGCAATGCAAAAAACGTTAGAAGCAAAGGCTTTACTAGACAGTGGTAAAGTTAAAAAGATAAACGAAGCTGTTATGGCAGTTGATCTAAGTAGAAGTGCTTTTTATAAATACAAAGATGGTATCTTTCCTTTTCATACAATGGTGAAGGAAAAGATTATGACACTTTCTATTCATCTTGAAGATCGGTCAGGAACATTATCGAGATTATTATCGGTTGTAGCTGAGGCAGGCTCGAACGTCCTAACAATTAATCAAACCATTCCACTACAAGGTAGAGCAACGATTACGTTGTCTATTGAAACTGCTTCAATGGTCATTGAGATCGACAAATTGGTGAAACAAATTCAACAGCTTGATGCAGTAGAAAAAGTAGAACTGATTGGATCCGGAGCATAGATTTGAAAGGAGCACATGATGAATAAAATTGCTTATTTAGGTCCAAAGGGAACATTTACAGAGGTGGCTGCAAAAGCGGTATTTCTTAATGAGGAGCTAGTTCCTTTTTCCTCCATTCCTGATTGTATGGACGGAGTTACTACTGGAACAGTAGATTTTGCAGTTGTTCCTATCGAGAATGCAATTGAGGGTTCAGTTAATTTAACGTTAGATTATTTAATTCATAATCAAAAACTTATGATTAATGGTGAGATTGTTGTTCCTATTGAGCAGCATTTATTAATTCATAGTAACCATTTCAGTACTTGGACTGAAATTGAAAAAGTGTATTCACATCCTCATGCAATTGCCCAATGTCATCAATTTTTACGCTCAATGCTTCCCAACGCTAAGTTTGAGTATATGAACTCAACAGGGGCAGCAGCTGATTTTGTTGCTAATCATCCGAATGAGCGCATTGCTGCGATTGGAAATCATTTAGCAGCTAAGCAGTACAATTTAGAAATAGCACAAAACAACATACATGATTATGAAAATAATCATACTCGCTTTGTTATTTTGAGAAATGAAAAAAAGATCATTCCAGAAACATCAACACTTTATACTGGAGACAAAACGACGTTGATGGTGACGTTGCCATCTGATTATCCTGGCGCACTTCACCATGTTCTTTCTGCTTTTGCTTGGCGTAAGCTAAACCTATCAAAAATCGAATCAAGGCCGATGAAAACAGGGTTAGGAAATTATTTCTTTGTGATCGATGTTGAGATGAAAATTGATGAGGTCCTAATTCCAGGAGTGATTGCAGAATTAGAAGCCTTACAGTGTCAGGTAACGATGTTAGGAAGTTATCCGTGTTTTTCACTATTAAAAAAAGAACATGAGGTTAAGGTCAAAACATAAAAACTGGCTAGGATGATACAGATCCTAGCCAGTTTTATTTAAAGATAAGAAAGTATAACTTTTTGAATTTAAAAAGTTGTCTAGCTCCGAGCCGTTAGGCGGGCGCTCTGCGCTTTTCTTAAATATCGCTTAATTTTCTTTTGAGATTTTTTCTACGGCATTTAATTATCCTCGCTACTCAAGAGAAAACCAGCTTCAGATAGGGTGTTACAAATCTCGTCAAGTATATCCTTTCTCCTTGCTTCTATCGTATGAAGATGAACTCCATCTGTAAGCTGTGATAGGAGTGATGCATTTGTTGTGGCCATTTTTGTAATAAATAGCTGTACATCACGACGATTCCTAATCATAAGTGAAGCAGTTAAATCACCGTATACGGGATGTTCTACAGCGACATCTTTGACAATTCCACCATAATCAACAATAATATTCAGCTCTTCTGCAGTTTTTTCAGGGGAATGTTTACAAGCGATAACTCTAGAAACTAAGTCTGTTTTCAGTTGTTCCTTAAAATAAACATAGCCTTGAGCTGTTGCCAAAATCGGAAAATTTCTTGCTTTTAATATTGAGATATCCTGAACAATAACTTGGCGGCTAACGTTTGTTTTCGTTGCAAGTAGAGTTCCGGTAATTGGCTGTTCTTCATTCATAAGCCATTGTAAAATTAACTCTCTTCGTTCTTCGCCTAATACCTTTTTCTTTTGTTGCTTCATTCAAGACTCCCCTTTTACTCGAAGAAATTTTTAACAATGTTTTCAAGAGCACTTGCTGTATTTTCAATATCAGCTTTTGTTGTTTTTCTACCCATAGAAATTCGAATTAACTCAGTCGCAGCATCTTTAGTAAAGCCTAATTGTAGCATCGTTTTAGAAGCATTTTGCTCTCCAACTTTACAAGCTGTTCCAGTTGATATAGCGATATTTTTTTGACTAAGTTCTAGCATAATCCATTGACCTTCAATACCATGAATTCTTAATGATAAATGATGACTTAAGCGGTCAGTATTATGACCTACAAGGCTATAAGAAATGTTTTTTTCTGATAGGCGCTGTAGTAGTAATTGACTTAACTCTTTTAAACGAGAACGTTCGTCTTGCATCTGAGTGCATATGTCAATTGCAGCCTCGGCAAAGCTAGCGATGGCAGGTACATTTACTGTTCCAGGACGAAACCCATTTTCATGGGATGTATTTGGAATGATTGGCTTCCAGTTAATTTTTGGAGAGATGTATACTGCTCCTACACCTTTTGGTCCGTAAACTTTATGACTTGAGAGTGAAATACTATCAACATTTAATGTTGCAACATCGACTGGAATTTTACCAAAAGACTGAACACAATCACTATGAAAAATTATATTTGTTTCTTTAAGAAAAGCTCCAATCTCACTTAAATTTTGGATTGTTCCAATGTCGGAATTGGCGTGACCAATTGAGACAAGAATTGTATTATCTTTTATCTCATCTTTTAATGTTGATAGAGATACTTTTCCTGTTTGGTCAACGTCTAAAAATGTAATTTCAAAGCCTTCTTCTTCAAGCTGCAAGAAGGTGTTAAGGACTGAGAAATGTTCAATACTTGTAGTAATGATATGTCCAGTTTTTCCCTTAACTAATGTCTTGATCGCTAAGTTATTCGAATCTGAGCCACCACCAGTAAAGTAAACTCCCTTTGTGTCTCCATTTATACAGTTTGCAATGGCTTTACGAGATTGTTCTAACAAACTTTTTGCTCTCGCTCCTTCATCGTGAAGACTACTAGGATTCCCAAAAAAATTTATGGAAGCTTTTGAAAAAACATCCAAAGCCTTCTCTGACATTGGTGTTGTTGCACAATAATCTAAATAAATCATCAACGCACCACCTTAGTAAATTTAAACCGATAGAAAAGCTCTTTGTAAAAGGATATGCCATAGTGAAAAATAGTACAAATTTTTGCAATGGTCTAAAATAATATTAGTTTTCCATTTTTATTAAAGATAAACGTTGGTAAAGTAAAAAAAGTCTTGTCACTAGTTTAAAAGTATGTAAATATAGGTGTCAAGACAGTTGTATGTTAATTATGTGAATAAAGCAATGAAAAAGCCGTCTAGTTCCTTTAAAAGGAGGATAAGTATGAATGTAAAAAAAACTGATGTCGTTATTATTGGAGGAGGTCTTGCGGGATTAATGACTGCAGATTACCTTTGTAACGATAGAAATGTGATGCTTATCACAAAGTCAGAATTGAATCATAGTAATTCTTGGCTCGCCCAAGGAGGAATTGCCGCTGCCATGACGAAGGAAGATCATTGGCAGGAGCATTTTAACGATACGATCGTTGCTGGAGGCTTTCATAACAACAGAGAAACGACAGAGATCCTTGTGAAGCATGGAACTAGGCTAATAAAAAAGCTCATCGAAATGGGTGTATCTTTTGACAAAGATGATAATAATCAACTCTCATTAGGTATGGAAGGTGCTCATGGTAAAAGAAGGATCCTTCATGCTGGCGGAGACGCAACTGGTAAAGTAGTGGTTGAAGCAATTATGGCAAGGGTGCTTTCGAAGATTGAAGTCTTTGAGCAAGAAATGGCCTACGACTTATTGGTTGAAAACGGCGTTTGCCTGGGGGTTTTTACAAAAGATACAAATGAGGATATCTGGTTTATCGAGGCAGATCAAGTGATTATTGCAACAGGTGGTATTGGTCAACTTTATTCAGCAACATCGAATTGTCTTGAAGCCACAGGTGATGGCATTGCAATGGCCTATCGAGCTGGTGCTGCTATTTGTGATATGGAATTTATTCAATTTCATCCGACTTTGTTAATGAATGGAGATAGCAGTTGTGGACTTATTTCAGAAGCGGTTCGTGGCGAAGGAGGAAGGCTTGTTACTGAAGATGGTCAGTTCCTTATGAAAGGGAAGCATTCATTGGAAGACTTAGCCCCACGTGATGTTGTAGCGAGGGAAATTTTTAATACAAAATTAAACAATAATAAAATATTTTTAAATATAAATAATGTGGCTAATTTTCAATATAGATTTCCGTCAATCTATGAAATGTGTAAAAAAACCCCAGAGCTATTAAAAAGCGGCTTATTACCAGTTCAACCTGGCGCCCATTTTATCATGGGTGGAGTTAAAGTTGATCGAGATGGACGCTCATCCATCGAAAACTTATTTGCTGTTGGCGAGTGTGCTTATACAGGTGTCCATGGAGCAAATCGATTAGCTAGTAATTCTTTATTAGAGGCCATTGTATTTGCTGAACGTTTAGCTAGTACAATTTTAGGAGCAGAAAAAATAAAGCGTGATGGCGGGCGCGTACCCGTTGTGATGAAAACATTCAACAACCTTCCACTACCTACTAAAACCGAAATTCAAGAGGTAATGGATCGTTATGTAGGTATCATGAGAGACAAGGAAGGGCTTCAAAAAGCCGTCAGTTGGTTTGATCAGTTTAAAGACATTTCAATGGAGCAAAGTCACTTTCAGTTATCGGTAGAAGACAAGATTATTTGTAATATGTTAATTTCTGGATCATTAATTGCAAGAGCTAGTTTAATGAGAGAGGAAAGTCGTGGTGGGCATTATCGATCAGACTATCCTACAACGAATGATAAGAAGTGGTACGGTTACCAGAATGTATTTCTAAATGGTGATTTGTATTGCGAAAAATTTTTTGAGCTATCGGAAATGATTGGTTAAAGTCTACCAAAGGAGTTGTCTATTTCATGAATAAGTTAAAGTTAAAGACAATGCTAGAAGAGTTTTTTGAAGAAGATCTTGGTTTTGGGGATTTAACGAGCGAATCTATTTTTACAGAACAGGATTTTGGTTATGGAGTCTTTGTTGCAAAAGATGATGGTATTTTCTGTGGCGTAGATGTTATTAAACAAGGTTTTACATTACTAAACGAGAGAATATCGATAGACTTTCATTTAAATGATGGTGCAGAAGTAATAAAAGGCGATAAAATCGCTACCGTAGAAGGTCCTGTTATTCACTTGTTAACAGGTGAGAGAGTGATTTTAAACTTAATTCAAAGAATGAGTGGGATTGCTACAATTACAAACAAGGCTGTAGTGAATGCGAATAGTAATCACACGAAAATCTGTGATACACGGAAAACGACACCAGGCTTAAGAATGTTAGAAAAATATGCGGTTACATGTGGTGGTGGCTATAATCACCGTTTTGGTCTTTACGATGCAGTGATGATAAAAGATAATCATATTGCAGCCTCAGGCGGGATTGAAGAAGCGGTGAAGAAAGTAAGAGAGAAGTTAGGTCACACCGTAAAAATTGAAGTAGAAACTGAGTCTAAAGAAGATGTCATCGAAGCGGTTAAAGCTAAGGCAGACATTATCATGTTTGATAATCGTACTCCGGAAGAAATTATTCAATTTAAGGAGCTAGTTCCAGACGGGATCATTACCGAAGCTTCAGGTGGAATAACACTAGATAATGTTGCAAGCTATGCCTTTACAGAAGTAGACTACATTTCCTTAGGTTTTTTAACACATTCAGCAAAGGCGTTAGATATTAGTTTTAATGTTGAAGTCTAAAATCTAATTTTGAATTATTAATTATTAATTATGAATGAAAGGCTAAACCATGAGCACTCAAAGGTAGGTCTAAGGTTATAATTTCATAATTCACAATTCACAATTCATAATTCTAAAAAGGGGTTGTTTAAATGAGTATTTTAGAGATGATGAATGAAGAGGTTATGTTACCGGATCGTTATAAGACAATGTCAGTGGAAGAAATGGAAACTAGAATTAGAGAAATTAAAGAGAAGTTCGGTACTCGTTTGTATATTCCTGGTCATCATTACCAAAAGGATGAAGTCATTCAATTTGCGGATGATATTGGTGATTCCTTAAAGCTTGCACAACTTTCAGCAAATAATAACCTAGCAGAATACATTGTTTTTTGTGGTGTTCATTTTATGGCTGAAACAGCTGATATATTAACAAATGAAAATCAAAAAGTATTATTGCCTGATATGAGAGCAGGTTGTTCAATGGCTGATATGGCTAGTATCGAACAAACTGAAAGTTCTTGGGTAAAGCTACAAGAGCTATTTGGGGATACAATGCTACCATTAACTTACGTAAATAGTACTGCTGCAATTAAGGCTTTCTGTGGAAGGCATGAAGGTGCTACCGTTACATCTTCTAATGCAAAAAAAATGGTGAAATGGGCTTTAACACAAAAAGAACGTATTTTCTTCCTGCCAGATCAACATTTAGGTAGGAATACGGCTTATGATTTAGGTATCCCACTAGAAGCGATGGCTGTATGGGACCCTGAAAGCGAGCAGGTAGAATATGATGGAGACATTAATAAAATAAAGGTAATTTTATGGAAAGGCTATTGTTCTGTTCATGAGAAGTTTACTGTTGAAAATGTAGAACAAATGAGAAAAGATTACCCAGACATAAATATCATTGTTCATCCTGAATGTAGTCATGAAGTGGTTCAATTAGCAGATTTAGCTGGTTCAACAAACTATATTATTGATAAGCTTGAAGCAGCAGAACCTAATAGTATCTGGGCAATTGGAACAGAAATGAACTTAGTGAAAAGACTTGCCCAAGTTCATTTTGACAAAAAAGTTTTATCTTTAAATCCAAATATGTGTCCATGTTTAACTATGAACCGCATTGATCTTCCCCATTTACTATGGTCTTTAGAAAGCATAGAGAAGAAATCACCAATTAATCAAATCAGTGTTGATAAAGATATTACTCGAGATGCCGTAGTAGCTGTTAATCGAATGCTTGAAAGAGCTTAATCAAAAGGTAACTCACCAATCTTGAATTTGGATTGGCTGGGTTATCTTTTTTTGTAAAATATTGAATTCTAATAACTAGAATGAACAAACGAGAAATAACAGTGGAGTGGAACTGAGTGCTAGAGTTTTGAATATTATACATATAGAAGATTTTTCTTTTTCTGTCCGTTACAAAAAGGTATAAAGGCTTATACCAATTTTTTAGAAATCAAAGAGTTTGGTTATATCTCCTACCCTTACGGCATAAATTGTGCTGAAGGCCATATTGAACGGCGGCATGTAACAAAAAATATATGCTTTTGCTGGAGATTAGCTTAGGGAGGGAAATATGACGTGAAAATTCATATTGTTCAGCAAGGAGACACATTGTGGAAGTTATCAAAAAAGTACGATGTTGATTTTGAAGAACTTAAACAGGTTAATAGTCATTTAAGTAATCCGGATGTCATTATGCCAGGTATGAAAATAAAAATTCCAACTGGTGGGGTTCCTGTTAAAAAGCAGGTTGCAAAAAAGGAACAACTGATAGTGGCACCTCAACCGAAAGAAGTGCCTAAACAAGAAGTAGTGGTTACACCGCCAAAAGAAGAAGTGAAAATGCCGGCACCAGTACCACCGCCACCACCTGCACTGCCAGTACAACCAATTCAACATCAAATGACACAAGAACAACATCTTCATCATATGAATATGAACTTTAATGTATACAAACCGATGCCAGCAAAACCAGTCCCAATTCCGATGCCAGCACCACCAAAATTACCTGAAATGAAAGAATTACCAAAGATGGAAATGCCGAAACCAATGCCACCAAAAAAGGAGCTACCAAAACCACCAGCAAAACCAATGGTTAAACCTGCACCAATGGCTCCGCCACCTAGTTTCCCAATGCAACAACAGTGTTATCCGGTAACAGGAATTATGCCAGGTTGTGCGCCAATGGTTCCTCAAGGGTACCCTCAATATCCAGGCATGGTTCCAGCCGTACCATATGGATATCAAGCACCAATGGGGACTCAAATGGGTGGTTACCCAACGGCTCCGATGCCAGGTTTTGGCCAAATGGCACCACAAATGCCTTACCAACCAGCACCACAGCAGATGCCGTATTATCCTCAACAAGCTCAATTCGGAATGGCTCCACCCGTAGATATGGACTTTGATGATGAAGGTATGCCACCGACAGCACCAAGTGGTTCAGTGCAAGTACCACCCATGCAAGTTCCACAGAGCCAATATTGGGGTGCACCTAATTTCCAAGGGTACGGGGACATTACAATGCAACAACCAATGATGCAACAACCAATGATGCCACAAGTACAACCTTGGGGTTATCAACAACAACCATTTCCTCAACAATTTAATCCATATGACAGAAAACAGTTCCAATATGAAGATGAAGAAGAAGAAGATTAAGATTAAGTCTAAGGATAGAAAGCCAACCTAAAATGGGTTGGCTTTTCGTTTACACAAAATTCCCCCTTACTTCCTAGATATAACAGATTAATTTGTAAGGAAGAATGACAAATTAATTGTGAAAGGAGGAATTAAACCAATGAAAAAAATTGCAATTACTTTATCAGCAGCAACACTTTTATTAGGTGGTTTAGTTGGTTGTGGAGTTGATCAACAAGGTACTACTGGACAAGGTGGCGCAGATCAACGTGGTTTTGGGTATCACACCACTGATCAACGTCAAGATACAGGTATAACAGGTCAACGTGCAGGTGAAGGTCCAATTACCGATATGTTTACACGTGATGACCGTCGAGGAGCAAGAGGCTTTGGGAGAGATGCTAGGCAGCCAGCTACAGGTTTAGCCGGTGAAAGAGCAGGAAGTGCTGGTACTACAGGGCAAGGTAAAGGGATGCTTGGCACTAGAGGCGGAGCTACAGGAGCAGGACAAGGTACAGGGATGTTTGGCACTAGAGGCGGAGCAACAGGAGCAGGACAAGGTACAGGAAAGTTCGGTGCTAGAGGCGGAGCTACAGGAGCAGGACAAGGTACAGGGATGTTTGGCACTAGAGGCGGAGCAACAGGAGCAGGACAAGGTGCAGGGATGTTCGGTACTGGAGGCGGAGCAACAGGAGCAGGACAAGGTACAGGGATGTTCGGTACTGGAGGCGGAGCTACAGGTACAGGGCAAGGTACAGGGATGTTCGGTACTGGAGGCGGAGCTACAGGTACAGGGCAAGGTACAGGGATGTTCGGTACTGGAGGCGGAGCTACAGGTACAGGGCAAGGTACAGGGATGTTCGGCACTGGTGGCGGAACTACAGGAGCAGGTATGACAGGCCAGGGTGCTGGCGGAGCAACAGGTGGTTTTGGAACTGCAGCAGGTAGAGGTGGTACCACTGGTCACGGTATTGCGGCTAATCCAGGATGGCAAGGTGAGACAGGCTATCATGGTGGAACACGTGGAATGGATACTGGCTTAGGAATGCATGGAAATGCAGGAATGAGAGGAACCGGTAGGGGACAAGCTTTCGGTACTGGTGATCAACGAGGTGCTGGGATTGTCGGTAACCGACCAGGTTATGTTGATGATCGTGGCATTTTAAGAGAACGTACTGGTAGAGCCGGAGCTGGAACTGGAATCGGTGGTTTAGGTACAAACATGGGCCAGGGCAGGGGTCAAGGTGGACAAATGGGCCAAGGTAGAGGCCACATGGGTCAAGGTGGACAAATGGGCCAAGGTAGAGGCCACATGGGTCAAGGTGGACAAATGGGTACATTTGGTAATCGTGAAGGAGCAAATGGTCGCGCAGGTGATCGTGTAGTTCCTGGAACTGGAATGAGTGAATTTGCATATCCAGATGGTTATGATGCAACAACTGCTCAAGGTTATACAACACGTCTTGCTGACCTTGAAAATGTAAGAGATTCACGTGTTATTTTACATGACAACAGGGTGTTAATTGGTGTTGATGCTGACCGTCAAAATGCTCAACGAGTTGAACAAGATATTCGTCAAAGACTTAGAGGCATGGATGGCGATAGAGAAGTGATTATTGTGACTGAAAGAGATCAATACAATCAAATTCGTTCAGCAGATGATCGACTTCGTGCAGGTGAACCGTTCGAGGAAGTTGGAGCAACAATCAATGATATGTTCCATGACTTTGGTAGAGCAATTCAACGCCCGTTTCAACGTTCGCGGTAATTAAAATTAAAGTTAAGTAAATATGGCATAAGAGGCTAGATGGCTAGCCTCTTTGTCGTTTTAAGGTCTGAAATTTTCTACAAACGGATAAATGTCTTTATGTTTGGCGATAATAACAATAGCCATTTATAAAGGCTTTTTATGTTGGTTTAGTTAATATTTAAAAGTAATTTCAAGTAATGGTGGTGGTTATAATGGCTAAAAATTTAGTAAAGAAAAATTTAAAAGTAAAGCTAATGGGATTATTTGCACTCTTAATATTGTTATTTAGTGTTGGTATATATATTCAGCCACAGCAATCTTATAAAATGGCAACTTCTCTAGATAATTCTTTAATGCGAGAAAGTATAAATAAAGGCCAAATTGTAATTGCAGCACCAGTAACGGCAACAGTGCAAGTTGTTGATCCAAAAACAGTACGGGTTATTCTTGCTAGGATTTACCTAGATGGTGAAATTAGTGAGGAAATTGTTGAAGAAACGATTTTATCAATGGAAGACTTTTGGGCAGAATATGCTGAGTGGGATTTAATCGATCAAGATGAGGCTCAAGTTGTATTTCAACAAAGAGTTGATGACATATCTCCTTTATTAAAAATTAACGGCTATTTTGGAATCTCACAAGAAGGTACGCTAAATATTTACGAGGGAAAACCTTCGGAGGAAAAGGTAATTCAGTCATTTTTTCAAATTAATATGAAAAAGCTGAAAAGTCACCAACAACAGGAATTAGAGAAAGGTATTCCTGTAATTTCTAGAGACCGTTATGAAGAAGTACTAAAGATGTACAAGAAATATGCAAGACATGAAATGTAATTAAATTAAGAGGGTGACTCAAAGTCTTTACCTCAAGGGCTATATAAACAATGAGAATGATTTCTCTATGTGTATAGATTTAACTTGAGGTGAACAGACATTTATGAGTCACCCTCTATTTTCGTTTTGTTCTACTCTTTTTTGAAGGTTGTTCCTACTAACATTTATGGTAAAATGAAAAATAGAAATAAATGTTCGGCTTTATAGATAGGAGAGGTACTAATTGATTGAATTTGTAAAAGGAACTGTAAATTATATAGATACACAATATATTGTTATTGATGTGAATGGAGTAGGCTATCAAATTTACTGTGCAAATCCGTTTATTTACAAAGTAGACGAGGGCAGTGCAATTACTGTTTATACATATCAATATGTTCGAGAAGATGCTATCAAGCTTTTTGGATTCCGTTCAAGAGATGAACGGGCGTTATTCGAAAAATTATTAAATGTTTCTGGAATTGGTCCAAAAGGTGCGCTAGCTATTTTAGCCTCAGGGCAACCACAGCAAGTCGTTAATGCCATAGAAGAAGAAAATGAAGCGTTTTTAACGAAGTTCCCTGGTGTTGGTAAAAAAACGGCACGCCAAATGATTTTAGATTTAAAGGGGAAATTAGAGGATTTCATGCCAAGTTTAGTTGGTTCAGTTTATGAGCTTAAGAACGAACAAAAAGCTAGGTACCCGCGAGAATTAGAAGATGCCATAGAAGCATTACAAGCATTAGGATATGTTGAAAGGGAAATTAAGAAAATTGCTCCGAAGCTTGCCGAAGAACAATTGTCTACAGATCAATATATTAAGAAAGCATTGCAACTGCTTTTAACTATATAGTATCAGTTGCTTTTTCCGAGGAGGTTATATGATGGAAGAAAGAATGGTTTCAGCTGAGGTGCAACAAGAGGAAGAAACTCTCGAAAATCAATTACGGCCTCAATTACTTACTCAATATATTGGGCAAGAAAAAGTTAAAAATAACTTACAAGTATTTATTGAAGCAGCGAAAATTAGAAATGAAGCATTAGACCATGTGTTATTGTATGGACCTCCTGGCTTAGGAAAGACAACGCTGGCAACAATTATCGCTCATGAAATGAATGTTCAAATAAGGACAACTTCAGGGCCGGCCATTGAAAGGCCTGGTGATCTAGCAGCGATATTAACCGCTTTAGAACCTGGGGATGTTTTATTTATTGATGAAATACATCGCTTAAATCGTGTCGTGGAAGAAGTGCTTTATCCTGCAATGGAAGATTTTTGTTTAGATATTGTCATTGGGAAGGGCCCTACAGCTCGGTCTGTTCGTCTTGATTTACCACCCTTTACACTAGTAGGGGCAACGACAAGAGCTGGTCTTTTATCTTCCCCTTTACGAGATCGTTTTGGTGTTTTATCCCGATTAGACTATTATACAAATGAAGAATTAAGGAAAATTGTATTAAGAACAGCAGAAGTTTATCAAGTGGAAATTGAGGACCAAGCAAGTATCGAAATCGCGAGGCGCTCAAGGGGAACTCCTCGTATTGCCAATCGTTTACTTAGAAGAGTTCGGGATTTCGCTCAAGTTCAAGGAACAGGTTTTATAGATTTGGAATTAGCAGTGAATGCTTTAGAAAGACTACAAGTAGACCCTCTTGGTTTAGACCATATTGATCATAAGCTACTGAAAGGGATTATTGAGAAATTTCGTGGTGGTCCTGTTGGTCTTGATACAATAGCTGCTACAATTGGAGAGGAATCACATACGATTGAAGATGTTTATGAACCTTATTTATTACAGATTGGGTTTATACAACGTACTCCTAGGGGGAGAATGGTAACGTATAAAGTGTACGAACATTTTCAAATGGAGGTTCCAAAATAATGACGAACATACCAAAATTACTTATTACTGTAGGAGTTATCTTAATAGTTTTAGGTATTTTATGGCAGGTAGTTGGGAGGTTTTTTCCGATTGGGAAATTACCAGGGGACATCTTCTTTAAAAAAGGCAACACAACATTTTATTTCCCGATCGTGACTTCGATTGTTTTAAGTGTTGTGATCTCGTTAATCCTATATTTAGTTGGACGTTTGAGGTAAATTTTTACTTGTCAAGACGATCTTGCTTATGTATGCTTATATCTTGTTGAGAGCGATGTGAGTTACATATTACTTTGCTACGAAGTACTATTTTTAACAACTCTCAATTATAAACTCATAACTAGAAAAAAGGTGAAATATAAAAATGGAAGTTAAAGATTTTGATTTTTATTTACCTGAAGAGCTCATTGCTCAAACACCATTAAAGGATCGAACTGCTTCTAGACTTTTAGTTTTAGATTCAAAAACAGGTGGAATTAATCATCGCATATTTTCAGATGTTATTGATTTTTTAACTGAAGGAGATTGCCTTGTCTTAAACGATACTCGAGTATTACCGGCAAGACTGTATGGGACAAAAGAAGATACAGGTGCAAATATTGAATTCTTACTACTGAAACAAAATGAAAATGACGAGTGGGAAACTCTTGTTAAGCCTGCAAAACGAGTTCGCAAAGGAACAGTTGTATCATTTGGCGATGGCCGTTTAAAAGGAATTTGTAAAGAAGAGCTAGATCATGGTGGAAGAATTATGGAGTTCCAGTATGAAGGGATTTTTCACGAAATACTAGAATCTCTTGGTGAAATGCCATTGCCACCATACATAACAGAACAATTAGAAGATAAAGAACGCTATCAGACCGTTTTTGCTAAACATCGCGGTTCTGCTGCAGCTCCGACTGCAGGTCTTCATTTTACAGTGGCACTACTAGAGGCAATGAAAGCAAAAGGCATCCATATTGTTTACATTACCTTACATGTGGGACTAGGAACATTTCGTCCTGTTAGTGTAGATGATATAAAGGAGCACCAGATGCATGCTGAATTTTACCAAATGACTGAAGAAACCGCCGAAACGCTAAATAGTGTGAAAAAGTCAGGAAAAAAAATTGTAACAGTTGGTACAACATCAACGCGCACCTTGGAGACAATTGCCCACGCCAATGACGGAGTTTTTAAGGAAAGCTCGGGTTGGACAAGCATTTTTATTTATCCTGGTTTTGAGTTTAAAGCAATAAATGGATTAATTACGAATTTTCACTTACCAAAGTCAACGCTTATTATGCTTGTAAGTGCCCTTGCAGGTAGGGAGCATACTTTGCATGCTTATGAAGAAGCTGTGAAAGAAAGATACCGCTTTTTTAGCTTTGGAGACGCGATGTTAATATTATAGAAACGTTCAATATCAAACCGACGTTGTCGGACTTCTGAACGTCCAACAGTTGAAGGGAGTAAGAAATAGATGGTAGCAATACGCTATGAACATATTAAAACATGTCGCCAATCTGGTGCTCGCCTAGGTAAAGTGCATACACCTCATGGAACATTTGAGACGCCAATTTTTATGCCGGTTGGAACATTAGCTACGGTAAAAACGATGAGTCCTGAAGAACTTAAGGAAATAGGCTCACAGATTATTTTAAGTAACACTTATCACTTATGGCTTAGACCAGGTCATGAAATCGTTAAAGAAGCTGGTGGACTTCATAAGTTTATGAACTGGGATCGCCCAATTCTAACTGATTCAGGTGGATTTCAAGTTTTTAGCTTAAGTGCATTACGAAGAATTGAAGAAGAAGGAGTTCATTTTCGTAATCATCTAAATGGTGACAAATTGTTTTTAAGTCCTGAAGGGGCGATGGAAATTCAAAATGCATTAGGGTCTGATATTATGATGGCCTTTGATGAATGTCCACCATATCCAGAGACTCATGAATATATGTTAAAATCGGTACAAAGAACGAGCCGATGGGCAGAACGTTGTTTAGAAGGACATAAGCGCCCAGAAGACCAAGGGTTATTCGGTATTGTTCAAGGTGGAGAATACGAAGACTTACGCAAGATGAGTGCTGAAGATTTAGTTTCGATGGATTTCCCTGGTTATGCGGTTGGTGGTTTGTCTGTAGGTGAGCCAAAAGATGTGATGAATCGTGTTTTAGAATTTACAACGCCTCACCTCCCAACAAATAAGCCAAGATATTTAATGGGTGTTGGCTCTCCTGATGCTTTAATTGACGGTACCATTCGTGGAATTGACATGTTTGATTGTGTTTTGCCAACGAGAATTGGTCGAAACGGAACATGTATGACGAGTACAGGGAGACTTGTTGTTAGAAATGCGAAGTATGCAAGGGACTTTAAACCACTAGATGAAAATTGTGATTGTCATGTATGTAAAAATTACTCAAGAGCGTACATTCGCCATCTTGTAAAATGTGACGAAACGTTTGGATTTAGATTAACCTCTTACCATAATCTCTATTTCTTGTTAAAATTAATGGAGCAAGTCCGAGATGCTATTCGCCAAGATCGCCTCTTAGATTTCCGTGAAGAGTTTTTTGAAATGTATGGTTTAAATAAACCTAATGCAAAAAACTTTTAATTTTGTGAAATAAAAGAGATAATGGGTAGTATCATTACTTTTACTAAAAGAAAGGGGTGAAATAACAAATGGACTTTTTTACAGCGATTTTACCATTACTATTTATGTTCGCGATTTTTTACTTCTTATTAATCCGTCCACAACAAAAGCGTCAAAAGAAAATCCAACAAATGCATGCGGACCTTAAAAAGGGAGATAAGATCATCACAATTGGTGGACTACACGGCACAATCGATGCAATCGATGAAGACAAAGTAATCCTATTAGTAACTGATAACAAAAAGTTAACTTATGACCGTAATGCTATACGTGAAGTAGTTAATCCTGACTAGTACATAGGCAAAAAGAGAAGGGACAATCCAAAAGGATGTCCCTTCTCTTTTTGCAATGTAGAATTTAGAATGTAGAATGTAAAATTATTGAAGTTAAGCTTCGAAGCAATACTTGAACGAATTCTACATTTTACATTTTGCATTCTACATTATTAAACCATCCTCGAATTTCTGACAACGTTAACGCCCATAATACCACCGATAATAGCTGCTAGTAGAAAGCCACCGTGGAATAGGTATTGCTCAAGGGTGAATGTAGCATTGTAGCCTAAGTACTGAACTAAAAAAACGAGTAAAGAATATAAAAGTCCTGTACCTGCTCCTACCATCCAGCCTTTTTGCTTTGATTTTCCTCCTGAGACAAAGCCACCAACAATTAGAGCAATGAATGTTAGCCCGATAATGATCCAACTAAAAGATGACTCCGTTAACGATGTAAATCTAAGCAGTAAAGAAATGATAAAGCTTACTGAAAGAATAATGACAAGTATTGTGACAAGACCATAAACCATAGAAGTTAATATCCCTCTATTTTCCAAGCCTCTCTTCCTCCTTTCAAAAAATCCTGATGTGATGCCTAATAAAGCTTATTCACCCTTGTACCAAATTAGAATTGAATCTTTGTTAATGAATGTGATTTTTCTATCGATTTTCCAAAGTTAAAACTATGTCCTAAACTTCTTCTAAATGAGACAAACCCCTCATAGAATGTAGCAATGGATTGACATGAAAGGGGATCATGATGCAATTAACCTTTGCCTTTATCATTTTTATTGTTAGTTACGCCCTAATCATTTCCGAAAAACTAAATAGAGCACTAGTAGCCTGTGTTGGTGGAGTTTTAATGTTGTTTTTTGGTGTGTTAGACCTCGATTCGGCTTTTATTCATCATATTGATTGGCATACAATAACTTTGCTCCTCTCAATGATGATTTTAGTTTCGATAACTAGCCAAAGTGGCTTTTTTGAGTATATTGCGATTACTGTTGCGAAGAAGGTCAAAGGAAAACCTATACCATTACTTGTCGTTATATCTTTAATCACTGGGGTTGGTTCGGCCTTTTTAAATAATGTAACGACTGTCCTTTTAATCGTACCGATTGTTCTAACCTTAACTAAGTTATTGAATATTTCAGCTATTCCTTACTTACTCATGACGATTTTAGCATCAAATATAGGCGGAACAGCAACATTGATTGGTGACCCACCTAACTTAATGATTGGGCAAGCAGTGGAACATTTAAATTTTAATGCATTCTTAATTCACTTAGGACCAGTGGTAGTTATTATTTTTGCTGTTGTCATAGCGGGAATGTCCCGCTATTATGGGAATGCGCTAAAAGTAACAGAAGAAAATCGGTTAAAGCTAATGAATGTAACTGCAACTATGTATTTAAAAAACAAATCCTTACTTTTTAAATCGGTTTTAGTACTTGTCATAACAACAGTTGGATTTATTATTCAGCCATTATTAAAAGTGGAGCTTACAAGTGTAGCGATGGCAGGTGCTTTATTATTACTTCTCCTCACTCATGAAGAACAACAAGTTGAGGAAGTATTTAAATCTGTTGAATGGGTTACATTATTTTTCTTTGTTGGATTGTTTATGCTTGTAGGTGGTTTAAAAGAGGTAGGAATTATTGATGAAATCGCAAAATCAATTATTTATTATACTGATGGAGATTTGCCTAAAACCGCGATGCTAATGTTATGGGCATCAGGAATTTTATCAGGTTTTGTTGACAACATACCATTTGTAGCAGCGATGATTCCTGTGATATTAGAATTTCAAAATTATGGCATGACCAATCTAGATCCATTATGGTGGGCGTTAGCTTTAGGAGCTTGTTTAGGGGGAAATGCAACGTTAATTGGAGCTACTTCAAACGTTATCGTCGCTGGTTTAGCTGCTCGTGCTAACCAAGGATTTAGCTATATGGAGTTTCTCAAAGTCGGAGCTCCTGTAGCCCTTGTCTCATTTATTATTTCGAGTATTTACATTTACTTTAGATATTTAATTTATTTTCATTAAAAAAAGCCCAGCATGGGCTTTTTTTAATGAAAATAGAGCTTATAGAATGTGACTTTGCAGTGAGGATTCTTCGTTGCATTAGCTAGATTAATTCTACATTCTGCATTTTACATACTACATTGATTTACCATTTTCTTTAACCAATTATTTAGCGAATTATGGTCAAACTAAGATAAAATAGGCTAGCACCAACGCAAATGGTAGTTCGGTCGGTTGTTAAACAAGGAGGCGATCATTGCGTGGATTACTGGACAATTATCTTAAGAACGGTGCTGATTTACTTTATAATTTTACTCGTATTACGCTTTATGGGAAAACGGGAAATTGGGCAATTATCGATATTGGATTTTGTTGTTTCTATTATGATTGCCGAACTAGCGGTAATTTCTATTGAAAACATTCGTGTTCCTATGATGAATACAATTGTTCCAATCCTAATTTTGTGTATTATTCAAATTTCGTTGGCTTGGGTTTCATTAAAAAGTGAAAAATTAAGAAAAATGATTGATGGAAAACCATCAGTTTTAATTAATAAAGGTAAAATTGATGAGGAGGAAATGAAAAAGCAGCGCTATAACTTTGACGATTTAATGATTCAGTTAAGGCAAAGTAATGTTAGAAGGGTATCTGACGTAGAATTTGCTATTTTGGAACCATCAGGTAAGCTTTCAGTCATCGAAAAAACAGAACGAGAAAAAAATGATCCTGACTATGCTTCAAAAGTTGAATTACCTCTACCGTTAGTTTTAGATGGCAAGGTCCAATTAGAACATCTTGATAGGATAAAAAAAACTCCTCTTTGGTTAAGGCAAGAGCTTCGGAAGTTAGGATATAAAGAAATAAAAAAAATTTCATATTGTTCATTGAATGATAATCAAACCTTTTACGTAGACCTAAAAGACGAAAAATAAAAGACGGAAAAAGCTATCGGTTTAGAAGTTACTAAACGAGTCTGTTCAAAAAGTATCTAATTTAGCAAACCATATTTCATAAATCACGCAGCTGCACTTCCATTATTGGAAATGAAAGTAAGTTATTTCAAGCAAAAAAAATAATGTGTATACTTACTAAAAATCACATTTAAAAAAGAGCGGACTCCCCCCTTGGACATAAACAAATTTTAAAAAAATGTTTGATGAGACTTATATTAGCTGGCTATCGGTAAGGATAGCTGCTCCACCTGCATTTCCTGTAATTTCTGTAAAGTTTCAACATGATCTTTAGGCAAGACTGTCTCTCGAACATGCTTGATCATCCGTTGAATGAGCCTGAATAGATCTCTCATGATGAAAAAAGATTGTACTCTCTCCGTTGTCTTCACTGGTACTTTTTTATGTCGCATAACGGAATCGAGTTGGTTTGATTCATGAGCGAAGGAAAGTTCCACTTGTTTACGGAATTTTACCATCTTTTTCTGTAGCTCCGACCCTTGTGGAACAGGACCATAGAAGAAAGGACTTTCTTCAAAAGAGAAACCAAATTGCTTTTCACAAGTTGCTTCTAGGGGGCAGGAGAAACATTTCTCTTCATCTGCCTGAAACCAAGAAGTATTTGTTTCCTTATCGAACCCATCCCAAAGTAGTGGATGACCAGCTTCACATTCGGGCTTCCCTTCTGTGGAACACGTCTCCGGGATAATCGTATTTTTCTTAAATTCCGTGACGACAGCTACATCGTGTTTGAGAAATGACTCTGCCTGATCTTCCTCACTGAAATAGCCTAAATCAGCTACGAGATAGTCTACTTTCAGATCACCGATTTGCTTAAGTTTTTCTACCAGCGGAAGAAGAACATCGACATCGTGAGTATCTGGAGGAAGAACAATAGACAAGAGAACAACAGGTCCCGAGGGGGAGGGGCAAACGATCGAATGTTTTCGATAGCCGATAAAAAATTTATTCTGATTGGCCTTATTCCTTTGAACACCGACTTTGGCATCAGGATCTGAATACGTTTTCTCGCATTCACAAATCTCTTTGTTTTCACAAGAACACCGTTTCTTTTTATAGCCGTTCACATGAGCATAGACGGGTCTAGAATCAATTCCTGCTAGAGTTGGTTCTAAAAAATCATCCAGTTTTAGAGCTTGACCAATCAGATTAAATAAGATTTTATAAAAGTGCTCAGGTGTCACGGTATTACGAAAATGAGTCAAGCTCGAATGAACAGGAACATCCTTTATGTTAGGAGTGCCGATGAAGTTACGCCATGCCTGATTCTTAGGATCCTTCAGCTGTCTACACAGCTCTCTAAAAGACGTGATCTCAGGACGTGTAAAGTACAAATAATGCATACGAAAATACGTTCTAGCATCAATAGGTGGTCGACCACCATCTTTATATAATGGTTTAATTTTTTCCAAGACAATGGAATCATCAACATGATCAATATAATCTATCAATTCCACATCAAAACCGAGTGTGTTATAGTAGTGGTAGGGAAGCAGTTCTAGCTGCATATCCATGAAAATGCACCTCGTAAATTGGTATTTTTGGTTGTTTGGTACTCCCATTTTACCATTTATCGCTGAGGTGTATTTTTGTTTTTCATGAAAAATTTACCCCTTTTTGAACACGCTCTAAACGTTAGATTTTTCCGTTTTATTTTTTTAGGTAATATGAAATTCAATTAACTTTTGCTTAAAATAAATCGAGCTAGGAAATGACCAACAAAAGGTACACGACGCATTTCGTCTTTTTTGATTAAACCAAAAAGCATGAGTAATATTACGTAGCCAATGCTAACAGCAGTTATTGATAACAATGTCTTCGATAAAAGACTCTGGCTTAAGAAAGCATTGTTATATAAGAAAAATGCGAGCCAACCACTAATTAAAATGCAAATAATTGCTTTTAGAAACTCTCTGATGTGTAATGTAAAAGAAATCGTTTTTACTAGCGTAGCGAAATGTAGAAGTGTAACGAGCATAAAACCGGCAACAATGGCAAGCGCTGCCCCCATAATCCCTAATTCTGGTCTTGATGCTAAAATGAAAACGGCACTTATTTTTACGACTGCTCCTATTAAACTATTAATCATCGCGGCTTTTGCTAAATTTAACGCTTGTAATGCTGCTTGAAGAGGTCCTTGGAAATACAAGAAAATGCTAAAAGGAGCCATAATTTTAATATAGGTTGAAACCGTAGGTGCGTTGTACATTAGATCCATAATTGGAACTGCAAATACATAAAGAATGACACAGGAAATTCCACCAGATACTAGGGCTAAACGGAGTGCTTGGGCAAGACGATGATGAATTAGTTTATATTGTTTACCAGCGGCAGCTTCACTAATGGCTGGTACAAGAGAAACTGATAGTGAGTATGTAATAAACGTTGGTAAAAATAATAGTGGAATGGCAAAACCGGCTAATTCCCCATATTGCATTGTGGCAATTACAGTGGTAACTCCGGCAATTGCTAGACTTTGAGAGACTACAATAGGTTCAAAGAAAAAGGAAATCGATCCAATTAATCTACTCCCAGTAGTTGGAAGGGCTACAGCCATAAGATCTTGAAATGTTTTTTTGCCTTCTTTTAAATTGCCAAAGAAATTTTTCCTAACTTTAATTCTTTTTTTCATTTTAAACATTGTTATCATATAAATTAACGAAGCCAATTCACCAAACACTACTGAGATCATTGCTCCAGCTGCTGCATATTCAATTCCGTATGGCAAAAATGCACTTGTTAATAATGCCACAAGTGTGATCCTGACCACTTGCTCTATTACTTGAGAGTAGGCAGAAGGCTTCATATTTTGCCTTCCTTGGAAATATCCACGCAGGACAGAAGAAAGTGCTACAATAGGAACTATCGGTGAAATTGCTACTAATGGATAAAAAGCTCTTGCATCAGTTAGAAAGTATTTTGATATAATTGGGGCAAAGCCGATCATTCCAATAGTGAAAATGATACTCAGCGTCCCTGTAGTAGCCAAAGAAACAACTAAAATTTGCTTAATCTTTGCACGATTATTGACCGCTTCGGCCTCGGCAACTAGTTTAGAAATTGCGACTGGCAGGCCAATTTGTGTAATCGTAATAACTAGTATGAGAGTTGGAACAGCCATTGAATATAGACCAACACCTTCAGCGCCCATAATTCTAGCTACAACTATTTTATTTACAAATCCTAGGATTTTAACGATCAGACCTGCTATTATTAAAATAAATGCACCTTGCAGAAAGCTTTGTTTACCCATGTACTACCCCTACCTTCTAAAAAATGATGGATATTTTCCGTAATTATTTATATGCTTAGTAGGGGACAAAGCATGACAAGTTATATTAATTTAGAAGTTTAGAATGAAAAATGTATAATTACTGAGGCTCTGCTTCGAAGCTTATCAAACACCATTCTACCTTCAACATTCTACATTTACATAAAGGAGAGTTTTCATTGAAAGAGAGTTTTCAAAATTTTTTAGTAGAAAATTTAAGTTTTTTACCTACTGAGCTAATTGTGGTTGTGATATCGGCAATGCCAATACTTGAATTAAGGGGTGGGATACCGTTCGCTTTTTTAGCAGGGTTGTCCTATGGTGAAGCTTTATTTTATAGCCTATTAGGAAACTTACTACCGATTATTCCAATCTTAATTTTATTTAGGCCATTAAGTACATTCTTAATGCGATTTCCAATTTATAAACGCTTTTTCGATTGGTTGTATAACCGCACAATGAGTAAAAGTGCAAATGTTGAAAAATATGGGGCTATAGGATTAATCTTATTTACTGCCGTTCCGCTACCAACTACAGGAGCATATTTTGCGTGTTTAGCAGCTATTATTTTCTTTATACCGTTTCGTTCAGCGCTTATCGCAATTACAACTGGGGTAGTAATTGCAGGTGTTGGGGTAAGTTTGTTTGTTTACTCAGTTTTTTAATAATAGGAGGAACTGGTTATGGAAAAACAACAATTTGACGTTTGGAAAGAAGATGTAATGCCTGCGCTAACAAGTAAAGTAGAAGAGTTTCATATGATTGGTTATGATCGCGCCACAGAAGAGGAATTATGGCAGTGTGTCATTGCCAAACTTCATAAGAAAAAGGAGTTTGTGCAAATTCATCACTTAGTTAGCACAATTTTAACTCTTAAAGCCACTGATTATATGACATGGCTTACTGTTGGAGCGTACAAAGGACCAAATTGGTTTTCGTCAGAAGATAAAATTTCATTTGGTGAAAATTAGAAAATGTAGATTTGATGAATGAAATTGACAGTCGAAACATTGCATCGCTATAATTGTAATATTGTACTTATAGGGACAAGCTTTTTTAATTTAGAATGTAAAATGTAGAATTTAGCTGCGAGTGATTTTTAATTAATTTTACATTCTACATTCTAAATTCTACATTTTTCAATTACATAGAGAGATTTATAACAAGGAGGCATTTTTAAAAATGGTTAAAAAAGGTCGTATTGTAGCTTTTTTTCTTATTGTTGCACTTCTAGCAGGTCTAGTAGTCTCAACGGTAATGGACGTTGCAAAAGAAATTAAGCTAGGCTTAGATCTTCAAGGTGGATTTGAAGTTTTGTATGAAGTTCATCCTGCCCATGAAGGTGACGTCATAGATGATGATGTTTTAAAAAGTACAGTAACAGCGTTAAACCAACGTATTAACGTTATCGGTGTTTCTGAACCGAACGTTTCGATAGAAGGAGATAGCCGAATTCGAGTTCAGCTAGCTGGTGTTGAAGATCAACAAACAGCTCGTGAGCTTCTTTCGACAGAAGCGCAACTATCGTTTCGAGATGTTAATGACAACTTAATGCTTGATGGAGCCGATCTTAGACAAGGTGGCGCAAGTGTAACGTTTAGTGAAGCAAACCAGCCTTGGGTTGGGGTAACATTAAATAGTGCTAGTCAATTTGCAGAGGTGACTAGACAAGTACTTAATAGTCAACTTGTTATTTGGATGGATTATGAAGAAGGCGATTCCTTTATGGAGGAAAGGCTTAAGCCAGAATCAGAGCAAAAGTTTATCTCTGCTCCAAGTGTTGATCAAGTTCTTAACACTACAAATGTTGTGATCAGAGGGACTTTTACATTAGAAGAAGCGCAATTTTTAGCAGATGTTCTAAATGCGGGGTCACTTCCAGTGAAGCTTGAGGAAGTATACTCTAACTCAGTTGGAGCTGCTCTTGGTGAAAAAGCAATGGAAATGACGATTTATGCAGGGTTTATTGGTGTAGCTTTAATTTTCCTTTATATGTTAATCTATTACCGTTTTATGGGAATAATAGCGGTTATAACGTTATCATTCTATATTTACTTAGTACTTGTCATCTTTAACTGGATGAATGCAGTTCTTACATTACCAGGGATTGCGGCATTAATTCTTGGTGTCGGTATGGCCGTAGATGCCAACATTATTACTTATGAAAGAATTAAGGACGAGCTTCGAACAGGGAAAACAACCATGTCTGCTTTTAAAGCTGGAAGCCGTCGTTCATTATCAACCATTTTGGATGCAAATATAACAACAATTCTAGCAGCGGCTGTACTGTTCTACTTTGGAACAATGGCTGTACAAGGGTTTGCAGTTATGCTAATTGTTAGTATTTTAACGAGTTTTATTACGGCAGTTTATGGTTCACGTCTTCTTTTAGGCTTATGGGTGAACAGCAGAATATTAAATAAGAAGCCACGCATGTTTGGTGTTAAGGAGAGTGAGATTAATGAACTTTAATTATGGAGATTCAAAGCTAGATTTTGTTAAGCATCGTAAGAAGTTCTTTATCTTCTCAGGTCTTCTTGTCATAATTGGTGCCATCCTTCTATCAACCGTTGGCTTAAACTTAGGAATTGATTTCGAAAGTGGAACGAAGGTTGAACTTTTAAGTAATGAATCATTAACAGCAGAACGAGTGTACGAGGAATTTGCTAAAATTGGTCTTACTCCAGATAATGTCTTGTTAGCAGGGGACCGTAGTGAAATGGCCTATGCTACTTTTATTGATGGTGAAGGAGTATTATCACAAGCAGAAATATTACAAGTACAGCGCCATTTTAATGCAAGTTTCGGTGTAGAGCCTAACATAAGTACGGTAACACCAACTATTGGTCGCGAGCTTGCTCGAAATGCATTTTACTCGGTTATTTTTGCAGCGATTGGAATTGTTATTTATGTTACAATTCGCTTTGAGCTTTTATATGGAGTAGCTGCAATTGTTGCTTTACTCCATGATGCGTTTTTCATTATTACCATATTTAGCATTACACAAATGGAAGTGAACTTGCCGTTTATTGCAGCAGTACTGACCATTGTCGGTTATTCAATAAATGATACGATTGTTACCTTTGATAGGATTAGGGAAAATTTATCATACGAGAAAAAGGTTAGAGGGTTTGAAGACTTAGCTCGTGTCGTAAATAAGAGTTTAATTCAAACGCTAGCTCGTTCGATTAATACTGTTTTAACGGTTGTGTTTGCAGCAGCAGCCTTACTTATTTTCGGTGGTGAAGCAATTCGAACATTCGCCTTTGCTTTATTAGTGGGGTTAGTAGCAGGGACATATTCTTCTCTGTTTATTGCTGCTCAACTATGGCTTGTCTGGAAAAGTAAAAGTTTGCAAAAAAGGCGCTTTAAAACAGCGGAGAATGAAGCATAATAATAGTACAAATAAACCGTGGTTAATGAAACCGCGGTTTATTTTTTCTAGTCTTAAGTTATAATGCCTAATAATAATTAACCATGAAACTTAAGGAGGAAATAGGGAAACTGAAAGTATATGGATAAATTGTAGAGTTTTAGTTATTGATTATCGGGGTATTAATTAAAGAAAATAGGTGATTAAATGAAAGCGGAAAAAGATGAACGGTACCAACAAGTTCAATTCGCGGCTTGGGTAGGAATCATTGGAAACATTTTATTAGCTATTATCAAAGGTGTCATAGGTTGGCTAGCTGGTAGTAGAGCCTTAGTTGCTGATGCAGTTCATTCTGCTTCTGATGTTGTTGGCTCAGTAGCAGTTTTAATTGGAGTTAGAGCTGCGAAACTCCCCCCAGATGAAGATCATCCTTATGGACATGGAAAAGCAGAGTCAATCGCTGCGATCATTGTAGCAGTTTTATTATTTTTTGTTGGTTTTGAGATTGCCCTTTCTGCAATTAAATCGTTTAATGAACCAATTCAGGTTCCAAAAATTATTGCTATTTATGCAGTTATTTTTTCAATTATTGTTAAAGAATTAATGTTTCGGTACAAATATCGTTTGGGAAAAAAATATCGTAGTGAAGCATTAATTACAGATGCTTGGCATCATCGATCAGATGTGTTTTCATCAATCGCAGCATTACTGGGGATTGGTGCCTCTATTATCGGTGGGTATATTGGCGTACCTTGGCTAGTGTATGCTGATCCATTGGCTGGCTTATTCGTGTCTATTCTCATTATAAAAATGGCTTGGGCGCTTGGAAAACAATCAATTCACAATGCCATGGACCACGTACTTCATGAAGAAGATACAGCTGAGATGAAAAAGACAGCCTTAGCTGTTCCAGGTGTGTTAAAGATTGATGAATTTCTAGCACGTGAACACGGCCATTATGTAATTATTGATATAAAAATTGCTGTTGATCCTTATATAACAGTGGAACACGGTCACGCCATTGGAAAAAAGGTGAAGGAACAATTAGTAAAAATAGAGCACGTCCAAGATGTTAGAGTTCACATTAATCCATTTTCAGAATAATTAAAAATGTAGAATGTAAAATTGTTTTAAGTGCTGCTTCGAAGGGGGACTAAAAACATTCATTCTACATTCTGAATTCTACATTTTACATTAAAAAGGAGTTGATCGTTTGAGAGGTCAATGGGGTTTAATAATTGGTTTGGTTGTCGCGTTATTAATCACTATCTTTGCTGTTATTAACATGGATGCTGTAACGGTAAATTATATGTTCGGAACGGCACAGTGGCCACTTGTCATCGTGATTATAAGCTCTGTTTTAATGGGAGCTATTTTAGTTGGTGGAGTTGGGATTTATCAATTTTATAAACTAAGCTCACAGCTAAAAAAACTTCAGCTAGAAAATGAAGAGCTTAAAAAGAATACGGTAGCTTCGCCTAAGAAACCAATAGAAAAAAAACCAGAGATAAATAACAGTTCGAATCCGAAATCATAAATTGCCACACTCTCTAACCTCTTGTATACTAAATAGGTTAGGGGTGTGGTATTTCATGTTAAGGTCGAAAAAAAGATGGAAAGTAGAAGGTCGAGGCCATTCCTTAGAACAACAGTTTGTCACTGAATTAAAAATAACACCACTAGTGGCAAATCTACTATTAAATAGAGGAATTTCCTCAGTAGAGGAAGCTCGTAATTTTTTATACATTGAAAAAATGAACTTTCACGATCCCTTCATGATGAAGGGGATGAGAATAGCAACAGAGCGAATTCATCAGGCGATCCGAGAAAAAGAAAAGATCTTAATTTTTGGTGATTATGATGCCGATGGCGTTAGTAGTACTGCTGTAATGGTACATACACTAAAGCGTTTAAAAGCTGAATTTGATTTTTATATTCCTAATCGTTTTACAGAAGGATATGGCCCAAATGAGCCTGCCTTAAGAAAAGCAAAGGATACTGGGTATTCATTGGTTGTAACCGTTGATACTGGTATTTCCGCTGTTCATGAAGCGAATGTAGCAAAAGAGATCGGTCTAGATTTTATTGTGACGGATCATCATGAACCGCCACCAGTATTACCAGATGCTTATGCCATTGTTAATCCAAAACAAGAGGATTGTATGTACCCGTTTAAAGGGTTAGCAGGAGTCGGTGTAGCCTTCAAACTAGCTCATGCATTGCTTGGGCAAGTTCCGGAAGACTTATTAGATATAGTAGTAATCGGTACGGTGGCAGACTTAGTTCCGCTAGTAGACGAAAACCGTCTTATTACAAAAAAAGGAATAAAGGCATTAGAAAATACAAATCGTCCTGGACTACAAGCGTTGAAGAAAATAACTGGAATGATCGATAAGGAATTGAACGCCGACCATGTTGGTTTTGGAATTGGTCCAAGAATAAATGCTGCAGGCAGACTTGACTCAGCTACCCCAGCTGTAGAGCTGTTAATCTGTGAAGATAAAATCACAGCAGAACGGTTAGCAACAGACATTGATGAACTTAATAAAGTTAGGCAAGGTATCGTCAACGAAATTACTGAAGAAGCAGTTGAAATTGTCGAAAACTTATATACTTCTTTAGATGATCACAAAGTTTTAATTGTTGCTAAAGAAGGTTGGAATGCTGGGGTTATTGGAATTGTTGCCTCAAGATTAGTAGAGCGGTATTATCGCCCAACGATTGTATTGACTATTGATAAAGAAAAAGGCTTAGCAAAGGGGTCTGCTAGAAGTATTGAAGGCTTTGATATGTTCAAAAACTTATCTGAATGTCGCGATATCTTACCCCATTTTGGTGGCCATCCAATGGCTGCTGGCTTAACGATGAAATTAGCTGATCTAGAAGAATTAAGAAGTCGCTTAAATGTTATTGCTAGTGAAGTTTTAACCGCATCGGATTACATTCCAATTACAAAAATTGATATTGGTGTTTCATTAAAGGATGTAACCCTACCGGTAATTGAGGAAATGAGCTTGCTAGCTCCTTTTGGAGTAAGTAACCCTACTCCAAAAATAATGGTAGACCAGGTAAACTTGTCACAAATGAAGCGAATTGGCAGTGAAGAGAATCATTTAAAAATGCTACTAGAGCAAAATGGGAACACTGTAGACTGTGTAGGGTTTCATCTTGGGTATCTTTTTGAAGAAATTTCTATGTCAGCACAAATTTCAGCCGTTGGTACGCTTTCGATTAACGAATGGAATGGTCATTGTAAACCACAGCTCATGTTAGAAGATGTTGCAGTTAACGATTGGCAATTGTTTGACTGTCGCGGAAATGGGAGCTTTAAGAAATATAGTCAATTACCCGCAGAAAAGGTCGTTTGTATTTATTTCGATGAGTCAACATTAGATGCCTTGAAGATCGAAAGCAAATATCAATTAGTTCATGTTCCTTATGGAATAGAGGCACCTGAGCTCGATTTTTCTGAGAAATATTTATTTTTATTAGACCTGCCTTTTGAAAAAAGTCAGCTCGAAATAGTATTATCAAAATGTCAAAAACCAGAAAGAATATATCCAATCTTTCACCATAATGAAAATCACTTTTTCACAACAATCCCATCTAGGGAAAACTTCAAATGGTTTTATGCTTTTTTAACAAAGCAACAAACATTTGACTTAAATAAATATGGTGCCCAGTTAGCAAAACATAAAGGGTGGTCAACTGACACAATTGATTTTATGGTAAAGGTGTTTTTTGATTTAGAATTTGTTACAATTAAAAATGGACTTATATCCCTTTCTACAAATATCGAGAAAAAAGATCTCAATCATTCAAAAACATACAAACGAAAACAAGAACAGGCAAAATTAGAAAACGATTTATATTATTCTTCTTACAATGAACTAAAACAATGGTTTGAACAACTTTTTCTAGCCGTTCAAAACGTAGAATAATAAAAATGAAAGTAGAGTTTACTAATGCGCATATTATGTGGGCTAGCCGTTTTATAAACAATTAGGAGGAACACGAAGATGGATTTTAAAGAGTATATTACAATTGTCCCAGATTACCCGAAGGAAGGTATTCGTTTTAAAGACATTACTACATTAATGGAAAATGGCGCGGCATATAAGAAAGCTATTGATGAGATGGCCAATTTTGCGAAGGACAAGCAGATAGATGTAGTCGTTGGACCTGAAGCTCGAGGTTTCGTTGTAGGTTGTCCAATTTCTTATGCACTTGAGATCGGTTTTGTTCCTGTTCGTAAAGCAGGAAAGCTACCTAGAGAGGTGCTTAAAGTCGAATATGGTCTAGAATACGGTAAAGATGTTCTTACAATTCATAAAGATGCGATTAAACCTGGTCAACGTGTATTAATTGCTGACGATCTTCTAGCAACCGGTGGTACAATTGAAGCAACGGTAAAGATGGTTGAAGAACTAGGCGGTATTGTAGCAGGAATTGTCTTTATGATCGAATTGGATTACCTAGATGGACGCCAGAAGTTAAGCAAGTACGAAATCTTCTCGCTAACACAGTATTCTTAAAAAAAAGCGGAGAGTGCTCTAGAGGGAGCGCTCTTTGTTTATAGGAATGTAGAATGTAAAATGTAGAATTTAGAATTTTGGAAGACATTGCTTCGAAGCAAAAACTTTCAACATTTTGCATTCTACATTCTACATTTCACATTAAATAGGCATTCACTCTTTACATCAAGACAAATTATAACGATAATAGAAAGAAATAAATTAAAGGCTGTAAGGTGTTGGTGATTCCATTGATCGAACAAGTATTAGATAAAGCGCGTACTTATCTTGCTCAAAAAGATGTAGATTTTTTAAATAAGGCTTATGAATTTGCTAATCAAGCTCATGGAGAACAATACCGTAAGTCAGGGGAACCTTATATCCTTCATCCAATTCAAGTTGCTGAGATTTTAATTGATTTGGAAATGGATCCTGACACGATTGCTGCAGCATTTTTGCATGATGTCGTTGAAGATACGGACGTAACTTTAGAAGAGTTACAAAAGGAATTTAATGCAGAAGTAGCAATGTTGGTAGATGGAGTCACAAAGCTTGGAAAAATAAAATACAAATCACATGAAGAGCAACAAGCTGAAAATCACCGCAAAATGTTCGTAGCCATGGCTAAAGACATTCGAGTGATTTTAATTAAACTTGCAGACCGTCTCCACAATATGCGTACACTCAAGCATTTGCCAGCAGAAAAGCAAAGAAGAATAGCAAATGAAACGTTAGAAATATTTGCACCACTTGCTCATCGCTTAGGAATTTCTACAATAAAGTGGGAACTTGAGGATACGGCATTACGTTACTTAAATCCACAACAATACTATCGAATTGTCAATTTAATGAAGAAAAAGCGTGCCGAGCGCGAAGAATATATCGTGGATCTTGTAAACAAAATTGAAGAACGCTTAGAAGAAGTTGGCGTAAAAGCGGAAATGCATGGACGGGCTAAGCATATTTACAGCATCTATCGAAAAATGGCCCTCCAAAATAAACAGTTCAATGAAATCTATGATCTACTAGCAGTTAGAATCATCGTAGAAAATATTAAAGATTGCTACGCTGTTTTAGGTGTAATTCATACATGCTGGAAACCAATGCCAGGTCGATTTAAGGATTATATTGCGATGCCAAAGGCGAATATGTATCAATCCCTTCACACAACGGTGATCGGTCCTAAAGGAGATCCATTGGAAGTGCAAATTCGTTCTGCAGATATGCACAAAATTGCAGAATTTGGGGTTGCGGCACATTGGGCTTATAAAGAAGGCAAAGCAGTGTCTGATGGGCAATCTTTAGAAGAGAAGATGACTTGGTTTAGAGAAATCTTAGAATGGCAAAATGATGCAAATGATGCCCAAGAATTTATGGAATCCTTAAAGATTGATTTATTTTCTGATACGGTCTTCGTTTTTACACCAAAGGGTGATGTTATTGAGCTTCCAGCGGGATCTGTTCCTTTAGATTTTGCCTACCGTATTCATACGGAAATAGGCAATCGTTGTATCGGTGGAAAAGTAAATGGGAAAATGGTAACCCTTGATCATCGACTGAAAACAGGAGACATTGTTGAAGTATTAACCTCAAAACATTCATACGGCCCTAGTCAGGATTGGATTAAAATTGCCCAAAGCTCTCATGCGAAAAATAAAATTCGTCAATGGTTCAAAAAAGAGCGTCGTGATGAAAACGTTGCTAAGGGTCGGGAACTTGTTGAAAAAGAAATTAAAAAGCATGGTATTGAACCTAAAGAAGTGTTAATCAATGAAAACATAGAAATAGTTGCAAACAAGTTTAACTTTCAAGGTGAAGAAGATATGTATGCAGCAGTTGGCTATAACGGAATTACGGCTGCGCAAATAGCTACAAGATTGACTGAAAAAATTCGTAAAAAGCGTGGACAAGAATTAGACGATCAAACCTTATCTGAACGAGTTTCAGATATAAAGAAATATACACCTACAAAGAAAACAAATATTGGTGTACGGGTTAAAGGCATCGATAATTTATTGATCCGTTTATCAAAATGCTGTAATCCTGTTCCTGGTGACGAAATTATCGGTTTTATAACAAAAGGGCGCGGCGTATCAATTCATCGCGCTGATTGTACGAACGTCGTAACTGATGATGCAAAAACTAGATTACTCCCGGTGGAATGGGAAGGCAATAATCAAGAAACGAAAAATTACAACGTTGATATCGAAATTTCAGGCTATGACCGTCGTGGCCTGTTAAATGAAGTTCTCCAAGCGGTAACAGAAACAAGAACCAATATAAATGCTGTATCAGGAAAGTCTGATAAGAATAAAATGGCAACAATTTTAATGACAATCTCAATCCATAACGTTGATCACTTACAAAAGGTTGTTGACCGTATAAAGCGGATTCGCGATATTTATTCTGTTCGTAGAATTATGCATTAAAAGGGGTAAAAATAGTGAGAGTAGTTGTCCAAAGAACGAAACAAGCTAGTGTAGTTGTCGAAGATAAAACAGTGGGTCAAATCGACTTTGGTTTTATGCTTTTAGTTGGGGTAACTCATGATGATACAGAGGAAGATGTAGCGTTTTTGGCAGAAAAAATTGTAAATCTACGAGTTTTTGAAGATGAGGCTGGTAAAATGAATTTATCATTACTCGACGTAGGCGGACAAATTTTATCGGTCTCGCAATTCACTTTATATGGAGATTGTCGTAAAGGTAGAAGGCCAAACTTTATGGGTGCAGCTAAGCCAGATGTTGCTGAAAACTTATACAATCTTCTAAATAATAAACTCCGAGAAAAAGGGATAAAAGTTGAAACGGGAATTTTCGGTGCCATGATGGACGTTCAGCTTTTAAATCATGGGCCAGTGACGTTGATAGTTGAAAGTAAATAATAATGTAAAATGTAAAATGTAGAATTATTGAAAGCATTGCTTCGAAGCAGTGTCTCAAAATTTTACATTCCACATTCTAAATTCTACATTTTAATAAAAAAACCTAACTTTTCCGAAGTTAGGTTTTTTTATTTAGGAAAATGGACATGCTAAAGGGAAAAGCACTTGAAAGGAAGTCGTTTATGAGAGCAGGTAGTAAACAATCAGGAGCAATGGATGGACATCATCAACTAATTGGAGTTGACTTTCATGACTTTATCCAAAAAGAACAAAACTTAACGAATTATGAGCTAGCAGAAGAGTATGGAATTTCATTAGGAAATGTAAAAGATCTAAAAAAAAAGTTATCAAAAAATTAATTACGTAAATCAGTATTGACAAGCAAACAGTTACTTCGTATGATAGAATACAATGATTAACAAAATATTTACAACCTTTGAGGGAGCAGAGTAGTTAGGGCTTGCGTGGTAAGAGAGGGAATGTCGAGGCTGAAAACATTTCTCCATGTGCTTAATGAATGAACACTCCTTAGGTTTTTCCCTGAATGAAAGTTGCTGTCGGCGATTTTTTAATAGGGGAAAACGTCTACAGGCGTTAACTGTCTAAAGTGGGACTTATATTAAAAATATTCGTTCAATTAGGGTGGCACCACGGGATCAAAACTCTCGTCCCTGATATTAATATCAGGGGTGGGGGTTTTTTTGTACTTTAAAAAAGACGGGATCAAATTAAAGCGTTAAAGTATTTATAGTTTGCATATAATAGACTCTCGGAATAAATGATGAGTTTATCGAGAGTTTGTAAAAAATTCACTGGAAAATTCATTAACAGGACAGTAAAATGATGTGTTTTCATAGTGTTTTCATAGTGTTTTCAAAAAAGTATGCACCAAATAAGCCTACAGTTATTCTATTTTTTAAAAATTGTCTAGGCGCTTTTAGTAAAGATGATTTCCTGAATGTTCAAAGTCTCTTTCTGACTACTGTACCAAGCATCTATGTGTTGACACATCATGATTGAGTATAGGCGGACATACCACATTTTTGTAGAGCGATGGCGCCCAGCTTCTAAGTGATAATCGACTTTTTCTCTTTTGTTCGAACGTTCAACTGAAGTTCTTCGTTTATAAATGAGTTTCCACTTTTCAGAAGATCTTGGTGTTTTAGTGAACAGACGAAGATTATCTCGCTTAAACGTATGAAATGTGCGGCCATACTTCGCTTTAGAACACGGAGTGGAACATGTATTTTTCGATCCGCAAGCTAGTGGACAACGCCACTTTTGGCGGTTTTGAGATATGTCAAAACCGTTGGGTTTCATTTCCTTACCGATTGGACAAATAGGCACGCCTATGGGAGAAATTTGAATATCACTTTCCGTACTGAAGTTTTTCTTTGTTCGAACATTAAGATCAATAAACGGTTCCACATTATGATGGTCCAGTAATTCGTAAATCGGTTCTGCATCATGTGCGGCATCGAGAAGGATTTTATCAATTGTGCCCAAGGTGTACCGTTGCGAAAATTCAATTGAACCAACCACTAGGCTGACTGAATCATGCCGGGAAGCAGGATGCAGCCGTGGATATAGCGGCAAGTCGTATTGGCTATCGCTAGTGGATATCATGTAGAGATGATATCCGTTGAAGTACCTCTCCCTTGAACTATCCCAACCTGAGTCGATGTCAGGTTGAGAATATCGACGAGGATGAGTACAATTCGTTAGTCCTTGGGCACTACAATCACAAATAGGTTTGCTCCTTGGGTATCTCGCTGTTTCCACGGGTGTCCCATCTCCAACAACACCAAGGGAATGGGGATCCCCAAGCAAACCCAATCTCGCTGAAACTTCAAGAAATTGAGATTGAAAAAACGCGTATAATTGATCTCCCGGCAATTGTTTTTGTTTTGAGCCATTGCGTAAATGACGATCCACTAATTTTCTAATAATACCAGGGTTTCTAGGAGTTGCTTTTTCACCCTTTTTCGGTTTTTTCTTCTGCTTCTTTTTTCGTTTGAGCTTAATAAAAGGTTTTACATTAGCCTTCTCAAAACCTGATAGCCGTCTGAAGAAGTCATAAAAAGTACCGACACCTGGAACATCCCCAGGTTCAAAGCCGCTAAGGATCGTGTAAAGAGGAACACGATGGAGTTGGTTCACCCATTCTGTAATACTCAGGGTCGGACTTGTCAATAAACACAAAAGATAAGAGCGAAGCATGGAAGCAGGATCACGTGGCTCAGGACCTTTAACTGAATATGAATCATGAAGCCACGTAGTGGTAAACGAAAGATCCGTGATCCATAACTTCGAGATAATAGTCCAATCTTTTTGTACGAGAGTCAGTATACCGCCTGAGTAATGAGTATTTAATTGGTCTAAAACGAAGTTTTGATATGAGATATGTGGTATTAGCGCAGGTTTCATTTAAATCCCCCATTTCACCGTATTGTTAGGAAGTCAATTCCTCCTCGGCGATTATTGGGGTTCCACTAAAAAGTCAAGTGTTTTTTTAGTTTTTTTATGATATTTTTCAACAATTAATTTCCAATTGAAGAAGAAAACTAAAGTAAAAATCCCACCTAGAAATAGGAGGGATACAAATAAATTGGTTCAAGAAAACCTTGAGCCACAAGGCTCGGCAAATGCCGAGAGTCTATTATAATAGACTCTCGGAATAAATGATGAGTTTATCGAAGATTTGTAAAAAATTTACTGGGAATTTCATTAACAGGACAGCAAAGTGATGTGTTTTCATAGTGTTTTCAAAAAAGTGTATACCAAATAAGCCTACGGCTGCTATTTTTTAAAAATGACTAGGCGCTCTTAGAAAAGATGATTTCTTGGATGTTCAAAGTCTCTTTCTGACTACTGTACCAAGCATCTATGTGTTGACACATCATGATTGAATATAAGCGGACATACCACATTTTTGTAGAGCGATGACGCCCAGATTCTAAGTGATAGTCGACTTTTTCTCTTTTGTTCGAACGTTCAACTGAAGTTCTTCGTTTATAAATCAGTTTCCACTTTTCAGAAGACCTCGGTGTTTTAGTGAACAGACGAAGATTATCTTGCTTAAACGTATGAAATGTCCGGCCATACTTCGCTTTAGAACACGGAGTGGAACATGTATTTTTTGTTCCGCAAGCTAGTGGACAACGCCACTTTTGGCGGTTTTGAGATTTGTCAAACCCATTGGGTTTCATTTCCATTCCAATTGGACAAATAGGAACGCCTAGGGGAGAAATCTGAATATCACTTTGCGTACTGAAGTTTTTCTTTGTTCGAACATTAAGATCAATAAATGGTTCCACATTATGATGGTCCAGTAATTCGTAAATCGGTTCTGCATCATGTGCGGCATCGAGAAGGATTTTATCAATTGTGCCCAAGGTGTACCGTTGCGAAAATTCAATTGAACCAACCACTAGGCTGACTGAATCATGCCGGGAAGCAGGATGCAGCCGTGGATATAGCGGCAAGTCGTATTGGCTATCGCTAGTGGATATCATGTAGAGATGATATCCGTTGAAGTACCTCTCCCTTGAACTATCCCAACCTGAGTCGATGTCAGGTTGAGAATATCGACGAGGATGAGTACAATTCGTTAGTCCTTGGGCACTACAATCACAAATAGGTTTGCTCCTTGGGTATCTCGCTGTTTCCACGGGTGTCCCATCTCCAACAACACCAAGGGAATGGGGATCCCCAAGCAAACCCAATCTCGCTGAAACTTCAAGAAATTGAGATTGAAAAAACGCGTATAATTGATCTCCCGGCAATTGTTTTTGTTTTGAGCCATTGCGTAAATGACGATCCACTAATTTTCTAATAATACCAGGGTTTCTAGGAGTTGCTTTTTCACCCTTTTTCGGTTTTTTCTTCTTCTTCTTTTTTCGTTTGAGCTTAATAAAAGGTTTTACATTAGCCTTCTCAAAACCTGATAGCCGTCTGAAGAAGTCATAAAAAGTACCGACACCTGGAACATCCCCAGGTTCAAAGCCGCTAAGGATCGTGTAAAGAGGAACACGATGGAGTTGGTTCACCCATTCTGTAATACTCAGGGTCGGACTTGTCAATAAACACAAAAGATAAGAGCGAAGCATGGAAGCAGGATCACGTGGCTCAGGACCTTTAACTGAATATGAATCATGAAGCCACGTAGTGGTAAACGAAAGATCCGTGATCCATAACTTCGAGATAATAGTCCAATCTTTTTGTACGAGAGTCAGTATACCGCCTGAGTAATGAGTATTTAATTGGTCTAAAACGAAGTTTTGATATGAGATATGTGGTATTAGCGCAGGTTTCATTTAAATCCCCCATTTCACCGTATTGTTAGGAAGTCAATTCCTCCTCGGCGATTATTGGGGTTCCACTAAAAAGTCAAGTGTTTTTTTAGTTTTTTTATGATATTTTTCAACAATTAATTTCCAATTGAAGAAGAAAACTAAAGTAAAAATCCCACCTAGAAATAGGAGGGATACAAATAAATTGGTTCAAGAAAACCTTGAGCCACAAGGCTCGGCAAATGCCGAGAGTCTATTATATGGTTAGGAGGAGTTCAAATGAGTTTTAAAGTACCTAGAGGAACACAAGATATATTGCCCGGGAAAGTAGAACTTTGGCAATACGTGGAGGAAAAAGCAAGAGATCTTTGTCGACGTTATAATTATAAGGAGATTCGTACACCGATGTTTGAGCAAACAGAATTGTTTATGCGTGGTGTAGGTGATACGACAGATATTGTTCAAAAGGAAATGTATACGTTTGAAGATAGAGGTGGGCGAAGTTTAACGTTAAGACCAGAAGGAACAGCTTCAGTTGTCCGATCTTATGTTGAAAATAAATTATTTGGAAACCCAATCCAACCGACAAAATTGTATTATATTGGTCCGATGTTTCGTTATGAAAGACCACAATCAGGAAGAATGCGTCAGTTCGTACAATTTGGTGTCGAAGCTTTAGGAAGTGCTGATCCGACAATTGACGCTGAAGTCATCGCCTTAGTTATGGAGTTGTACCGCGAATTAGGGCTTGATAATCTTAAACTTGTGATTAATAGCTTAGGGGATACCGAAAGCAGAAACGCTCATCGAGAAGCCTTAGTAAACCACTTTAAGCCGAGAATAGATGAGTTTTGTTCAGATTGTCAATCTAGATTAGCGAAAAATCCTTTAAGGATTTTAGATTGTAAAGTAGATCGGGATCATGAGCTGATGAGTAATGCTCCTGCAATCCTAGATTATTTAAATGAAGAATCAATCGTTTACTTCGAAAAAGTAAAAACACTTTTAGATGATATGAATATCACCTTTGTAGTAGATCCAAATCTCGTTCGTGGCTTGGATTATTATAATAATACTGCCTTTGAAATAATGATTGATGGTGACGGATTCGGCTCAATTACAACCCTTTGTGGTGGTGGACGCTACAATGGCTTAGTACAAGAGATTGGTGGTCCTGAAACCCCAGGGATTGGATTTGGGTTAAGCATTGAACGGCTTTTAATGGCTTTAGAAGTTCAGAATATTTCATTGCCGTTAAAGGAAACTCTAGATTGCTACGTAATTTCTATGGGGGATGAAGCAAAGCTAGCAGCTACTAATTTAACATTTAAGTTAAGGCAAGCAGGTTTATCTTGTGACCAAGATTATCTTGATAAAAAAATGAAAGCTCAGATGAAGGCGGCAGATCGTTTTGAAGCAACATTTGTAGCAATTATAGGAGAAAATGAACTTGAGAAAAATACAGTTGTCGTAAAAGAAATGGCAACCGGTGAGCAAGAAGAAATACCAGTACTTGAGCTAACAAATTACTTACAAAAAAAGTTGAACTAATTAATAGGGGGAATTGAAAGTGATTGGAAGAACGCATAATTGTGGAGAAGTTTTAGAGCAAATAATTGGTGAAAAAGTTCGTCTAAAAGGATGGGTACAAACACGTAGAGATTTAGGGCAAGTGATATTTATCGATTTACGTGACCGTTCTGGTATCGTTCAAGTAGTATTTCAACCTGAGGTGTCTGTAGAAGCCCTTCAAATTGCCGATAAAATTCGTAGTGAGTATGTCATTGATATCGAAGGAATCGTAACTGTACGTGACGAAGCAACAGTTAATCCAAAAATGGCAACTGGAAAAGTTGAAGTATTAGCTTCTAAAATTGAGGTTCTTAATAAATCAAAATCATTACCATTCCAAATTGAAGATGGCGCAAATACTTCTGAAGATATTCGTTTAAAGTATCGTTACCTTGACCTTAGACGTCCTCAAATGCAAGAAACATTTAAATTACGACATAAAACAACGAAGCTAATTCGTGACTACTTAGATGAAAATGCATTTTTAGAGATTGAGACGCCAATGCTGACAAAAAGTACGCCAGAAGGTGCACGTGATTACCTAGTGCCAAGTCGTGTTCACCACGGTGAGTTTTATGCATTGCCACAATCGCCACAAATTTTTAAACAATTATTAATGGTTTCAGGTTTTGAGCGTTATTATCAAATTGTTCGTTGCTTCCGTGATGAAGATTTACGTGCTGACCGTCAGCCAGAATTTACCCAAGTCGATATTGAAACTTCATTTATGGATAAAGAAGATTTATTAGCAATGATGGAAGAAATGATGGTTAAAGTAATGAAGGAAGCAAAAGGAATAGATGTAACAGCCCCTTTCCAAAGATTATCTTATAATGAAGCAATGAACCGTTATGGCTCTGACAAACCTGATACTCGCTTTGAGATGGAACTTGTGGAACTTTCAGCAATCGTTAAAGATTGTGGTTTTAAAGTATTTACGTCTGCAATTGAAAATGGTGGAATTGTAAAAGGCCTAAATGTAAAAGGTGGGGCATTGAAATATTCTCGTAAAGAAATCGATGATCTTGCCAAGTTTGTTGCTATCTATGGTGCAAAAGGGCTTGCTTGGTTAAAAGTTGAAGAAGACGGTTTTAAAGGGCCAATTGCTAAGTTTTTAACTGAAGAAGAGCAAAGCCAAATGCATACTGCTTTCAATGCGGAAGTGGGTGACTTATTATTCTTTGGAGCAGATAAAAAGAAGGTTGTATTCGATAGCTTAGGTGCTCTTCGTTTGAAGTTTGCTAAAGAATTAGAGTTAATTGATAAAACGAAATTCAACTTTTTATGGGTAACTGAATTCCCTCTATTATCATATGATGAAGATGCTGATCGTTATGTGGCAGAACACCATCCGTTTACACGTCCTGTCAAAGAGGATATAGAACTGTTAAAGACTGCGCCTGAGAAAGTAAGAGCAGATGCGTATGACTTAGTATTGAATGGATATGAACTCGGTGGTGGTTCACAACGTATTTACGAGCGTAGTTTACAAGAAGATATGTTTACAGCGTTAGGATTTTCGGATGAAGAAGCTCGTAATCAGTTTGGATTCTTAATGGAAGCCTTTGAATACGGTACTCCTCCACATGGTGGAATTGCTTTAGGGTTAGACAGACTAATCATGCTTCTAGCTGGTAGAACAAACTTACGTGACACAATTGCATTCCCAAAAACAGCAAGTGCAAGCTGCTTATTAACAAATGCGCCAAGTGGCGTAAGCGATGCACAATTAAAAGAGTTAAACCTGTCTGTCATTCCGAAAAAAGAAGAGAAAGTTCAAGCTTAAGTAAATGTATATTGTAGAATTATTGTGGGCTTAGCTGCGAAGCAAATCTTTCAAACCATTTTACATTTTACATTTCATTTCAAACGTGATATATTGTTTTTACTTGAAATTTGAAGTTTCCAAATAATCGTATTATTAGAAAAAGTATTCTTTTTACGAAATTAAATACTACTTATCAAGAGAGGCGGAGGGACTGACCCGATGAAGCCCGGCAACCTGTTTAAGTAAGGGAATTGTGTTCATGCATAATTCTCCTTATGATAACAAGGTGCTAATTTCAGCAGAGTACAGTGTACTCTGGCAGATAAGTTAAGGCACATGAAAACCTTTCCTTATCTGGAGAGGTTTTTTGTTTTTAGTAAAGAAAATCTCTCGAGGTTTTACTCATTAATTATGAGAAGGTACGAAACAGAAGGGGAGGATGTACGTGATTAAAATTGGCTTACTTGGATTTGGAACGGTAAATTCAGGTGTTTATGAAGGAATAACTGATACAATAGAATTTTTGGAACACCATTTGCAAGAATCTATATGTGTAGTAAAAATTCTTATTAGGAATAAAAAACGTTATTTAAGTTTAGAAAATAGTGAACTGCTAACGGATTCACCAGATGAATTTTTTAAACATGAGTTTGATGTAGTCTTTGAAGCAATAGGTGGTGAACAACCTGCATTAGATTACATTACCTTTTTATTAACGAAAAAGGTACCTGTCATTACAGCAAATAAAGAGTTAGTAGCTAAGCATGGACAGTTACTTGAAAGTTTAGCAATTAAAAATGAAACTTACCTCGGGTTTGAGGCTGCAGTAGCAGGTGGTATTCCTATTATTAATACCCTTAACAGCCAGTTACAATGGACCTCAGTTGAAAAAGTCTCGGGTATTTTGAATGGAACCACTAATTATATTATGACAAAACTACAAGAAGGCAATCGAACGTTTGATAGTGTCTTAAAGGAAGCACAGGACCTAGGATTTGCTGAGGCAGACCCTACAGCAGATATTGAGGGATTTGATGTGCTTTATAAATTACAAATATTATGTAGACTTTGCTTTGGTAACTGGCCGAAACCAGAACAATTTCAAAGAAGGGGAATGTCTCAATTAAAAAGTTGGCATTTTAAAGCAGGAGAATGTTTTAATTTAAAATTAAAATATATTGCAGAAGCATATTATGATGGGAAAGAAGTCAAAGGATCCATTTCACCTAGTTTTATTGAAGAAAGTCACCCGCTTAGGTCCATTGATAATGAAAACAATGGAGTTTACTTACAGGGTGAATGGTTAGGTAACTTTGTCGCGTCAGGCCCAGGGGCAGGCAAAAAGCCGACAGCAACGAGTATGATTGAAGATTTCCTCCACCAGCTAAAGAGGAAAAGTTACCACCAGCAAGTGGCGAAACGAAAAGAAGGAAGCGTAGCCTGTGACCAGGAATATTTGCTGCTGTTTGATATGAAGGATGAAAAAGAGGTTTATCAAAGCTTAAAAGAGGTAACATATATGACAGAGGAGATTGTCCAATTCGAAAATAATAGTAAAGTAGCCATTTTAATAACTCTAGACAGTCTAGCTCCTTCAATAACTAGGATCAAACAATTAGAAGCATTCCCAGTGCTTAGAGTTAATAAGAAACTCCAAAGCACAAAAGGAAACATCCAGATGAAAGCTTTGTGATTTAATTATTTTGGAATAGAAAATATTACAATTTAAGGTCATTTACATGGTCAACTTGAATTCAAAAATAATTCATGGTATTATAAAAACAACAAAAAAGTCCTGAGGTGTTTGTAGAATACTATACGTTTTGAGCCAACATTTTTAATATGGGAGCTTGAAGTTTTAGCTTGGCGTGCAAGCCTTCACGAGAGGAAGTACAAAGAGTTAAACAGAGCACCCACCTGCTTAGGCAGGTTCAAAACTATGTATTATACGGCATATCGGGACTTTATATTATTTAGACTGTTAACCTAGGAGGATTTTCTAGGTTTTTTATTATGAGAAAACAGAAACATGAAAGTTGGTTGCTATTATAGATAAATTATTTATAAAAAGTATAGTCGCTGGACGGTAGGGGAAATTTACATTTTATACAGCATATGATATATTTTTATTCGTGAAATGTAGATTTCCTATCATATTAATAGGAATTGGAAGGAGAAATATAAATGTTACATCAATTTTCAAGAAATGAACTTGCCATTGGTCATGATGGTTTAAACCTTTTAAAAAATAGCACTGTAGCTGTATTAGGGATTGGAGGGGTAGGGTCTTTTTCAGCAGAAGCCTTGGCACGTTCTGGTGTTGGAAAATTAGTGTTAGTAGATAAAGATGATGTTGATATTACGAATGTAAATCGCCAAGTCCATGCACTGCTTTCTACAGTTGGTCAGCCTAAAGTAGATTTAATGAAGGCGAGGATCGCGGATATAAACCCAGAGTGTGAAGTAATTGCCTTGAAAATGTTTTACACAGAGGAAACGTATGAAGCGTTTTTTGATTATGGACTTGATTTCGTAGTTGATGCTTCAGATACAATCTCCTATAAAATTCATTTAATGAAAGAGTGTTTAAAGAGAAAAATCCCAATTATATCAAGTATGGGTGTAGCAAACAAAATGGACCCAACAAAACTTAGAATAGCAGATATTTCAAAAACTAGTTATGATCCTCTTGCTAAAGTCATTCGAACTAAGCTTCGAAAAGAAGGAATACACAAAGGGATAAATGTAGTATTTTCTGATGAACAGCCAATTAAAATACGAGAAGAAATTAGACAAGAAATAGTCTCTAAAGCACAAGAAGAATCTCCAATTCGAAAAGCTAAAATGCCTCCATCTTCGAATGCCTTCGTACCATCGGTTTCTGGTCTTATTATGGCAGGTCATGTTATTACGACTTTACTAAAAGACATCCATATACAACGATAGAAAAAAGTGAATGTTGAATGACACTTTGAGATAATTTCTTAATTCAACATTCACAGCTATTCCCTTCTAATACCATCTTTCATATTTTTTTTCAAATATTTTGCACTAAAAGGAACTTATTGTTCTAGGTAAAAATTAAGTTTTTTACCATTATGGTATATTTTTGTCATTAAAAAACGTCACTTATTTGTACCTTTATACAAAGAACTATCCGTAATATCGACTCTATTTTTTACTATTAACTGAATAAGTTTTATATATGAAGTTTTTTTGAACTTTATATTGATAAATAACTGAACTTTTCATATAATGAAAGCACTTACAAATAATCATCTGATGACCATAAGATTAGGTTGTCAACTATTAGGGAGTTATTGGCAATTATTCATAGTTTTTGAGGGGACTCTAATACCAATAGGTTATCAGATGATAGTTTGAATTTAATTTAGGGGGAATTATTTTGGGTACAGGATTGTTAGCAATTATTGCATTAGTACCAATTTTGTCAGTATTGTTGTTCTTGGTCATTTTACGTTGGCCAGCTAGTCGTGCAATGCCACTATCTTTCTTAATCACAGCTGCAGTAGCATTGTTCGTTTGGAACGTACCTATGACACAAGTTCTTGCGGCATCGTTCCGTGGGATTGTAATGGCAATAGACATTCTATTGATCGTTTTTGGGGCTATCTTACTATTAAACACGTTAAAAGAAGGCGGCGCATTAAACACAATTAAACAAGGTTTTACAGATGTATCACCTGACCGTCGTGTTCAAGCAATTATTATCGCTTGGTTATTCGGTTCTTTCATTGAAGGTGCATCAGGCTTTGGTACACCAGCAGCAATCGCAGCACCACTTTTAGTTGCGATCGGTTTCCCAGCAATGGGTGCTGTACTTGTAGCGTTAATTATTCAATCAACACCAGTTACATTTGGTGCAATTGGAACACCAATCATCGTTGGGGTAAATGGTGGTTTAGGTGGTATTGAGTCAATTACTGATCTTCCAGCTACATTACTTCAAATAGCAGGACAAGTTTCAATTCTTCATATGATCGTTGGTATCTTCCTTCCAATGATAATGGTAGGGATGTTAACCAAGTACTATGGTAAAAATAAATCGTTTGCAGAAGGTTTAGCTATTTGGAAGTTTGCTATCTTCGCAGGTTTAGCGTTCACGGTTCCTTACGCTATTATTGCAAATCTATTAGGGCCAGAATTCCCATCATTATTCGGTGGATTAATTGGTTTAGCAATTGTTGTTCCTGCAGCAAAAGCAGGTTTCTTGTTACCAAAACATACTTGGGCATTTGAAAAAGAAGAAAATTGGGATCCAGAATGGTCTGGAAGCTTAAAAGTAGATACAAGTGAATTTAAAGGACCAAAAGTTTCAATGATAAAATCTTGGTTCCCGTACATTCTAGTAGGTATGTTCCTAGTATTAACTCGTCTTGACTTTTTACCGATTAAGAGTTTCTTACAAGGAATTAAAATTGATTATGTAAAAGTGTTCGGAAATGAAGGCGGTTTATTCAATGTACCTGGTATTGCGGCTGCAACATCGCCATTTTATTTACCAGCAGCCATTTTCATTTTAGTATCTTTAATATGTATCGGTTTATATGGTATGAAAGGTAGTTCTTATGGTAAGGCAGTTAATGGGGCTTTCAAAACAACTTTAAGTGCGGCTCCAGCATTACTATTTGCAGTACCAATGGTTCAAGTTTTCATTAACTCAAACGTAATAACAAATGAATTCCGTGCAATGCCATTCCAATTAGCTGTTGGTGCAGCTGAACTATTTGGTGCACAATGGCCAATCATTTCACCAATCATTGGTGCTCTTGGAGCATTCGTTGCAGGAAGTAACACAATTTCAAACATGATGTTTGCTGGTTTCCAATATAACACTGCTGAATTAATCGGTGTTGGTGGAAGTGCAACAATTATCGTAGCTCTTCAAGCAATTGGTGGAGCAGCTGGTAACATGATTTGTGTACACAACGTAGTAGCGGCATCTGCTGCAGCTGGTGTTGTAGGACGTGAAGGATCAATGATCCGTAAGACAATTATTCCAATGACATACTATGTATTATTCGCAGGATCTATAGGGTATGTATATCTATACGGTTTTGGATTTAATCTTGGATCTATTATTCTTGTTGCGGTAGTTGCAGGTCTTGTTTACGCAATTATCATTGGTATTAAAAAGAATAAAGAGATGGATGAACAACAAAAAAACGCAGCTTAATTGATTAAAATTTATTAAGTGTACAAAATATCACTGCTCCCCAAGCTGTTATGAGTTATAATAGCTTGGGGAACTATAATTTAAATAGAGGCGGATTTAACTATTCGTTTTTATTCTGTAAGCAAGTCATCTGATGACCGGATCATCTATCTAACAATTTAGGGGGAAAAAATATGAAGGTTTCTTTATTTTTAACTTGTTTAGCTGACGTTGTATACCCAGCGTCAGTGGGGAAAAGCACAGTGGAAATTCTCGAGAGATTTGGTTGTGAAGTAGATTTCCCAAAAAAACAAACGTGCTGTGGGCAGCCAGCTTATAACAGTGGCTACCATCGTGAAACAAGAGAAGTAGCAAAGCACATGATCAATGTTTTCAAAGATGCAAAGTTCGTCGTTTCACCATCAGGTTCATGTGTAACGATGCTACATGAATACGTTCATTTATTTGAAGACGATGCCGAGTGGAAGCAAAGAGCAGAAGAACTTAAAAATAAATCATATGAATTAACACAATTTCTTGTAGATGTATTAAATATTACCGATGTAGGCGCAAAACTTAATGCTAAAGCAACATATCATACTTCATGCCATATGACTCGATTATTAGGTGTGAAAGAAGCTCCAATGACACTACTTCAAAATGTAGAAGGTTTAGAGTTTACTGAATTACCTAATAAAGAGCAGTGCTGTGGTTTCGGCGGTACTTTTGCTGTAAAGATGCTACCAATATCTGAGCAAATGGTTAATGAGAAAGTTCAACACATAGAAGAAACAGAAGCAGAAGTATTAATTGGTGCAGATTTAGGTTGTTTAATGAATATTGGTGGTCGAATTAATCGTCAAGGTAAACCAATCAAAGTTATGCATATTGCAGAAGTATTAAATAGTCGATAGGCGGTGAAGTAAATGGGGATTAAAACAGGTGATGACAAGTTCTTTACTCGTGTAGATAAGGGAATTAATGATGACTTTATGCGTAAAGCTGTTGCAGGCGCTCAAGAACGGATGCAAGGACGCCGTTTAGATTCAATAAGTGCTTTAGGTGACTGGGAGGATTGGAGAAATCTTGCTGAAGAAATTCGTCAACACACTCTTGAAAACTTAGATTTTTATTTAGAGCAATTGACTGAGAACGTTATTAAAAACGGTGGTAACGTCTTTTTTGCAGAAACAGCTGAAGAAGCTAATGAATATATTAAAGGTGTCGTATCTCGTAAAGACGCTAAGAAAATAATTAAATCTAAATCAATGGTAACTGAAGAAATTAGTATGAATCAAGCCCTTGAATCTATGGGTTGTGAAGTTATTGAAAGTGATCTTGGAGAATGGATTTTACAATTAGATGATCATGATCCACCGTCACATATTGTTGTTCCAGCCCTTCATAAAAATAAAGAGCAAATTCGCCAAACTTTTGCTGATAAAAGAGGATACACGAAAACAAGTGATCCTAAAGAGATGGCTTTGTTTGCTCGTGAAGAGTTACGAAAAGACTTCTTAACTGCAGAAGTTGGTATTACTGGTTGTAACTTTGCAGTAGCAGAGTCAGGTTCTATCTCGCTTGTTACGAATGAAGGGAATGCAAGACTTGCAACAACTATTCCGAAAACGCAGATTGCCGTTATGGGGATGGAAAGAATCGTTCCAACTTGGGAAGAATTAGACATCCTTATTAGTATGTTAGCTAGAAGTGCTGTTGGCCAAAAGCTTACTAGTTATGTAACTGGTTTAACAGGGACGAAACAAGAGGGCGATGTAGATGGTGCAGAAGAGTTCCATTTAGTCATTGTCGATAATGGTAGATCAAAGATTTTAGGGACACAATTCCAAAGTGCCCTTCAATGTATTCGTTGTGCTGCCTGTATTAACGTTTGTCCAGTGTATCGTCACATTGGAGGACATTCTTACGGTTCGATTTACCCTGGACCGATTGGCGCGGTATTAAATCCATTATTAGGTGATTATGATGAGTGGAAGGAATTACCTTACGCATCAAGTTTATGTGGAGCGTGTACAGAAGTTTGTCCAGTAAAAATTCCTTTGCATAATCTTTTAATCGAACATCGTCGTGTAATGGTAGAGCAAGAAGGTAAAGCACCATTTGCTGAAAAGTTAGCAATGAAAGGATATGCCTTTGCTGCTTCATCACCAACTGTATATAATGTTGGTACAAAGTCTGCACCTTCTGTTATGGGTCCTTTTACGAAAAATGGTTTTATCACAGATGGCCCTGGACCAGTAAAATTATGGACAGATATTCGCGACCTTCCTGAACTAAGTAAAGGTAAAGATAAGTTCAGAACATGGTTTGATAACCGTGACAAAGGAGGAAACTAGGATGACAGCAGGAACAGTTTATAACAAAGAAAAATTTCTTAATAAAATTGCGAATTCTTTAGGAAGAGAGCGCAAAACTTCAGGTGTTGTTCGACCAGAGTGGAAGCATCGCCCGCAATATGAAGTTTTTAAAGGTATGTCCCAAGATGAATTAGCTGCTCAACTAGAAGATCAGTGTCAAAGAATTCACACGGTTGCTAAAAGAGCAACAATGCAAACATTGCAGAATGTCTTAAAGGATGCGATCGCAGAGCTTGGCGGAAAATCAATTATCAACTGGAATGATCCTCGTTTTGCAGAGTATAACTTAACTGAGGTATTTGAGGAGTTTTCAAATGTTGAAGAGAACGAATTTCATGTATGGGATCCTAGCATAGGTGAAGAAAATATCACGATAGCTGAAAGAGCAAACATTGGAATTACATTCTCTGATATTACGTTAGCCGAATCAGGTTCAGTTGTTTTATTTAGTGACAAAGGAAAAGGTAGATCTGTTAGTCTACTTCCAGCAACGTATATTGCTATTATTCCAAAGAGTACAATCGTACCACGTATGTCGCAGGCAGCTACTCAAATTCATGAGATGGCTCAAGCTGGTCCTATCCCGTCATGTATTAACTTTATTTCTGGTCCAAGTAATAGTGCCGATATTGAGTTAAATTTAGTTGTTGGTGTACATGGCCCGATTAAAGCAACTTATATTATTGTCGAAGATAAATAAAGCAAACAAAAAGCATCGGAAACATTCCGGTGCTTTTGTTTGTGCTTATTTCGCAATTTTTTCTAAGTTCCCATTCTTGTCCATACGGAACTTAGGAGCTTGTATTTGTTCTTCCTCGTCTTGTAGTAAAGCCATTCTACGAGCGCGGTTCATGATTTGAATTAATGATTGATAATCTTCTTCAACAACTCGGTGGTCGTTCTCTAGTTTAGAAAGCTTAGCTTCTAACTCTTTTTTCTCGGTCATTAATTGTAAGTTTTCTTTCATTAGTTTTTCATTATCTTTCCTTAATTCTAATGAACTACCTTCTTTTGAAGCTAATGATTGAATAAAATTAAGTACGTCTTTTAGATTAAGGCTCTGGGTCTGTTGCTGGTAATTTCCTACAACATTTACTTCAGAAGCTGTCATAGTTGGCATCATTGAAGTTTCCATAGTATGAACAGTCGCCGTAGGTTTATATGACAATCTACGTTTCATTTCTTTTCTTTGTTTTTTTGCTAGTTTTATTGCTTCATTATATTGGTTTCTAACTACTGCATTCCAGCGGAATCCACATGCTGCAGAAGTACGGTTTAACTCATCTCCTACTTCATCAAATGCTTTTAACTGAGTTCCACCTTCTCTTATATGGCGTAACACAGTTTCAGCGAGTAATAAGTCATCTTCTGACGACCAAGCATCTTGTCTAATTTTCATAAATCATTCATCTCCTTAAATATTATTTCTATTTTTCTACCCATTATTAAAATGTGAAAAAATGTTAATTGATTAGTAATACTTTTGACAGATTTAATTAGAAATATACATAGTTGGAGTAATTTTTGTACTTAGACATAGATAAATTGCGTGGAATGTAAATATTTTGCTGTAAAATTCACTCATCTCCCAAACTACTTAGTAAGAAAAGATATAATAGATGAAAAAAATCAAATTCATTAGGATAAAATAGTAGAAACATAAAAAGAAGTGGTTTTAATGAATATGTGGGATCAGAAAATTCAGCGAGGAAGGACATTTTACGGGAAAGAACCAAATTTATTTATTAAAGAATGTATAAATGTAAAATGTAGAATGTAAAATGGTTTTAAAGTTTTGCTTCGAAGCTAAACTTAAAAAAAAATTCTACATTCTACATTTTTAATTCTACATTCTACTACATTTTCTTCCGTTGCTCAAAGTACTGTAACCGTTTGTTTACGGTTAATTCGTAGCCGTTGTCGGAAGGTTTATAAAAGCTTTTACCGATCATGTGGTCTGGTAAGTATTGTTGCGGTACATAATTTTTTTCATAATCATGAGGGTATTTATAACCAATGCCATGACCTAATTCTTTGGCACCTTTATAATGGGCATCCTTTAAGTGGACAGGTACTTCACCTGTTTTTTCTTTTTTTACAGCATCAAGGGCTTTGTCGATACCAGTGATTACCGCATTGCTTTTTGGAGCTGTTGCTAAATAAAGAGCAGCTTCTGCTAAAGGAATTCTAGCTTCAGGCATGCCGACAAAATCTACTGCGAAAGTAGCTGCTTGAACGATGAGCAGCGCGTTTGGATCAGCTAAACCAATATCTTCTGCGGCATGAACGTACAATCTTCTAGCGATAAACTTTGGATCTTCTCCGGCATAAAGCATTTTGGCCAGCCAATATAACGTTGCATCTGGATCTGATCCACGAATACTTTTAATGAAAGCAGAAATTGTATCATAATGGTTATCGCCTTTCTTATCATAACGGACGATACGTTTTTGAATCGATTCCTCGGCAATATGTAGTGTAATCGAAATAACACCTTCAGAATTTGGATTTGTAGTAAGGACAGCAAGCTCTAATGCATTTAATGCTGATCTAGCATCTCCATTGGCTACATTCACGATATGATCTAATGCTTCATCATTTAGATGAATTTGATAGTTTCCATATCCTCGTTCTTTATCGGTAATTGCAACTGATAAGATTTCTTTAATGTCTTTATCTGTATGTGGTCTTAATTGAAAAAGCCGTGACCGAGATAGTAAAGCTTGGTTTATCTCAAACATCGGACTCTCAGTTGTTGCACCAATTAAAATAACGGTTCCATCTTCAACGTTCGGTAATAAAGCATCTTGTTGACCTTTATTAAAACGGTGGATCTCATCAATGAATAAAACGGTTTTTTTATCGTACATTAAAAGTCGTTCTTTAGCGACATCTGTAACTTTTCTTATATCTGCAATGCCAGCAGTGACAGCATTTAACTGTTCAAAAGTAGCAGAAGTTGAGTTTGCAATGACTTTGGCAATCGTTGTTTTTCCTGTGCCAGGTGGTCCATAAAAGATCATTGGAGTTAAGCGATCGGCCTCAATCGCTCGTCTGAGTAACGTTCCTTTGCCAAGTATTTCTTCTTGGCCAATGACTTCGTCGATTGTTCTAGGCCGCATCCGACTTGCTAAAGGCCCTTTGATATTTTCATTTTGCTTGGAAGAGTAATTAAATAAGTCCACGGTTTGTCTACTCCTTAAGAGTCTTTTGAGTCAGAATAACTGATGAGAAAGCTAAATGCAACGATTATCTACCAGCTTTTATTCTTACCTTTAATTTCGAAAATCGTGATATAATTGATTGAATTTGATTATGAAATAAACAGTTTGGTAGCAAGGCTAGGAGAGGATGACACAACTGTGGCACTAGACAAAAGAAGATTTGGTAGAAGATGGCTAATTTTTTTAACAGGATTGCTTGTTATGTCATTTGGGATTGTCTTAATGATAGAAGCAAATCTGGGTGTTGCCCCTTGGGACGTGCTCCACATTGGTCTGACAAAACAAGTAGGACTTACTGTTGGTTCGTGGTCAATAATAGTGGGTTTTTGTATAATAACAATAACTGGTATATTAACAAAAGAATGGCCACAGTTCGGTGCCTTTCTAAATATGGTGCTTGTTGGCGTATTTATTGACATTTTTCGTATATTTATTAATACACCTGCCACAACAATAGGACAATATGTTATGCTTTTGGTTGGAGTCATAGTTTGTGGTTATGGTATTGGACTTTATATAGCTCCAAAGTGTGGAGCTGGACCTAGAGACAGCTTAATGATTGCCATTACTGAACGAAGTGGTTGGAAAGTTCAGCATGTTCGTTTTGTCATGGAAATTGTTGTGTTAATGATTGGCTGGATTTTAGGCGGACCAGTATTTATTGGAACAATTCTATTTAGTCTAACGATTGGTAATGTCGTAGGTTTTACGTTGCCACAATGTCAACGTTTAGTAGATGCTATGATAGAAAGAGGGATAAAAATTGAAGATATCGACCAAGGGACGTTACGGGTTAACAATCATGATGGCATTAGCAAAGAAGCAAGGTGAGGGACCAGTTTCATTAAAATCGATCGCCAAAGATCATGATTTATCAGAACATTATCTAGAGCAATTAATTGCACCGCTTCGGAATGCCCTTTTAGTGAAAAGTGTTCGCGGAGCATACGGTGGTTACATGCTAGCGAAAGAAGCAGAAAAAATTACAGCAGGTGACATAATCAGAGTTCTTGAAGGGCCAATTAGTCCAGTTGAAGTATTGGAAGACGAAGAGCCAGCAAAACGCGATCTTTGGATTAAAATTAGAGACGCGGTCAAAGATGTTCTCGATAACACAACACTAGACCAATTAGCCAATTATGAAGATAAAGGCAACCAAGAATACTATATGTTTTATATTTAGTCCATAATAATGTAGAATGTAGAATTCAGAATGTAGAATGAGTGACAGCTCAGCTTCGATGCTTAACTTTTAAATTTTTCATTCTACATTTTACATTCTACATTTTAGTAAGAAGGTGCAAAAATGAAATCTATCTATGTAGATCATGCGGCTACTTCGCCAACTCATCCAGCTGTTGTTGAAGCGATGTTACCGTATTTTTATGAGAGTTTTGGAAATCCATCAAGCATTCATCAATTTGGTCGGAAAACAAGACAAGCTATAGATGAGGCACGTGCGTTTTTAGCTAGTACGATTCGTGCGACTGAAAAAGAAATTATCTTTACAAGTGGTGGTACTGAAGCTGATAATTTAGCGATGATCGGTTATGCCTCAGCAAATAAGAAAAAAGGTAAGCATATTATTACAACTGCAATTGAACATCATGCACTGCTGCATACCTGTCAGCACTTAGAGAAAAAAGGTTTTGAGGTTACTTATTTAAAAGTCGCTGAAAATGGAATGATTTCTATAGAGGACCTTAAGAGTGCGGTTCGTGAAGACACAATTCTAGTCTCAATTATGTATGGAAATAACGAAGTAGGAACAATTCAACCGATTTTAGAAATTGGTCAGTTTTTGCAGGAAAGAGAAGTTGCTTTTCATACAGATGCCGTTCAAGCCTATGGCATAGAGGAGATCGATGTGAAAAAGATGCATATCGATTTTTTAAGTGTATCTGCCCATAAAATAAATGGCCCAAAAGGTGTAGGCTTTCTTTATGCAAAGAATGGGAAACAGATTTTCGCCAATGTTTTTGGTGGCGATCAAGAAAGAAAGCGACGTGCTGGGACAGAAAATGTTCCTGGCATTGTGGGAATGAAAGAAGCAGCTAAAATCGCGTTTGCCGAAAGAGCAACGAAAAGGGAGCAGTATATTGCTTTTCGAAATAGAATGCTAGCGATCTTTGAAGAACATGAACTTGTCTATAAAATTAATGGTGATGAAAACGACTTTTTGCCTCATATATTAAATGTTAGCTTTCAGGGAATCGGCGTTGAATCGCTCTTAGTTAATTTAGATTTAGCGGGAATCGCTGCGTCAAGTGGCTCAGCATGTACTGCTGGGAGCCTAGAGCCTTCCCATGTACTAGCAGCGATGTTTGAAAATGATAAAGAAAGAATTATGTCTGCGGTACGCTTTAGTTTTGGACTTGGGAACACGATAGAAGAAATCGAACGAGTTGCCGAGGAAACAGCGAAAATTATTCATCGAATTAAACAGTAATGGAGAGGTGGTGAGGTCATGCTACAAAACGAAAAAGCTCCAAAAGATACAAGGGTTGTTGTGGGAATGTCAGGTGGGGTTGATTCATCTGTTGCCGCATACCTCTTAAAAGAGCAAGGTTATGATGTAATCGGGATCTTTATGAAAAATTGGGACGATACCGATGAAAATGGGGTTTGTACAGCGACAGAAGATTACAACGACGTAATCCGTGTCTGTAACCAAATAGGGATTCCTTATTATGCAGTTAATTTTGAAAAACAATATTGGGACAAGGTTTTTACGTACTTTCTTGAAGAATATAAAGCAGGTAGAACACCTAATCCAGATGTGATGTGTAATAAAGAAATTAAGTTTAAAGCGTTCCTTGAGCATGCTCTGAGCCTTGGGGCAGATTATTTAGCGACAGGACATTATGCGAGAGTAGAATTTCGTGATGGAGAATATAAGATGCTCCGTGGTGTAGATGATAATAAAGACCAAACGTATTTTCTAAATGCGTTAGGACAAGAGCAATTGTCTAAGACTATGTTTCCGATTGGTAACTTACCAAAGAAAGAAGTTCGAGAGATTGCGCAAAAAGCGGAACTTGCAACAGCTAATAAAAAGGATAGTACAGGAATTTGCTTTATTGGTGAGCGAAATTTCAAAGAGTTTTTGAGTCAATTTTTACCAGCTCAACCAGGGGAAATGCAAACTCTCGAAGGGGAAGTAAAAGGACGTCACGAAGGCTTAATGTATCACACCTTAGGTCAAAGGCATGGTCTTGGAATTGGTGGTTCAGGTGAACCTTGGTTCGTAGTTGGCAAAGACTTAGAAAAAAATGTTCTTCATGTTGCTCAAGGTTTTCATCATCCAAGTCTGTATTCTGAAGGGTTAACGGCGATTGGAGTAAATTGGGTAAGTGCAAAGCCGATGCCTGATACCTTCCATTGTACAGCTAAATTCCGCTATCGTCAGCCGGATATGGGCGTAACTGTCCAAAGGGAAGCGGACGGTAATCTGAAAGTCATCTTTGATGATCCGCAGCGAGCAATTACGCCTGGACAGGCAGTTGTGTTTTATAATGGCGATGAGTGTCTAGGTGGAGGTACAATCGATAAAGTAATTAAAAAATTGGACTGATCCCGTTCCCAATGGGACAGTCTTTTTTTATAATTGAAGTACATAGTTTGATAATCTGAAAATAAAAAGGAGTTTTACACATGGAAAAACATATAGAAGCGGCTCAATTAATTCAAGAAGGAAAATTAGAAGAAGCCGCGAAATTATTAAATGAAGCCATTCAAGAAGATCCAAATAATACAATTGCCTACGTTAATTTTGGTCACTTATTATCGATTATTGGAGAAAAAGACCGAGCAATTACCTTCTACCAAAAGGCGATTGAGATTGATGAGACAATGGCTACTGCTTATTATGGGGCAGGAAATACTTACTTCGAACAAGAAAAGTACGAAGAAGCCATAGGAATGTTTAAAGAAGCGATCGCCAATGGGCTAGTTGAAGCAGATGCATACTTTATGTTAGGGCTTAGCTACTCTAGCATCGGAGTATTACCATATGCACTAGCTAACTTTTGTACTGCTACCGAGAAAAATCCTAATGACGTTGATGCGATGTTTCAATATGGTTTAACATTAGCTCAACTTGAGCAAGTAGATGAAGCTATTACTGTTCTTGAAAAGGTAGTTAAATTAGATGAAACACATGCAGATGCTTATTATAATTTAGGTGTGGCTTATACATTTAAAGAAGATGGAGAAAAGGCATTGGATTGCTTTGAGCAGGCATTAAAAATTCAACCAGGTCATCTACTTGCAGGGAATGGAAAAAAACAACTAGAAGCGTTTCTCAAAGGAGAATAAAAATAAGATAATTAAAGAGTAAATTTAGCATATTTCTTCGACAAGAAGCTAAGTTTTCCAAAAGAGGTAATGACAATGATTGATGAAAATCAAAAAGATGACCCATTTATTAAAGGTGAGCTCATTACAGTTATTTATGCTAATGAAGAAAACTTCTATACAGTAGCGAGGGTTAAGGTCCAGAAAACGAATGTAGAGCTTCATGAAAAGGTCATTGCTATTGTTGGAACGTTACCTAAATTAGACGAGGAGCACCAATATACTTTCTATGGGAAAGTAATCGAGCACCCGAAGTTTGGGCAGCAGTTCCAAGTAAGTACGTTTGAGAAAGAAGTTCCTAAAACGACCGAGGGGATTATTCGCTATTTAAGTAGTGAACGTTTTAAAGGAATTGGAAGAAAAACGGCTGAAGCAATAGTCGAAAAGCTTGGTGAACAAGCGATTTCAAAAATTGTGGAAGACAAAAACGTCTTGAAAACAGTCGCTTCACTAAATGACGATAAAATTCAATTAATATATGATCAAGTTATTTTGCATCAAGGGATTGAACAAGTATTGATTGAGCTTTATAAACTCGGGTTTGGTCCACAACTTGCGATGAAAATCTTTCAAGCATACAAAGAAGAAACATTACAGGTTCTGAAAAATAATCCTTATCAGCTCATTTATGATGTTGAGGGTATTGGTTTTGCAAAAGCTGATAACCTAGGACAAACACTTGGGTTTACAAAAGATCAGCCAGAACGAATACACGCTGGGTGTCTTCATATTGTCCAAGAAATGTCTTTGCAAGAGGGACATGTTTATATTGTTAGAGATGCTCTTATATCAGAAGCAATATCTCTACTAAGCGATCATAGTTACTCAATTTCTAAACAAGAGGTTGAACAGCAACTTTTATTTTTAGAAGAAGAAGGACAACTAATTGTTGAAGGAGATAATGTCTACTTTCCTTCATTATTTTTTGCTGAAAAGGGACTTGTCACAAATATTAGTAAGCTTTTAACGAGCGAGCAGCAAATAGATGAGTTTCCTGAGTCTGAATTTCTAAAAGCGATTGGTGAAACAGAAGATGAATTGAAAATTGAGTATGCGCCCTCGCAAAAAGAGGCAATTAAAACTGCACTAAAATCTTCGATGATGATTTTGACAGGTGGGCCTGGAACTGGTAAAACAACTGTAATAAGAGGAATTGTTGAATCTTATGCAAAGCTTCATGGACTTTCATTAAATAAAAAGGATTACAGTAGGGAAAATCCGTTTCCGATACTTTTAGTTGCTCCAACAGGAAGAGCAGCAAAACGAATGTCAGAAGCTACAGGCTTACCAGCAGAGACCATTCATCGACTTTTAGGTTGGAAGGGTGGTCATTCAGGTTTTGAAAAAGATGAAGACAATCCTATTACAGGAAAATTGCTCATTGTTGATGAAGTTTCAATGGTCGACATTTGGCTTGCTAATCAACTTTTTAAATCATTACCAAGTAAAATACAAGTGATATTAGTCGGAGATGAGGATCAACTTCCGTCTGTTGGACCTGGTCAAGTACTAAGTGAGTTGCTTCATTCGAAGGTTGTCCCTACCGTGAACCTTATCGATATTTATCGCCAAGCGAAGGAATCTTCCATCATTCAGCTGGCCCATAAGATGAAGGAAGGACATTTACCTGAAGATATTATAGAAGCAAAAACTGATCGCCGCTTTTTTCCATGCAGTCAGGAACAGGTCATTTCTGTCATTGAACAAATTTGTCAAAATGCTCTAAAAAAAGGATATACAGCAAAGGATATTCAAGTGTTAGCTCCGATGTATCGGGGAAATGCTGGGATAGAAGCGCTAAATGCAAAGTTACAAAATATTTTTAACGCCAAAAAAGAAAAACAACGAGAGATTGTTTTCGGTGAGGTAGCATACCGGGTTGGTGATGTTGTCTTGCAGCTCGTCAATAATCCAGAAGAAAATGTATTTAATGGTGATAGGGGCGAAATTGTAGCTATCTTTTATGCTAAAGAAAATGTTGAAAAACAAGATCAATTAATTATTTCATTCGATGGCATTGAAGTGATGTACACGAAACAGGATTTAAACCAAATTACCTTAGCCTACTGCTGTAGTGTTCATAAATCACAAGGTAGTGAATTTCCAATCGTGATTATGCCTATTGTCAGAGGGTATCACCGTATGCTACGCCGAAACCTAGTGTATACAGGAATTACAAGAGCTAAAGAATATTTAATTTTATGCGGTGAAGTAAAAGCTTTCCAAACAGCCATTCAACAACAAAACGAAATGAAGCGTAACACGAAATTGAAGGAGAAACTGATTGAAAATGTAGAATGTAAAATGTAGATGTAGAATTTTAAGTAATGCTTCAAAGCTTTACTTTCAACCATTTTACACCTTACATTCTGAATTTTACATTGGATTGGAATTAGTTACCCAGCATGTTTAGTTGAGATTAACAAACCATATAAATGTTCGGAAAGGTGGGAGAATAACTTTGCGAACGTTTTCCGTTCTTAATGGTTTGTCCGTCATTTCTTTAAAGGGTGGAAAGGAAATCGGCAAGGTTATTGATTTGTTATTTCAAGAGACACATGTGGAAGGCTTGCTTATTGATAAGAATGGTTGGTTGAACAGCCATCTATTTGTACCGTTAGAAAATATCCATGCAATGGGACAAGATGCGTTAGTCATTGATGACGTGAAAATGTTATCTGTTTATGATAAGAAGCAGTTTCCATTTTATTCACTTCATAATGGGACAAAGAAAATTGTTGGGAAGACTTTAATGTCAACTGAAGGGGAAAAGTTGGGCTTGGTAGAAGATGTATATTTTCACGAAAATTTGGGCAATATCGTAGGGTATGAGGTGACAGACGGTTTTATCGCTGATTTAAAAGAGGGGAAACGAGTGTTGAAATCAACAGCTCCTTTAACAGTGGGTGAAGAAGTGATCGTCATCGATTTAAATTGTTAAGGGAGGCCCTACGATGCGTTGTCCTAACTGCAAAGGGAAAGATATTGGAAAAATTGGTACAAATCAATATTATTGCTGGCATTGTTTCATTGAATTAACAATCGTTAATGGGCGATTTTCACTACACCAAGTTGAAGAAGACGGAAGCTTGAGCTCACTTGATGATCTTTTTGAAGATGAAGATATGAGCGTAGAAAGCAGTTAACTCACGTTCGTTCATCAAGGGTTAGAGAGAAGTTTGACCAAAAGTCAAAAGAATTACACTCTAAAATTGGTGGTGAATGTAATGCGTACAACAACATTATTGGCTTTAGGATTAGGGGCAGCTGCAATTACAATGATGGATCCAAAACGTCGCAAGAAAATGATGCGAATGATGGAACCGATGACAAACAACATTGAAATGGCAGATATGATGCCTTCGAAGCGTACAATCCAAAAATTCCAAAAGCGCATGATGCGCAACTTTTCTTAAAATGGGAGAAGCCTCTAGCCTACGAGCTAGAGGCTTTTTTAATGGAGACTAATTTAAATATGGCTAAGGAATTGCTAGAAAGCATTACTTATTATTTTACATTCTACATTCTACATTCTACATTCTATATTATAATTTAGCTATTTTTGTTAACAATAGTGATAGCTTGGATAAAAATGGGGTGAGTTTTTGGAACCATTACCAATAAAGTGGCTTTTACGTGTTGTTAGTCTTCTAGTAATCTTTTTGTGTGGCTACGTTTTTTTATTGCTCTCTCCAATTTGGCAACCAGTATTAACGGTTTTGATTAGGGTTTCTCTTCCTTTTTTAATTGCAGGAGCAATTACTTACTTATTACATCCTATTGTTGAACAGATGAAAAGTATGGGAGTTCCAAGACCAATATCAATACTGCTTATTTATATCGCATTTATGTTTGTTTTTGCCTATTTATTAATGAAAGGAACTCCGTATATTATTGATGAAGTTAAGGATTTAATGGAAAACATCCCGCATTTTGTTAATATTTACCGTGATGTAGTAGGTGATTTTTATAAACAGACATCAATGATGCCAGACGGTTTTAGAGTAAAAGTTGAAGGTTGGCTCACGAATATTGAGGGTGTTGCAGCTGAAGGTGTTGTAGGAACTGTAGAGAATTTAGGAGGATTATTTGATTATTTATTAATGATCATTATTATTCCGTTCCTTGTTTTTTATTTGTTAAAGGATTTTAACTTGCTTGAAAAAACAGCCTGGTATTTAACACCAAGGAAATGGAGAAGTTCTGGTAGAGAATTACTTAGAAATATTAATGTCTCGTTAGGAAACTACATAAGGGGACAATTGTTAGTTTGTTTAGTAGTTGCTGTTATAGCAACGATTGGGCTTTGGTTAATAGGAATGCCCTATGCAGTAATATTAGGGATTTTTATTGGAGTTACAAACATCATTCCTTACTTTGGTCCAATTATAGGGGCAATTCCAGTTGCAATTATTGCTTTTACGGAATCATTCCAATTAGTATTATTAGGCTTAATGGTTAACTTTGGAATTCAACTAGTAGAAGGTAATATTTTATCTCCTTTAATTGTCGGAAAAAGCCTACATATGCATCCAATTTTAATTATGTTTGCTTTGATCGTTGGTGGTGAAGTAGGTGGAATTATTGGCTTAATAATAGCTGTTCCTATACTAGCAATTATAAAGGTTATTCTTGTCCATGTGCGTGAACAATTACAAAAGAAACATGAGAAAGAAGCCAAGCTCTAGTCTGCTTGATAAAAGAATGAAGTAATCTTAGGCTTGTATTGACAAAGGGTTTTCCCATAACTATAATGACTTTTATAAGCAAAATATTGAAACTTGATGAAGGAACCCTTTATTAAAGTCCATCTTAAATAGGAAAGATAATCTTTTCCTTAAAGCAGAGAGGAATTTCCATGGCTGAGAGAAATTCTAGATGAAGGTTAATAAAATGCTACTCCTGAAAGCAGGCCAAAACCTGCCGGCTAAAAACCGTTATTAATGATGAAGGTGATGAGCATATTTCTGCTCATAACTAGGGTGGTACCGCGTGAGTTCAGCTCTCGTCCCTGTTTGGGATGGGGGCTTTTTTCTATTCAAATGTAGAATGTAGAATGTGAAATTTAGAATGATGTGAGCAATAGCTTCGAAGCAGTACATAAGAGTAATTTTACATTTTGCATTCTCAATTCTACATTAATTAAAGGGAGGAATTTTAAATGAAGCGATTAACTTCTGTTGAAGTAAGGCAAATGTTTTTAGATTTTTTTAAGGAGAAAGGACATGCTGTGGAGCCTAGTGCTTCTCTAGTGCCTCATGAAGATCCATCATTACTTTGGATTAACAGTGGTGTTGCAACGTTAAAGAAGTATTTTGATGGTCGTGTTATTCCTGATAATCCGAGAATTACGAACGCTCAAAAATCAATTCGTACAAATGATATTGAAAACGTTGGGAAAACTGCCCGTCACCATACATTTTTTGAAATGCTAGGGAACTTTTCGATCGGTGATTACTTTAAAAAAGAAGCAATTGAGTGGGCTTGGGAGTTCTTAACGAGCGAAAACTGGATTGGCTTTGATCCAGAGAAACTTTCTGTTACAATTCACCCTGAAGATCATGAAGCCTTTGACATTTGGTTTAAAAAAATTGGTGTTCCTGAAGAAAGAATTATTCGTTTAGAAGGGAATTTCTGGGATATTGGCGAAGGTCCAAGTGGTCCAAATACAGAAATTTTCTATGATCGCGGTGAGAAGTATGGAAGTGATGAAAGTGACCCTGAGCTATATCCAGGTGGAGAAAATGAGCGTTATTTAGAAGTTTGGAATTTAGTATTTTCACAATTTAACCATAACCCAGATGGGACTTACACACCACTTCCTAAGAAAAACATCGATACAGGAATGGGACTTGAACGAATGGTATCTGTTGTTCAAGACGTGCCAACGAATTTTGATACGGACCTTTTTGTTCCAATCATTAAGGCGACTGAACAAATATCAGGTCAGGCTTATGGTAAGAATAAAGAAATTGATGTTTCATTTAAAGTGATCGCAGACCATGTTCGAACTGTTAGCTTTGCCATTGCTGATGGAGCATTACCTTCAAATGAAGGTCGTGGTTATGTACTTAGACGTTTACTTCGAAGAGCTGTTCGATACGCCAAACTAATTAACATCCATAGACCATTTATGTATGAATTAGTTCCTGTTGTTGGCGAAATCATGGTTGATTTCTATCCAGAGGTTAAGGACAAAACTGAATTTGTTCAAAAGGTCATCAAGAATGAAGAAGAGCGTTTCCATGAAACATTAAATGAAGGTTTAACGATCTTATCAAAAGTAATCGAACAAGCAAAACAAGCAAATGAATCGATAATTTCTGGCGAAAACGTTTTCCGCTTATATGATACTTACGGATTCCCTGTCGACTTGACCGAAGAATATGTTGAGGAAGCAGGACTTGCGATTGATCGTCACGGTTTTGAAGAAGAGATGGAAAAACAAAGAGACAGAGCTCGTTCAGCTCGTCAAACTGGCGATTCGATGCAAACACAAGATAGTGTTTTAGGTGAGTTAAAAATTGTCAGTGAATTTGTCGGATATGAAAACCTTTCAACAACTTCAGTTATTGAGGCGATTATTAAGGATAAAGAGTTAGTTACTGAAGCGACAGCTGGTGATGTAATTAAGATCATCGTTGACAAAACGCCATTTTATGCGGAAAGTGGTGGACAAGTAGCGGATAAAGGTACGATGAGAGCTGAGGGTACGGTTCTACAGATTGAAGATGTACAAAAAGCTCCTAATGGTCAAAATCTTCATACAGCGAAAATCGTTGAGGGGACAGTTAGAACCGGAATGAAGTTTACTTCAGTTGTGGAAGAAACGGAACGTATCGGAATTGTAAAAAATCATACGGCTACTCACATACTGCATCGGGCTCTGAAAGATACTCTTGGAGAGCATGTTAATCAAGCTGGATCATTAGTTTCGGAAAATCGTTTACGCTTTGACTTTTCACATTTTGGTCAAGTTACACCAGAAGAATTAAGTAAGATCGAATCAATTGTGAACCATAAGATTTGGGATGCAATCTCTGTCAATATTTCTAATAAGAAAATTGATGAGGCAAAAGCAATGGGAGCGATGGCGTTATTTGGTGAAAAATATGGCGATGTAGTCCGAGTTGTTCAAGTTGGCGATTATAGTCTAGAACTATGTGGGGGCTGTCACGTGAAAAATACAGCTGAAATAGGGTTGTTTAAGATCGTCTCTGAATCGGGAATCGGGGCAGGTATTCGTCGTATTGAAGCTGTTACAGGAAAAGGTGCTTATGAGCACATGAATTCTCAAGTTGATTTACTTAAAGACACTGCAAAATTAGTGAAATCTAATTTAAAAGATGTACCTGATAAAGTAGAGCAGTTACAATTACAACTACGTAACCTTCAACGGGAGAACGAGTCTTTAGCAGCGAAGCTTGGAAACATGGAAGCAGGTGGGCTTATTGATAATGTAATTAAAGTTAATGATGTGTCAGTTATTGCACAAGTAGTAAAGGTTGCTGACATGGATAGCATTCGTGGACTTGTAGATACATTAAAAAATAAGCTTGGATCAGGTATTGTTGTATTAGGTGCTGTCAATAATGGGAAAGTAAATATTGTTGCAGGAGTAACAAATGATCTAATCAAGGGTGGATACCACGCAGGAAATATTGTTAAAGAAGTGGCAACACGCTGTGGTGGCGGCGGTGGAGGGCGACCTGATATGGCCCAAGCCGGTGGTAAAAATCCTGACCAGCTTCAAGAAGCGTTAGATTTTGTCCCACAATTTCTGAAAACAATTTCCTAAATAATTCATGTTAGTGTACAATATGGTTATCAGTATTACTTGTCCAGTTTTATTGGATTTGTAAAAAATCAATGTGCATTGTAGGAAAAGAGGTGTTTGTGATGAGTTCTATGGATAATACGATGAAATTTAATTTCCAAGATGACTCAGTAGATACGAATGTTCAAGAAGTACTACTAACTGTATACAAAGCATTGGAAGAGAAGGGATATAATCCTATTAACCAGATTGTTGGTTATTTATTATCAGGAGATCCTGCTTATATTCCAAGGCATAAAGATGCAAGGTCGTTAATTCGTAAGCTTGAGAGAGATGAATTAATTGAAGAATTAGTGAAATCTTATTTATCACAGCACCAAGAGGAGTAATATGAGAACATTAGGCTTAGATGTTGGTACGAAAACAATTGGCGTAGCAGCTAGTGATGAATTAGGCTGGACAGCCCAAGGCGTAGAAACGATTAGACGCGATAGTGAAAATCCTGAGAGTGATTGGCAGAAGTTAAAAAAACTAATTACTGAACTTGAAATTAATAAGGTAGTTGTAGGTCTTCCTAAAAATATGAATGGAACAATCGGACCTAGTGGCGTAGCATGCCAGCAATTTGCCGAAGAGGTCAAGGAACGGTTTGGCTTGCCTGTTATTATGTGGGATGAACGTTTAACTACAGTTGCTGCAGAAAAAATGCTTATTGCTGCGGATATGAGCCGTAAAAAGCGAAAGAAGGTCATTGATAAAATGGCTGCAGTAATGATCCTACAAGGGTACTTAGATTCATCATCATAATGTAATACGAATGCAAACAAGTAAATATGTGAATATTAACTTATGAGTATTTAAAGCATTTTGATATATAAAATTAATGGGGTGTTATTATGGAAAATACTGAAAGAGAACGTATCGTAATTCCAGATGAAAATGGAGATGAGCACTTATTTGAAGTTTTATTTACATTTGATGTAGATGAGACAGGTAAGTCATACATGGTTTTAATCGCTGTTGGTGATGAAGATAGTGATGACGAGGAAGTAGAAGTTCATGCTTTCCAATACACAGAAACAGGAGAGGGAGAAGACGATTTACAGCTTATCCCAATCGAAACAGACGAAGAGTGGGAAATTGTTGAAGAAATGCTCAACACATTCCAAGAAGGCGAAGAAGACGACGAAGACGAAGATCAATAATAACTATAAAAAAGCAGTTCTCAAATAAATGAGAACTGCTTTTTTTATGTAAAAACTTGGTTAAAAAAATCACTCAGAACCCTTGTACTTAGTGTTCATTCACATTTTACATTCTACATTTTATATTGTAATTCTACATAGATAATGAAATTTTGTTGAAATATAGTATAATAGGAGTGTTGTACTTTTTATGAGTTCAAAATAAATGTATAAAATGGTCCTCTATGGTACATGTTGAGGGGGAGGAAAATAATGTCTTCAGATGATAAACAAAAAGTAAAGCAAGAAATAAAAAAGAAATTATTAAGGGAACGTCAAGAAGAAGCAAGTATCGTTCGGAAAATTGTCATGGTATGTTTATTGCTACTAATTATTGCATTTACAGTTGCTGGAACATCTGCATATTATTACGTAAAAGGTGGACTAGAACCAATAGACGAGACTAGTGAAGAGTTAATTAATGTGCATATTCCAATTGGTTCAACGAGTACTAGAATTGGTACTATATTAGAAGAACATGGACTTATTAAAAATGCTAGTTTTTTCCGTTATTATATTCGCTATAAAAATGAAACAGGGTTCCAGGCTGGCGATTATCAGTTATCAAAGTCGATGCACATGGATGAAATGATCGCTGCTTTAAAAGAAGGGACAGTGTATCAAGAATATGCGTTTTCTTTCACTATTCCAGAGGGAAGATGGCTGGAAAGTATTTTAAATGTTATTTCAGAAAAAACTAATCATACAATTGAAGATCTGACAGAAAAAGTTCAAGATAAAGACTATCTTCAAAGCTTAATCAATCGTTATTCAATCCTAACTGATGATATATTAGATGAAAGGATAAGATGGCCTCTAGAAGGTTATTTATTCCCATCTAGATATGATTTTGTCGAAGAAAACCCTTCGATTGAAGCAATTATCGAAGCGATGCTCCAAAGAACAGAACAAGTTGTAGGTAAATATTTTGAAGATCTAGAGGAAAGTGAATATAACATTCACGAAATCATGACATTGGCTTCGATTATTGAAGGTGAGGCTCAAAAAACTGAAGACCGTTACATTATTTCTGGAGTGCTCTATAATCGCCTGAATATTAATATGGCACTGCAGGTAGATCCAACTGTCGCTTATGCACATGGTGAACATTTTTCAAGGACATTATATGAGCATTTAGAAATCGATTCACCTTATAACACATACCGTTATGCTGGGATTCCTATAGGACCAATCAATAATCCAGGTGAAGCGTCGATAAAAGCTGCCCTCCAACCACAAGAGCATAAGTATTTATACTTCTATGCAAGAAGTGATGGAGAAGTCATGTACTCAGAAACGTTCCAACAACATCAACAAATTTTGAGTCAGTATCGTAACTGATAATCACCGTTTTTATCAAGAGGTATAAATACACAACACCGACCTAACTAAAACTCAGCTTAGGTCGGTTAAGAATTTGATGTATCTTAAAAGGTTAGTCAACCTTTTGTAGAGAGTGTGATTTATTCGCATTCTCTTTCTGTTTATGATAGAATAAATCGTTCTTTTTAGAATTCATATAAGGAGGCTTTTTATAATGGTCTCAGAGCAAGTAAATGCATATCTAAGCTCTTTAATTAAGCCGCGAAATCCATTGTTAACGGAAATGGAACAGTATGCAGAGGAACATGATGTTCCGATCATGGATATTGTTAGTATTGAAGCAATGTTACAAATTCTTTCTTTTACAGGAACAAGTAAAGTGTTGGAAATTGGCACAGCCATAGGTTATTCAGCGATGAGGGTTGCCGAGAAGCTACCACATTGTCAAATTGTTTCAGTTGAGAGAGATGAAAAAAGATATCTTGTTGCAAAAGAGTTTATTAAGAGAGCTAATCTTGAAAGTCGAGTTACTCTTATGTTTGGAGATGCCCTAGAAGTAGCTACTGAAATTGAACAGTATGGTTCGTTTGACTGTTTATTTATAGATGCAGCTAAAGGTCAATATAAGCGGTTCTTTGAGTTATACAGCCCCCTAGTTCAACAACATGGTCTTATTGTCAGTGATAATGTCCTCTATAAGGGGATAGTGGCAAATGAGGGGAAAATTGCCAAGGGGATAAGAACGATGGTCACTAATTTAAAAAGTTATAATGAAATGTTAATGCAAAATGATGGGTATGAGACGACATTCTATCCAATTGGCGATGGTATGGCAATATCGAAGAAAAAATAGGTGGTGATAGTTTGAAAGAACTCTGAACTTCGTCATTAACTAAAATTAGGCACCACAAAATAAGCCTACTCTATAAGAGGACTTGGAAAAAAATGTATTAAAATAAAGGTTAAACGTGTGTAAGCTTATCGGGGATCTGATAACCTAAAGTTTTTAGGTATCGTAAAGCCATTTCTTCTGTAATCTGAGGTGCATAAGTTGTTTTTGGTTTGATTTCTGTATTGTATAACTCTTCGTTAAAAGGTTCATTTTTACTCAGTATATGGTAAATGCAAATGAGTAGCTTATGCGCGATGGCAATAATCGCTTTTTTGTGACCTCGACGTTTCTTAATTTGGTCATAACGGATTTTAAAGTAAGGACACTTTTTACTCTTAATCGCAGCATTAGCACATTGAACTAGTAACGGTTTGATATACACACCAGCTCGCGAAACACGGACAGATTTTTTCTTTCCTGCACTTTCATTGTTTTGCGGAGTAAGCCCTGCCCAAGAACAGAGATGTTTGTCAGAAACAAACACAGACATATCTATGCCGATTTCTCCAAGAATAGAGATAGCCGTAAAGATATCCTTGATACTTGGTAGGGACAATATCAATTGGATTTGTGGCATGTAGGGTTGGACTAGTTTTAAAACAACAGATTCAATATCGGCGATGTGCTTTTCAATACTGTCGATGTGGTCGAGGCATACACGCATTTTATCTGCTTGCGGTTCCGTCAAATGCCCTTGAATAGATTTAACAATGGTATCAGTTTTGTGTTTCATCTTTCCGTGTAGCATCGATGAAACATCAAAATCCATATCATCAGGATGATCTAAGATATGGTTAATAATCCGCATAGAACTTGCACCAAATGTATCTGAAACTACACTTGAAATCATGATGTTGGAAACGGTAAGCGAGTTTTGAACACGGTTTTTCTCACTCGACTTAAAATTGATAAGTTTAAAACGATATCGCATTAAATCTCGAACTTGACGTATAAGCAAGGGCGGGATAAAACTGCCAGGAACTAAGCCATGTTTGTGTAAGTCGCAAAGCCAAATCGAATCTTTTTTATCGGTTTTCTTGCCACGGATGCCCTTAACATATTTTGGGTTAGCCACGACAACATCACAATCGTGCTCCAAAATATTAAACACTGGGTGCCAATACTTGCCTGTAGACTCCATACAGACATGTTTACAAGATTGGGATTTTAACCAATCTAGAAGACGGTGTAAATCTTCGGTGAATGTTGAAAATTGCTTTGTTTGGTATTCCGTAACCCCCGATTTGTTCGTTTTACCAATCGTAGCAACAACAAATTTTTTGTGGACATCAATTCCACAGCAAATAGGGTAAACAATTTTGAGCATAAACACATCCCCCCATAAAGTTTATAGTGGATAAAGCAGACATTGACTGTTTGCCATGTCATAAACGGGAATTGTTTACACAAAGATTAGTTTACGTGCTCGATGGCACACTTATTTGTACTTGAAGACAGCAAACGGCACATCTTATTATGCGGGCAGTTTTATACTGCACCACTCACCTCCTCGTGCTCTGTAGTGTATCTGCTTATCCAAATACATTATAGCAACTTTAATAGGGGGAGAGATCTTCTTTCATCAATTTTTTGTGCCTTGAGCACAGCGAAAGGAATGAAACTTATTATGATGAAGAAACCCGAAATTCTTGTAACACCGTCAAAAGTAGAAGATATTAGCAGACTAATTAAGGCTGGAGCTACAGCCTTTATCATTGGCGAAGAAAAATTCGCTTTACGTTTAGCAGGTGAATTTTCCAGAGAAGACATAAAGGAAGCGGTTAAAATCGCTCATAATGCTAATGCAAAAATATATGTTGCGATGAATGCCCTTTTTCATAATGATAAATTAGAACTTTTACCGGACTATATTTCATTTTTAGCTGAGGTAGGAGTAGATGCAATTGTTTTTGGTGATCCAGCTATTATCATGGCAGCAAGAGAGGTAGCTCCAGAAATGGCACTTCATTGGAATACAGAAACAACAGCCACCAATTATTTCACTGCAAATTATTGGGGGCAAAAAGGTGCTAAGCGTGCAGTTATGGCTAGAGAGATCAATATGGATGCAATCGTTGAAACAAAAGAAAATGCTGAGGTCGAGATCGAAGTACAAGTTCATGGTATGACTTGTATGTTTCAATCAAAACGAACGTTGATAGGTAATTATATGGAATTCCAAGGGAAAGATTTGAAGGTTGAAGGGCGCAGTAAGGATCGTTCTCTAATCTTACATGACCCTGAACGAGAAGCGAAATATCCTGTTTTTGAAGATGAAAATGGAACTCATATTATGAGCCCTAATGATATTTGTATCATTGATGAATTAGAGGATATGCTTGAGGCTGGTGTAGACTCGTTTAAAATCGATGGTATTTTAAAAAGCGTCGACTATTTAGAGAAAGTAACAGCGTTGTATGATGAGGCAATAGAGCTTTATTTACAGGACCCTGATGCTTATCAAGATAAAAAATATTATTTCTTACAAGAAGTTGAGAAAATTCAACCTGCTAATCGTAAATTAGATACAGGGTTTTTCTTTAAAGAAACTGTTTATTAAGGAGGGGTTTATACAATGGAACAAATTTCAACTGTTACTCCAGAAGGAAAACGTGTCATTACAAAGAAGCCTGAGCTATTAGCCCCTGCGGGTAGTTTAGAAAAATTGAAAATTGCTGTTCACTATGGAGCAGATGCAGTTTTTATTGGTGGTCAAGAGTTCGGGTTACGCTCAAATGCGGACAACTTCTCCATTGAAGAAATGCGTGAAGGTGTTGAATTTGCGAATAAGTATGGAGCAAAAATATATGTAACGACAAATATATTTGCCCATAATGAAAATATGGAAGGTTTAGAGGAATATTTACAAGACCTTCAAGAGGTTGGTGTAACAGGAATTATTGTAGCTGACCCACTAATCATCGAAACATGTAAACGAGTAGCGCCAAAGGTTGAAGTTCACTTAAGCACTCAACAATCCTTAACTAACTGGCAAGCAATTAAGTTTTGGAAAGAAGAAGGTCTTCACCGCGTTGTTTTAGCTCGTGAAGTAGGATTAGAAGAAATGTTAGAAATGAAAAAAAACGTCGACATTGAAATTGAAACGTTTATTCATGGAGCAATGTGTATATCTTATTCAGGACGATGTGTATTAAGTAATCACATGACAGCTCGAGATTCAAATAGAGGTGGTTGCTGCCAGTCTTGCCGTTGGGATTACGGCCTATACGAACAAGATCAAGAAGAGAATGAAAATCCATTATTTTCAGAACAGGATTTACCTTTTTCTATGAGTCCAAAAGACTTAAACTTACTCGAAGGAATTCCAAAGGTAATCGAGGCTGGAATTGATAGCTTAAAGATTGAAGGTAGAATGAAATCAATTCACTATGTAGCGACGGTTACATCAGTGTACCGTAAAGTAATTGATGCGTATTGTGCAGATCCTGACAACTTTAAATTAGATCCTAAGTGGATTGAAGAACTAGATAAATGCGCAAATCGTGATACTGCATCTTCCTTCTTTGAAAGTGAACCTACGTATAAAGAGCAGTTATTTGGAAGAATTGATGGGAAGAAAACGACTTATGATTTCGCAGGTCTTGTCTTAGAATATGATGAAGAAACGAACATCGTCACATTGCAGCAACGTAATTATTTTAAACCTGGTGATAAACTTGAATTTTTCGGACCGGAAATTGAGAATTTCACAATTACGGTAGGAAATATCTGGGATGCAAAAACTGGTGAAGAAATGGATGCTGCAAGACACCCACTGCAAATTGTAAAATTCAAAGTGGACAAAAAGCTTTACCCTAATAATATGATGCGTAAAGGAGTTCTATAATGACACAAAAACCCGTTGTCATTGGAGTTGCCGGAGGAACTGGATCAGGCAAAACAACGGTTGCCAGGGAAATCTACCGGAATTTTAAGGATAAATCAATATTAATGATTGAACAAGATGCATATTATAAAGACCAAAGTCATAAAACAATGGAAGAAAGGGTTCGCACGAATTATGATCATCCATTAGCTTTTGACAATGACCTTTTAATTGACCATTTACAAAAGTTATTAACATATAATAAAATTGAAAAGCCGGTATATGATTATGCTAATCATACAAGGGCTGAAGAAGTATCAGTTGTTGAACCAAAAGATGTTATTATCTTAGAGGGTATCTTAATATTAGAAGACGAACGCCTTCGTAATTTGATGGATATTAAGCTTTTTGTTGATACAGATGCTGATATTCGCATTATTCGAAGACTGGTCCGTGATATTGAAGAGCGAGGCAGAACGTTGGATTCTGTCATAAATCAATATACTTCTGTCGTTCGACCGATGCATCTTCAGTTTATTGAACCGACAAAACGTTATGCTGATGTGATTATTCCAGAAGGTGGGCAGAATCTTGTCGCAATTGATCTAATGGTGACAAAAATCAGAACAATCCTTGAACAAAAAGAAATTTTGTAATAGCATAGAGAATAGGGTCTTTAATTGTTTACTTTTCAGCTAGTTATTCATAAGATGTAATGAAAAGCTTGTGCATTTCACTTTTTGTGTAGATGCTAAGCTTTTCTGCATACATATGGTTGGCAGATCTTATTATGAAATTGGTTTTATACTTTAAAAATCTAATTTTTTTAGTGTAAGAAAAGTGAAGGCAAACCTTAAGATCATGCCAGAAGTTGAGTTTTTCAACCTCACAATTTTCACACAGCAAAATTGAAAACCTTACCAAAGAGTATGAAATTAAAACATTTACCAAATAGTAACTTAAATGTAGACATTTTTAAGGAGTGAAGGAACAAGATGAGTGAAGACAAAAAGTTTTATATGACGTTAGATGGTAAAGCAAAGCTAGAACAAGAATTAGATTTTCTGAAAAGCGAAAAGAGAAAAGAAGTAGTAGAGCGTATTAAAATTGCGCGCTCTTTCGGTGATTTATCGGAGAACTCAGAGTACGATTCAGCTAAAGAAGAGCAAGCTTTTGTAGAAGGGCGTATTGTCACATTAGAAAAAATGATTCGTAATGCAGTCATGATTAAAGAAGATGAAACAAACTCATCTGTTGTTTCTTTAGGGAAATCAGTAAAATTCAAAGAACTTCCTGACGGTGACGAAGAGTTTTATACGATTGTTGGTAGTGCTGAAAGTGATCCGTTCGAAGGTAAAATTTCAAATGATTCGCCAATGGCGCAAAGCTTATTAGGTAAAACTGTAGGTGATAAAGTAACAGTTCAAACTCCTGGTGGAGAAATGAAAGTTGAAATTTTAGAAATTAAATAAGGACTTATTTTTAGAGCAATTAACAGAGATGTCTACCCTTTACTTTAAGTGGAGGGAAGGCATCTTTTTTTAATGTAGAATTATTGATAGTAATGCTTCGAAGCAAAATCTAAAAAATTTTCATTCTACATTTTACATTTTACATTCACTTGTATAATCTTCCCTTAATTAGCAACAATGGATAATGCGGAGGTGGGTAGTGTGAATGTACATAAACGTATCGTGCAGATGCTGGTTTTAATAAATTTGGTATTGCTAGTATTTGTTTTTAGGCTTGCCTATGTTCAGCTCATTGCTACACATCATATATCGAAGTATGAAATTGATTTAGTTGAAGAAAGCATTAAACAGCGAACGAAGAAATTTATTTTACATTCGGGAAGAGGATATTTCACAGACCGCCATGGACATTCGTTACATATCGATTATTATCCAAGCCTAATTTTATTTCCATTTCTAAAAGAAGGAATTTGGCCAATAGGAAAAGTAGCAAAAATTCTAAATGTATCAAATGAACAATTAATGGATGCGGTTCAAAACTCTGAAAATCCAATTTTATTTGAGGAAAATAACAAGCGACGAAAGCTTACTATGGATGAGATGAAAAAAATAAATGATTTAAAAATTCCAGGAGTTTATGCTCAATATGTTCAAGAACGGGTTGAAAATATCGCCCCTCATTTAATTGGGGTTGTTGGTGAGAATCATAAAGAAGTGAAACGGAGATACGCAGCACAAGTTGAGAATGGTACAATATCTGTAAACAGTGGAATTGGTGTTTCAGGGATGGAACGATCATTTGATCCGTTTTTAATTTCACAAGGCCACTCAGCATTAGCCTACTTCGTTGATAACCTAGATCGTCCCCTGTTCGGATTTGATGTTCGTTATTCGGCCCCGGCTGATCCTTATCACCCTACAGAGGTAGTTACTACTATTGATAAAGAATTGCAAATCCATGTAACAAATGCGCTAAAAGAAGCAGGGCTGATAAACGGTGGGGCGGTTATTATCGATGCTAAAACGAATGACCTCCTCTCTCTCGTTAGTTTGCCTACTTTTAATATAAATTTTCCTTTTGATAGTGGTGCAAAAAATCATATGGTGACGGCTTATACTCCAGGATCAGTTTTCAAAATTGTCGTTGCCGCAGCAGCCATTGATTTAAACCTCATAAATAAATTGGATTTGTTTGATTGTAATCAAAATCTATATGGTGACGGCGAGGAGCCTAGGAAACTAGGGAAATTAACATTTCAAGAAAGCTTTGCTCAAAGCTGTAATTATACCTTTACTCAGTTGGCCAATAAACTAGTTCGTCAGGATAAACTGATTTTAGAACGCTATGCTACGAAATTAGGGTTAGTCGATAAAGTAGGCTGGATAGGTGATGTTTACCGACTAGAAGAGGTTTCCCATTTCCCTGAAGAGGAAATAGGGACGGTTATAATTGATGAACAAGATATTGGTGACAAATTCGCAATCGCACAAACTGCTATTGGGCAAAAGAATGTACGAGTTACCCCACTTGCAGTAGCTAATATGTTAGCGACAATTGCTCGCGGTGGCGAAAAAAAGCAAGTACGAGCCGCATCCAAAATTAAATATGAAAATGGAACAACTGTTGTTGAGTTCCCAAAGCAAACGCTAGAAAATCGTGATAAAATTTCCCCTTATACAGCAATGCGTCTACAAGAATTACTAAGGTCTGTAGTCAAAATGGAGAAGGGTACAGCACATTCATTTTTAAAAAATAGTCCTTATCCTATTGCAGGGAAATCAGGGACGGCACAAAAAGGATTAACTAAAGAAGAGGAGAGTCACTGGTTTGCTGGTTATTTTCCTGCTAACAAACCAAAATATGTCATGGTTATCGTTGATTTAAACCACCAAAATGGAAATATAAAGACATTAAAAGCTTATGAAAATATCGTGGAATACTTATATAAATACGACAATAAGACAAAAACAAAAGATTGATCAATTCTCCGTAAATAGTCTAAAAATCTAACAAGAATTAATTTTTTCCTGACTAGTTATCGAAAAAAATGTAATATTTGATTATAATGGAAACTAGTAGTCAACTTAGGAGGGATTTTAGTGAGCGACGATCATGATTTTTACGGAAGTGGAGTAAGAAGCCATAAAAGAAAACGTAAGAAAGCTGATAAAATTTTAAATATCTCGATAGGAGTTGTTTTGTTTCTCATTTTACTAGTTGGAGGACAATTACTTTTAGGTGGTAAATCAACTGAAAAAGTAGTCAGTGATCAGATCGACGAACAAGGTGAGTTTGAGCACGAAGACTTAAATGAGGAAGCGTTAGAAGAAATTGAAGAAGCTAAGCCAGAAGAGCCATTAGAAAAAGAAAAAACGACAACGGAACCAAGTTCTACCCCAACAGAGCAACAAAAGCCAAAGGATCCACCAGCAACCTCTGAACAAGTGACATCAAGTCCTCAAATGGGACAATGGAAACCAATTGGTACAGTGCAGCAAGAGCCATTTGTTGCTGTCTTCGAGAGGGATCATGTAAACTGGGAAGAAATGCGAAGAGCATTCCAAGTGGCAACAGGATTGGGTGACGATTTAACATTGTGGCGTGTTGGAAATGGCGGTAACCATCAAAGTGCAGTTGGAGTTGTTGCAGATGCATCTACCCGTTCCACACCTTATCAAGTAAGATTAGAATGGGTTACAAACGAAGGCTGGATGCCAGTTAGTGTTGAACAATTAGACAGTAATCCTCATGATCGTTCAGCAGCTGAGTCTACTACGAATTCTACAAATGAGAGTACAGATAATAACTAACCTTGAGGTCTCAAAAATGAGTTCCTCATTTAAATTAATAATGGTGATTAAGAAGGGAATGGATCTATTTGCGTATTGGAATTATTGGTGCTATGGATGAAGAAGTTGAATTACTTATCGACAAACTTGAGAATAAAGAAGCAGAAACGATTGCTGGATGTGAATTTTATAGCGGTAATTTAGCTGGTATAGAAGTAGTGTTGTTAAAATCAGGCATTGGTAAAGTGAATGCTGCTGTTGGTACAACCCTTTTAATTGAGAAATTCAAACCAGACTATATTATTAACACAGGTTCTGCTGGGGGATTTGAACAATCGTTAAAAGTCGGGGATATCGTTATATCTACAGAAGTTCGTTATAACGATGTTGATGCTACAGTTTTCGGTTATGAGTTTGGACAAGTACCGAGAATGCCAGCTTTTTATGAGCCTAATGAAATGTTAGTCTCTATAGCAGAAAAAAGTGCAGCTGAAGTTGGGGTTCATTCAGTAAAAGGTCTCATCTTATCAGGAGACTCTTTTATGAGTGATGAAAAAAGGGTTTTTGAACTTAAAGAGAAGTTTGTAAATGCGTATTGTGCAGAAATGGAAGCAGGAGCGATCGCCCAAGTTTGTTATCAATTTGGTTGTCCATTTGTGATTATTCGTTCGTTAAGTGATATTGCCGGAAGCGACGCTAAAATGTCTTACGATCAATTTTTGCAAACAGCTTCAGTCAACTCAGCAAATCTCGTTTTACTAATGTTAGATCAGTTAAAAGATTAATTTAGTAGTCACCTGTGGAAAACTCAAAAGAAAAGTGTCCGTTAGCTCAAGTACTATATACAGGTAGGAGAAAATCTTTTTCTTTTAGTATTTAGTCGCAACTTAAGATAGCAGGTACTTATGAGTCTGCCTCTTTTGGTTTATTTTTCAAGTAACCTCTAACTCTAGATCATGTTATACTAAAATAGTATTATATGAAAGAGCGTGGAGGTTATTTAAAATGGCAGATAAAACAAAGTTAACAAATATGTTAGCAGATAAAGTAACAGATTATAAAAGATTTGCCTTTATCTTATTAGCTCTTAGTGTATTTCTTTTTATCGGACTAATTGTTCCAAATGAAGGCGTGAGCCAATATCAACAAATAGCGTTAATTGGCTTAAGTGTTTGTTCTCTTGCATTTGCAGCACTATTTCATAAAAAAGCAATGAAGGCTCAAGAACAACTTTATAGTGAAGAATAACAAAAACCTCTACTCATAAATGTAGAGGTTTTTCTCTTAGGCTGTAGCTGGTGGCAAAATGATGTAGTAAATGCTCATAAAAAAGACGAATGCTAGTAACACGGCAACAAACGCTCGCCAAGGAACAAATTGTTGGGTAACTTCAACAATCTTTGAACAAATTAAATAAATCCAAATAATTGAAACGATCATTGACAAAATCATTAATGTGGTTAATGATGTTCCTACTTGCTGTGATATAAAAGCAGGTAAAGCAATAACGGAAGGAATAAGCGCAACTGTAGTATTTCGATATAAAACTCTTAACAACCCTTGCCCACTTAACCCCTTTGAACCAGCCCACAATAATAATGAAAGTCCTACTTTAGTAATTAAAATCATTAAAAATCCGAAAAATAGAAAAAGGGCAGGAACAATCGTTTCTCTTAATAGAGGTGTTTCAAATGAAGCGATCGTTTCACTATTAATTGAAATTGACGTGTATCCATAAACTAAGCCTAATAAGACTGTAATACACATACTAAGTAGTTTCCAATTATTTTTAGGATCAGAAAGTTGTTTAATTGCTTCTTTGTCTAGTATTAATGCTTTTAAAATTAAAATGACCTTACCCATAGTAATCCCCTCCAACTCACTTAAACACTTTCTTTATAAGTATACCAAACTATTTCGATAAAAAACGAAGTGACCGAGGAGCAATATTTTCACGTGACGAGTTAATACACGGAATACTTGATTTGCTCAAGGTCACTTCCATTAAATTTTTAGACACCTTAATGAATTTCATAATTCAGTATTATCGCATTAAGGAGTTTGATATGGCTCGTTTTTGGCAACTATGAAATACACTCTTCTAAGTTCTAATTAAAACTGCCATGGCATGATCGCCCAAATCGCAACTAAAGCACAAACGAATGTGATTATAAATGCACCTAATGTGCTGTTGTAGCGCTTCGGATTAATATCTGTCCAACCATGAATTCGCTCAACTAGCTTATTAATTTCAAGTTTAGACTTCTCATCATTTAGTGACGGGATGCGGTTCGCAATGTAAGAAACGACAATTAATATAACAAAGCTAAGTGGAACGGCAAGCATTCCGCCTGAAAGGCCCATACTATCTGTTAAAGCGTGACCACTAACCACAATTTCTGGGAATACGAATGGAGACACGACAACGTAGATGATACCACCGACTAAGGAAGCTGCAATGGCTCCATAACGGTTAGCTTGTTTCCACCAAACCCCCATAATGATAAGTGGAGCATTTGTCGTACCGGCTAGACCAAACGCCCAAAGTATACTAACAATTAAGAATGCAGGTGGTTCTATCGCTAATAAAACGGCGGCTACACCACCAAGAGCAATTGAAATATAACCAAGGCGAACTTTTGTTTTGTTTGTTAAATTTGGCTTAAGTGTAGTAACGATATCTTGAGAAATTAATGCACCAATTGCTAGAAGGTTACCACTTAATGTAGATAAACCAGCGGAAATCGCCCCAGCAATAACTAAAGCAGTAACCCACTCAGGGTTATAGACTAAGTTTAAGATAATTGTTAATTTGTCAGTATCTCCAGCTGCAATATGTGTTCCGTTGGCAGTCATTTCAAACACACCAGCAAAGCCCATTGTATAAGTCGCTGAGAATACTAATCCAAGTGCTAACGCAAACCAAATCATTGCTGAACGAGCACTTTTTAAACTAGATGCTGTATAAACACGCATTGCTAAGTGAGGTAACCCTAAGGAACCAATGGTTAGTGCTGGGATTAGGGCAACATACCATTTTACAGAATATTGATAATCAAAGAAGGTTGGTAATGCTTCTAACATAGATGGAACCATGTCAGCGTAGAAAAGTGGTGGGAAGAACCAACCAGTACTACCCATTGCTTTCATGATTGCCCCTAACGGTACAATAAACATCAATGCAATAATAACCATTTGAATAGCGGCATTATTGGTAGCCCCACTCATTCCACCCATTGTTACATAACCAATGATTAGGAAACCACCTACAAATAAACCAGTCATATACGGAATTCCTAATAATGTTTCAAACGTAACGGCTATCCCGATCATTTGCCCTAATGCATACATGATTGATACAAGGATCATCCAAAGAGCAGCGATTATTGATGCCGATTTTCCATAGCGGTCTCTAATAAAGTGAGTTGGAGAGAACGCCCCCATGCGACGTAAACTAACGCCGTAAATGATTGTAATTAATGGTATTGCTAAAATAAATTGAATCCATAACATAACGAATGGTGCTTGAAGACGTAAAATTAATGCAGTAACCCCTAAAAAGGTAGCTAAACTCATGTATGTTGATGCCATGGCTAGACCGTTTGTAATTGGTCCTACGCCACCTTTTGTGGCATATAGATCTTCTACTGAGGAACTTGCTCGATTTGAGAAATAAGCAACAACGTAAAACAAGATGAAAGTTAAAACAACGATAACAATGCCGATTATTGGATTACTAATTTGCCAAACTTGATCCTCCATCTAGATAACCTCCTCGCCACTTTTATTATTTTCTTGATTTTCTTTTTCAATAGCTTCATCAATGTGATTTCCTATTTTACCAGAAATGATTGTTAAACCAAGGACACCGAACCACCCAACAAGAATAGGAACAATGTACATAATTGGAAAGCCAAATAAGTAGCCGTGAACAGGAAAAAGTGAAAAGAATACTCCTAAATGGCCTGAAATAACAAGAATTATTGACATGATAATGGTGAACCAAACCTCTTTTTTATAAGCGTCCATAAAAACTCCCCCTTTTTAAGTTAAAATAATACCGTTCCTCTCTAGATTGGCGTTAATATGTCTAATTCATTGAAGGGTGAAAACCATTCAATCTTAAATTTGACAACATTCCGAGCGAGTGCTCAATCATAAGTGAAGTTTTTATAAATAGTTTAGTAAAAAACGTACCTCCCTTCTGGAAATAAAATCTAAATAGTACTTACTTGAATTTACAATAAAAAGTAAACGTTTTCAAGTGAAAATTTAGAAAATTTAAAATCTTTAAATTAAAAGGGTGAAAGTAAGTTTTTTAGTATAACATTTCCAGTTGTTGGTATTAGTAAGGTATTTGGAAATGGTAGTTGAATTGCTATAGTAGTAGAGAAAAAATTTTTTTTATCAAATTTGAAGAAACTATTGAGCATGATTTTTTATATGAATTTGCAATTGGTTTTAAAAACGTTTGCACAATTTTTGATAAATAACTTCCAATTTCACCGGGAAAATATGATAATGGTCTTATAACAGAGTGAATTTTAACTTCCTTTAAATTAGTCATTTTGTTTTGTAGTTAATGTAAGGGATTAGGATATTCACTTAAATTTCAATATTGAAAAGGAGACTAGATAATGAAGGTAAAAGTACTAACACCTATATTTGCAGAAGCAGCAAGTAAGCTAGTAAACGCTACAAGTAAGCATCCTAATACAATCTTAATAAAAAAGGACCATTGGGTTGTTGACGCAAAAAGTTTACTCGGAGTATTGGCAATTGCTCTACAGCCTGGTCAGATTATTGAATTTAGTATGGAAACAGAAGATAAAGAACTATTAGCAGAGTTAAAACAACTAGAACTTTTTGAAGAAACAAATTAAATCTACTTGTTTGTAAGGTTAAAATACTTTCCATTGATAAGTGGTATTTAGAAAAAAATGGGCATCCAAGTCATGATGGATCCCATTTTTTTCGTTTAATTAAACACCAATGTGTTACTTTCGAGCTATTTTTAACAGTTTCGGAAACCGTTTGCACAAAACGTTTTTCTTATAGTAAGATTAAATATGGTTAATGAATTTCATAATCCCGTATTATCACCATTAGGATAATATATGAGTTGCGTAAATTCGCTCGCAACTACATATAATTTAATATGGCTCGTTTTCGGTAATTATGAAATTCACTCAGGTAAAACTGTATAGGAATGATTTGAATTAATAGGGAGTTGACTACATAGTTTATGAAAAAAACTTGGTGGAAAGAAAGTGTAGTATATCAAATATATCCTCGAAGCTTTGCGGATAGTAATGGTGATGGAATTGGTGATTTAAAAGGGATTATTTCAAAGCTAGACTATTTAAAAAAACTAGGAGTTGACGTAATTTGGCTTTCTCCAGTTTATAAATCTCCTAATGATGATAACGGATATGATATAAGCGATTATCAAGACATTATGGATGAGTTTGGGACTATGGCTGACTGGGAAGAGCTTTTGGCTGAAGTTCATAATCGAGGCATGAAGCTAATTATGGATTTAGTCGTTAATCATAGTTCTGATGAGCATAAGTGGTTCATTGAATCTAAAAAATCAAAGGACAACCCTTATCGTGACTATTACATATGGCGCCCAGGTAAAGATGGGAGAGAGCCAAACAATTGGGCAAGTGCTTTTAGTGGTTCGGCATGGCAATATGATGAAACAACAGATGAGTACTTCCTACATCTATTCTCAAAAAAGCAACCCGATTTAAATTGGGAAAATCCAACGCTACGTGAAGAAGTTTATAAGATGATGAATTGGTGGCTTGATAAAGGGATTGACGGCTTTAGGATGGACGTTGTAAACTTCATTTCTAAGGTGGAAGGACTACCGGACGCACCATCAGAGGCAGGAAAAAAATATGTTTCAGGACATGAGTATTTTATGAATGGTCCTAGAATTCATGAATTCTTACAAGAAATGCATGAAAAAACAACAGCTAACTACGATGTCATGACAGTTGGTGAAATGCCTGGTGTTACACCTGCGGAAGCAAGAGCCTATACTGCAGAGGAACGCGGGGAAGTTTATATGGTATTTCAATTTGAACATGTCGATTTAGATTCTGGTCCTGATGGCAAATGGGATCTTCGCCCGTTAAAATTAGCTGATTTAAAAGAAAATCTATCAGGTTGGCAAAAGGGGTTGGAAAATATTGGCTGGAACAGTCTTTATTTTAACAATCATGATCAACCACGGATGGTTTCCCGTTTTGGGAATGATGGGAAGTACCGAGTAGAGTCAGCAAAAATGCTAGCAACATTATTGCACATGATGAAAGGCACACCGTATATTTATCAGGGTGAAGAAATGGGTATGACAAATATCCGTTTTGAAAATATCGAACAATACAAAGATATTGAAACGTTAAATATGTATAAGGAAAAACGTGAGCAAGGGATTCCACATGAAAAGATTATGGAATCGATTTATGTAAAAGGAAGAGATAATGCTAGAACTCCTGTACAGTGGGATGATAGTGAACATGCAGGATTTACAACGGGAACACCATGGATTGAAGTAAATCCAAATTATAAAGAGATTAATGCAAAGGCAGTTGTGGAAGATAAAAATTCAATCTTCTATTACTATCAAAATTTAATTCGTTTACGTAAACAGCATGAAATTATCGTTTACGGGGGTTATGACATACTATTAGAAGAAAACGCTGATATATTTTCATATGTAAGAACATTAGGTGATGAGAAGCTTGTCGTTGTTTGTAACTTTTATGACCAGGAGCCAACATTTCATTTGCCAGACGACATTCGTTTTACGAAAAGTGAGTTAATTGTTTGTAATTACGCTGCAACAGAAGGTAGCGTAGAAGAATTTACACTAAAGCCCTATGAAGCAAGAGTTTACTTATTAAAATAAAATTTGGCTGGAACCACACCATCACAGGTGTGGTTTTCTAATTATGTGTTTTAGCTAGATGATGAAAGTGCACAAATCAGAAGAATAGCTTTCTTATTTACCGTAAACTGTAAATACCGGGAATGGGCAATTGAAATAGTTCTCAATATTACCACAAACTGTAAATATCAGGAACGAACAATGAAAATAGTTCCCGATATTACCACAAACTGTAAATATCAGGAACAAACAATAAAAATAGTTCCCGATATTACCACAAACTGTAAATACTAGGAACGGAAAATCAAAATAGTTCCCGATATTACCACAAACTGTAAACACCGGGAACGAACAATAAAAATAGTTCCCTGTATTACCACAAATTGTAAATATCAGGAACAAACAATAAAAATAGTTCCCGATATTACCACAAACTGTAAACACCGGGAACAAACAATAAAAGTAGTTCTCGATATTACCACAAACTGTAAATACTGGGAATAAACAACCGCTATATTCCCCTGTATACCGATTTAAGGATGTAAAGCAGAAAGAAACTAAAATCGATTAGTGCTCTTAGACCTAAAAGCATTCCGTTTCAACAGAGATCTTGATTTTAAATATAATATGAGGACCTTCCATGACCTATTTGTTTATAATTTGTTGCAAGAATCCGCTTTATCGTTTTCTTAGAATCAATAATTTTACACCAATCGTATATGGTAATTAATGTTGCTCTCTTTTCTGGAAATAGAATTTTAAACTCTTCGATACTTCGCAGAACTGCAACTATTACAGTCTCTTTCTTATTGCATTCCTTACAGACCAAAGTAAACGTATCATGTTTATTTAAATACGAATGGCAATATTGACACGTAATACCTTTAGGGATATTCTCGAAATTATAATCAGGGAGACGAATGAATGAGTAGTTATTCGTGTGGAGTGATATGAGTTTTTCTGCTAAGTTTATGTGTTTTGTCGTTACTTTAGAGGGGGTCATATTCAGCTTCTTTATGAAACGTTTGAGTTGTGTCGGGAAAATAATTGAGGACTTTAACGGTGCTTGATATAAGTGGAACTCAGGGTTAACAAATGTAAGGTAGGCTTCTATAGGGATTTTGTATCCTAGTACATGAAGTAATTTTCTGAGTAATCCTTCGCACCGTTCCAACTGAAGCAATGGGTTCTTAATTTCAGCTCCAGCTACGGTATACCATTTATCTTTTTCGATCAAAAAGTCACCTTCATAATTCTTTACTTCGATAAGATAAATTGTGGTTTCGGATATGATCAACGAATCAATTTGAAAAAAAGTATTGTTACACTCTAGTAATAAATCTGAAAGAATAAGCGTTCCTTCAGACAAGCCTTCTAACCATCTATCAAATTTTTGCTCACCGATGAAGCCTTTTTCAAGTGAATGATAGTTTGATACTTCTTTTTCTGTTAAAATGCCTCTCTTGTCTAAACATCTCAAAATGTTGAGTTGTTTAGATTCGATGCGAGATTTTATAATCATAGACCACACTCCTAATTAAACTTGTTTTATTTTAATATTAAGAAAAATAGTAAAATCTCACAAGTGTAAAATTTTAAAAATGATAAAAAACTCACCATAACTTAAAGGTGAGTTTCCTACTTCTTTACTTATTGGGGTGGCATATAATCTAAAAGAGCAGTAGCAATAGAAAAGTAAATAATTAAACCTAATAAATCGTTAATTGTCGTAATAAATGGACCGGATGCAACAGCAGGGTCTATTTTAAGTTTGTTAATAATTAATGGTACAGTGGCACCTACCATTGTGGAGATGCTAAGTGTGACGAATAAAGATAAACCAACGATACCAGCTAACCAAAAACCTCCTTGAGGGTAGATCAGTGGTATTAAAATCAGTAGAGTAAAAGCACAAATAATACCTAGCATTATTCCGGTTCCAAATTCGCGACGAAGCATTTTACTTATAGTTGATCTATCTACAGTGCCAAGAGCTAAGCTACGTACAACAACAGCTAGTGCTTGTGTTCCGGTATTTCCAGCTGAACCCATTATAAGAGGTATAAAAACCGAAAGTAAGATAACTTCCTCTAGTGTTTCTTCAAACTGACCAATTACACCTGCTGTTATAAGACCAAGAAACATTAACATAATAATCCATGGTGAACGCTTTTTTGCAGCTGTATAGGAAGTGACATTAGTATCAAGAGAACCTCTCACGGCGAACATCTCACCAAAGTCTTCTTCAGTTTCTTCTTCTACAACATCCATAATATCGTCTACTGTGATGATACCGACGAGCTTCCCTTGGGCAGTTACGGGAATGGCCAAAAAGTCATATTTTCTAATAATCCGTGCAACTTCTTCTTGGTCAGTATGTGTTTCAACTGCTCTAACTCTTGATAACATAACCTCTTCAATCGTTTCTTCTAACGGAGAAATAATTAAGTCTCGTAAAGAAACAACCCCAACTAATCTAAACTGATGATCGATAACATATAAGTAATAAATCGTTTCGGCTTCCGGTGCTTCAGTCCTTAACCGTACCATAACGTCGCTAACAGTTTCCGTTGTAGAAACAGAGATAAATTCTGTAGTCATGATAGCTCCAGCAGTTTGGTCCTCGTACTTTAACAAGTGAATAACTTCTGCGGCTTCTTCTTTTTCCATCATGCCTAAATAAAGATCTTTCGTGATTTCGGGCAGTTCGCCTAAAAAATCAGCAATGTCATCATAGGACATATGGTTAATGACGTCTATAGCATAGTTTTGCTGCAGCTCAGCGATATATTGCTTTTGCTTATATAACTCTAATCCTTGGAAAATTTCAGCGAATTCCTCTGGTGATATATATTTATATACAGTAATTCTTTGTTTTTTTGTTATTGAATTAAAAACATCGATTTGATCTGTAGGATGTAATTCAAAAAATAACTCTCTAAAATCCGTGATGTTTTGCTCGTTAAGAGTTTCAATTAACTGTTTTGTATATCCAGCACGATTTTCTTGGTCTAATTTTACCATCAGGCTTTCCTCCTTTTAGGAACTACTCACCAATTGAGGTGGAAATGATAGTTCCTGCCGCTGTTTAATATTGTGTATTACTTTGAGCTTGTTATTCCAACTTCCTGGGTCACTATCCATTTCCCCACCTCCATAGATTCAAAATCAACAAAAAACACCTTCTACGAAAGAAGGTGTTAAATGGGCATACTAAAATAAGCTTAAACATGCGGTTAGACCTTCTAATCGTAGAGCTTTAGCACTATGCGGCATAGGATTGCATCCAGCTACATTAAAAACCACCTTATGTCGATAGTTCCTGTTGACCCATTGGCGTCTTTGGACATTTTTGGGCAGTAGCGTCTCTCCAGCATAGGAGCCTCACCTAACGAAGGTATTGAATTGTATGTATAAGGTTACAGAACAACAATTAGACTGTCAACCATTAAAGGCGAATTCATAAAATTGTGAACTTTTAATAAAAATTTAGAAAATACTTGAAAGTTTTAGTAAAAGTAGCATATAATGATATTGAAAATTATTCTCAATAAAGCGGGGGAGATCTTGATGGTATATGCACTAATAGCTTTAACAATTGTAATTTATTTTCTAATCGTCATCCGCATTTTTCATGGAATTAATGACACTAAAACAGTTACATTCGTTTCAAAAATTAAAAATATTTTTAAAACAAATACAATAAACACTCAAATAAAGTAAGTAAGCGTTAGGAGCTTACTTATTTTTTTTCGTTTAACAATCTTTTGATACAGGACCATATGAGAATACGGAATTAATTGACAATGATGCCAAGGGATAGAGCCTCTATTATGGAGAGTAAAATAAATTCATGTTTAGAGGTCGATTTGCTTGTGAATAATAATAAATATTGGTACGCTAATTACGAATTATTTTCTTTAAATAATTGATGAATGATATCTTTGAGGTGAAAAAATGAAAATTACAGATGAAGCAAAGTCGTTTATTCAAGGTGTTCTTGAAGAAAACAACGCAAAAGGAATTAAAGTCATTTTTGCAGGTATGGGCTGAGGCGGTCCAAAACTAGGTTTGTCTCTGGATGAGGCAACAGACCAGGATATCGTAGAAACAATCAACGGTGTTCAAGTAGCTTTTGAAAAAAGCATTAAAGACCAAACAGAGCAATTAACACTTGATTTCCAAGAAACACCACAAGGTTCTGGCCTTGTAATGGTTGGGGTTAATGAGTGTTGCTAAAAGACAAAGGGCTGACCTAGAATTTAGGTTAGCCCTTTAATAACTACTAAACGACTTAATTAGTTATATATACTTACAAAATGTGTTATAATTATTTATGTAACAGAACTTTCTTACCTTACTAAGACAAGTGGTATCTTTGTTGTATAACAAAATTTACTGAGAAAGGGTTTTGCTGATGGACAACAACGATTTTTTAAGTAATAGAGACATTGAAAAAGTAAAACATTTGCAAGATAAATTAAAAAGTTCATCATGTTTTAATGAAAGAAAGAGACTCGTTACAAAAAAAGCATTAGTCATAGAAAAAGCGAGAGTTAAGAGGGACCGAGAATTGCCCAATAATTAAGATATCCCTTCATGAATAACGTCTCTAATAGGGGAAAACCTATAGGGACTGTTATAATTAGGGGTTTTTTTGTGTGTTTAAAACATAATTGGATTTGTTTGAACAATTAAGTATTCTATGATAAATTAGGCAAATGAATTTCTAGGAGGTTATACGAATGAGTGTACATATAGGGGCAAAAGAAAATGAAATAGCAGAAACAATCTTACTACCAGGAGATCCGTTACGAGCAAAATTTATTGCTGAGAACTTCTTAGAAAATCCAACATGTTATAACGAAGTACGTGGAATGCTTGGGTATACAGGAACATATAAAGGGAAACGTATTTCAGTGCAAGGAACAGGAATGGGAATTCCTTCGATATCTATTTATGCTCAAGAATTAATGCAAAGCTATGGCGTTAAAAACTTAATCCGCGTTGGAACGTGTGGAGCGATCCAAGCAGATGTAAAAGTTAGGGACTTAATTATTGCAATGAGTGCGTCAACAGATTCTGCAGTAAATAAAATTCGCTTTAAAGGAATCGATTTTGCTCCGACAGCTAATTTTGATTTATTAAAAGCTGCGTATGATATCGCAATTAGCCGTAATAAAAAAGTAAATGTAGGAAGCGTGTTTACGAGCGACACGTTTTATAATGAAGATAAAGAAGCAGTTCAAAATTGGGCAAAGCATGGCATTTTGGCTCTTGAAATGGAAACGACAGCCCTCTATACATTAGCAGCGAAATTTGGAGTAAGAGCGCTCTCAATTTTGACAGTTAGCGATCATATCCTAACAGGAGAAGAAACAACTTCTGAAGAACGTCAAAAAACGTTCGGTGAAATGGTTGAAATTGCTTTAGATACAGCTATTCAATTTTAAAAAAGAAAAGCGGAGGATTATTCCTTCGCTTTTGTCTATAAAAATATTCTCAGGGCTATACCGATTGTACCGACAATAGATACATATAACCAAAGTTTTAACTTGGATAGTTTTTTCTCGACAACTTCATTTGTGACTAAGTTTTCTTTTTTGATCGTATCTTGAATGATGACGATGATTTTGTCTTCGTTCGGAAGAGATTCTATAGACCGATTTATCATATTTTCTGTTTTTTCATACGTAGGAACGTCCTCTAATTGTTTAAGTCGATCTAGGGCAAGGGCTACTTTTGTCTTTAGCTCATTGACTTCAGTTTGTAACTGCTGTTTTTCAGCCATTTTTATTCACCCCTAACTAGCAGTAACTAACTTTGCATACCCATAGTTTATGCTAGGATGTTTAGTTTGAAAGGGACATGTATCACTGAACTCACTAAATTAGGCCATTTTATTGAATCGTGTAAGGATAGCTTCACGATATAAAGCAGCTACTTTTTGTTGACGCAAAGTATCGTTCTTACAATACTCATCAAGCATCACCTGTTCGTTTACTTCTAAAACTAAGAGCCCAGTTGCAGTCTCTAAGATGTCAACCGTACAAAAATCAAGCTCTAAAGCTATCGCTGCTTTCTTTGCTAGATCCGAAAGAAGTGGAATTTTTTCCTCAGGAACATCTACAGACAATGCCCCGCTTATTAAATTATGCTTCCATGAAATTGTTCGTTCTTTTGCTAAAAATAATTTTGGTTCATTATTTAAGGTAACGATTCTATATTCATAGGTTGAAGGGTGATAAGGACTAATTGCTCCGTTAACGTTCAAATTAAATAAATAATGAAGTTTTTCTTCAAATTCAGCGAGGGTAGTAATTTTATAAACATTATTTCCTTGAGAGCCGTTATCTTGCTTTAAGACGACGTTTTCATTCCACTGATAAAATTGTTTTTTTGCTATTTCAAAAACATCACTTTTGTTAAACCTAGAATTAGTGTTGATAAGAAAGATGTGTTCAATAGCTGGTACCTGAAAATAGGATAGCGCATCAAAAGTTCCGGATTTGCTCAGCGCTGTTTTTGCAGCAGCGCTATTATTCAAACCAATTTCAACGTCATGCATTAAAAAAGACTTATCATCAAGGATTGCACGGTACAAATAATTAGGGGAAACCTCCTCGAAAGAAACACCATCATTTTTTACTGAGCTTTGGATTAAAGATAAATACGGTCGACTTGTGGCCAATGTTTATTCTCCTTTAATGTTCTACCATTAATTATTGTTTCAATAATAGTATGAAACTGATGACCGTGTCCACTTATAGCCTACTAAACGAAGTAGCTTATATTTCTTGTCAAGTGACAATATTTTTAATTTCTGAGTAAAAATATTATTAAAATTCTAAATATTATAATATAATAAAATTGAAGTTTGGTTTCGAAGCAGATGAGCGGTTGTTCAGGTGAGGAATCAGCTTTTTTTAAAGTTAAAGAAAGTATAAACTTTTCGCACTTTAAAAATTGTCTAGCTCCGAGCGCCAGCGGCTCGAGGTCAAATAACCTGCCAGCTAAAAAAGTGAAAAAGCACACTTTTTTACTGTCAGAACATTTGCTTGTCGCCGCTAGGCGGGCGCTCTTTGCTTTTCGTATAATGAAAGCACTTACATTAGAAAAAAATAAGGGGGATACACATGAATTTTGAATTAACAAAAGAACAACAAATGATCAAAGAGATGGTTAGGGATTTTGCTAAGAAAGAAATTGCTCCTTATGCTAGAGAATTAGACAAAACTGAACGGTTCCCAATTGAGACATTTAAAAAAATGGAAGAATTGGGCTTGATGGGAATACCCTTTCCTGAGGAATACGGAGGTTCTGGTGGAGACACGATTTCTTATATTTTAGCTGTTGAAGAAATTGGTAAGGCTTGCGGTAGTACTGGATTAAGTTACGCGGCTGCTATTTCGCTCGGAGCTAGTCCACTTTATTATTTTGGTACAGAAGAGCAAAAGCGTGAGCATTTAGTTCCACTAGCTTCAGGAGAGTCTTTAGGAGCCTTTGGTTTAACAGAACCGAATGCAGGCTCGGATGCAGGCGGGACGCAAACGAAGGCTGTTATTGATGGTCACGATTTTGTCATTAATGGTGAAAAGTGCTGGATTACAAATACAAGCTTTGCTAGAACTGTTATTGTGACGGCGGTTACGGGTAAAGATGACCGTGGGAAAAATAAGATCTCTGCGATTATCGTTCCTACAGATTCGCCAGGTCTTACTATTAATACGCCATATGAAAAAATGGGTGTTCGCGCTTCAAATACAACGGAATTAGTTTTAGAAGATGTTCGGGTTCCAAGAACGAATTTATTAGGAGATCCCGAAAAAGGATTCGGACAATTCCTCTATACTTTAGATGGAGGCAGAATTTCGATAGCGTCTCTTGCAGTAGGTATTGCTCAAGCTGCATTTGAGGCTGCGTTAAACTATTCTCAAGAAAGAAAACAGTTTGGAAAAACAATCTCTAGTTTCCAAGCCATTCAGTTCAAGTTAGCTGATATGGCGATGGAAATAGAGTTAGCTCGGAACATGGTACTTAAGGCAGCGTGGTTAAAGGATCAAGATAAACCATTTAAAAAGGAAGCGGCTTATGCTAAGTTGTTTGCTTCTGAAATGGCGACGCGCGTTTGTAATCAAGCGATTCAAATTCATGGTGGCTATGGCTATATGCAAGAATATCAGGTTGAACGTTACTTAAGGGATGCTAAACTAATGGAAATTGGCGAAGGAACTTCTGAGATCCAAAGAATAGTGATTGCTCGTCAACTTCTTTCATAAAATTCGGTAATAGGTTTCTATAAGTTTAATCTTTCGGGCTAGCTCGAATGCTAGTCCGTACATAAATTTTTTTTTATTAGATTAATAGAGAAAACTATGAGGGGTGAGCTAATGTTTAAGAAACTATTAATTGCAAACCGCGGCGAAATCGCTATACGGATCATGCGCACTTGTAGAAAATTAGGGATTAAAACGGTAGCTGTTTATTCAGAAGCAGATGCCCAAGCTCTGCATGTAAAATACGCTGATGAAGCATTTTTACTTGGGCCACCAAAAGTAAATGAAAGCTACTTAAAAGTTGATAAAATAATCGAAATTGCAAAGCAGACAGGAGCAGAAGCCATTCACCCAGGTTATGGGCTTTTATCTGAGAATGCTAACTTTGCAAGACATTGTGAGGAAGCAGGAATTATTTTTATTGGTCCTAGTCCCCGTGTCATTGAGAGTATGGGTAGTAAAATTGAAGCTCGTAAAACAATGGAAAAAGCCAATGTTCCGATTGTTCCTGGTGGAAGTGAGCCATTAGCAGATGCAGAGGAAGCTGTAGTAAAAGCAAATGAGATGGGCTATCCAATCATGCTGAAAGCTTCTAGTGGCGGTGGAGGTATTGGCATGCAAATTGTTCAAGATGACGAACAATTAATAAAAGCGTTTGCTAGTAACCAAAAGCGAGCACAAGACTTTTTTGGCGATGGGGCTATGTATTTGGAGAAATATATCGCTAATCCACGCCATATAGAAATTCAAATTTTAGCTGATAACCAGGGTAATACTGTCTATTTATGGGAAAGAGAGTGCTCCATTCAACGCCGTCACCAAAAGGTTGTCGAAGAAGCTCCATCACCATTTTTAGATCCTAAGACAAGACATCTAATGGGTGAAGCTGCAGTTCGTGCTGCAAAGGAAATTGGGTATACCAATGCCGGAACGATTGAATTTCTAGTAGATGAGGAAAAGAATTTTTACTTTTTAGAAATGAATACGAGATTACAAGTGGAACATCCGGTTACAGAAGAAATTACTGGTTTAGATTTAGTTGAACAACAGTTAAAAATTTCCTATGGTGATCCTTTAGAATTTGAACAGTCAAATATTCAACTAAAAGGGCACGCCATTGAAGTTAGAATTTACGCTGAAGACCCGGTAAGATTTTTCCCTTCACCAGGCCAAATTACTGCTTTTACATTACCAGAAGGTGAAAATGTCCGAAATGAAACGGGCGTTGATGCTACTAGTAAAGTTACACCTTTTTACGATCCGATGATTGCTAAGCTAATTGTTCGAGGTGACGATCGGTTAAGTGCAATTTTGGAGTTACAAAAAGCATTAAGTAATTATCACGTTGAGGGGATAAAAACAAATATCCCAATGCTTCAAGAAGTTGCAGAGCACGAAGCGTTTGTTCATGGGGCAACAACGACTAGCTTCGTAGAAACGTATTTAACGAAAGCAAAAAAATAATAGAGAGATTATTAGGAGGAATTAACATGGAGAAAGTATTAGCGAGTATGGCAGGGAACGTATGGAAGGTTCTTGTAAAAGAAGGAGATCAAGTCGAAGAAGGTCAAGATGTCGTGATCCTAGAATCAATGAAAATGGAAATTCCAATCACTGTAGAAGTGTCGGGCACTGTACAAAGTGTCAAAATTAATGAAGGTGATTTTGTAAATGAGGATGATGTTTTAATTATTGTTGAATAAGAGGAGGAATTCGATGCAGTTACCAAAGGCAGTGACAATTAAAGAAGTTGGCCCCAGAGATGGACTGCAAAACGAAAAAATAGTTATTCCTGTGGAAGATAAGATCGCCTGGATTAATAAATTGTCTCATACAGGCTTACCTTATATTGAAGTTACTTCATTTGTTAACCCAAAATGGATCCCAGCTCTAGCTGATTGCTATGAAGTAGCTACTTCCATTGAACGGAAAGAAGGAGTAACTTATGCCGCGCTAGTTCCAAATCAAAGAGGGTTAGAAAAAGCTCTAGAGGCTAATATAGATGAAATTTCTGTATTTATGTCTGCAAGTGAATCCCATAACAAGCAAAATATTAATAAAACAATAACTGAAACATATCCTATATTAGAACAAGTTGTAAGAGAAGCATTAGCAGAAGGTAAATCAGTTCGTGGTTATGTGTCAACAGTTTTTGGTTGTCCGTACGAAGGACATATTGAGATAGATCAAGTTTTGAAAGTTTCTGAGAAGTTGTTTGAAATGGGAATTTCAGAACTTTCTCTAGGAGACACAATCGGAGTTGCAAATCCAAGACAAGTACAAAATGTCCTCGAACAATTTTTGAGAGTTTTTCCAAAAGAGCGGCTAGCCCTCCACTTTCACGATACAAGAGGGTTGGCACTAGCGAACATTTATGCTTCGTTACAAATGGGAATAACGACGTTTGATAGTTCGTTAGGTGGATTAGGTGGTTGTCCATATGCTCCAGGAGCTTCGGGGAATGTGGCCACTGATGATGTGAATTACATGCTTAAACAAATGGGCATTGAAACGAACATTGACGATGAAAAATTGCTAGAGGCAGCACAATATATTGAAAAACCTTTAAATAAAAAATTAATGAGTCATAGCTTATTAGTGCATAGCAGTAATTGTTAAAAAGAGAGAGTAGTAGATTTACTTGTAAGATTAAGAAAGTATAAATTTTTTGAACTTTAAAAGTTGTCTAGCTCCGAGCGCCAGCGGCTTCTGGGGTTACTCGTCGCAAAATTGCGATGAAGTAGCTCAAAGAGGTATTTGGCTCGAGGTCAAATAACCTGCCGAGGAAAAGGGATTTCACTTTTTCTTAGATAAAAAAGTGAAAAAGCGCACTTCCTTGCTCCTGCGGTTACTCGTCGCAAAGCTTGCAAGATGTTTATTCAAGAAGTTGCTTGTCAGAACATTTGCTTGTCGAAGCACAGCGGGCGCTCTGCGCTTTTCTTAAATGGAGGAGATCAAGTGGGAAGTGAAGTAATTCTATCAATTCAAGATCAACAAATAGCAACGATTATCTTAAATCGTTCCCAAAAAGCAAATTCATTATCTATACAGATGCTGAACGAACTACAAGATATTATTGAAAATATCAAATATAACCCAGACATTCGTTGTGTCATTATTACTGGCTCAGGAGATAAAGCATTTTGTGCTGGTGCTGATTTAAAAGAACGAGCAACGATGAGCCAACAAGAAGTTCGCAAAACCGTCGCCCTTATCCGTAAGACGATCAATGACATTGAGGAGTTACCAAAGCCGGTTATCGCCGCTATTAATGGCGTAGCCCTCGGTGGCGGAACAGAACTCGCCCTTGCTTGTGATATTCGCGTTGCAGGAGAAAATGCAATGCTCGGTCTAACTGAGACATCCCTAGGTATCATCCCTGGAGCTGGAGGTACCCAAAGACTGGCCCGATTAATTGGAAAAGGTAAAGCGAAAGAACTAATTTTTACAGCTAAGAAAGTTAGTGCAATTGAAGCTGAAAAAATTGGTCTTGTCGAGTATGTTGAAGAAGATTTCTTAGGAAAAGCAAATGAATTAGCCGGGTTGATTTGTAAAAATGCTCCGATTGCTGTTACTCAAGCAAAACTTGCCATTGATAAAGGATATGAAATGGATCTTCATGCAGGGTTAGCATTTGAACAAGCGGCTTACGAAATAACAATTCCAACAAAGGATCGTTTAGAAGGACTGCAAGCTTTTAAAGAAAAAAGATCACCGAACTATATTGGTGAATAGAGAGAAGGAGGCTAACGGAATGTCGTTAGAAGATCGTTTACAAGAGCGTGTTGACCAAATTAAAAAGGGTGGCGCTGAGAAATATCATCAAAGCAATGCCGAAAAGGGAAAGCTTTTCGTTAGAGAGAGACTAAATCTCTTACTTGACGAAGGGATTGAAATTGAAGATGGATTATTAGCAAACAACTTAGATGATACATTACCTGCTGACGGTGTTGTTTGTGGTATGGGGAAAATTAATGGACAATCTGTTTGCTTTATGGCAAACGACTCTACAGTCAAAGCTGGTTCTTGGGGTGCAAGAACAGTAGAAAAAATTATTAGAATACAAGAGACAGCAGAAAAACTTAAAGTACCGATGATTTATTTAGTTGATTCAGCTGGTGCAAGAATTACAGACCAAATTGAGATGTTTCCAGGTCGTCGAGGAGCAGGCCGAATTTTTTATAATCAAGTGAAGCTTTCGGGGAGAATTCCGCAAGTTTGTGTGCTGTTTGGTCCGTCAGCGGCAGGTGGTGCATACATACCTGCATTTTGCGATGTTGTCATTATGGTTGAAGGAAATGCCTCGATGTATCTAGGTTCACCACGAATGGCTGAAATGGTCATCGGTGAGAAAGTATCGTTAGAGGAAATGGGCGGAGCAAAAATGCATTGTTCAGTTTCGGGGTGTGGTGACATCCTTGCAAAAAGTGAACAAGAGGCCATTGAAAAAGCTCGAAACTACTTATCATATTTACCAGCAAACTATTTAGAAAAACCTAAAGTCGTGGAAACGGTAAACGTAAAAGAATTCGAGAAGTCTCTTGAAGAAATCATCCCGAAAAATCAAAATGCCCCTTTTAATATGATGGATTTAATCAATCGTGTCGTTGATGAAAATAGCTTCTTTGAAATTAAGAAACTATTTGCTCCAGAACTACTCACTGGATTTGCTAGAATTAACGGACAATCCGTAGGGATTATTGCTAATCAACCAAGAGTAAAAGGTGGAGTATTGTTCCATGATTCTGCTGATAAAGCAGCAAAGTTTATTACCTTGTGTGATGCTTTCCATATTCCTTTAGTTTTCTTAGCGGATATTCCAGGGTTTATGATTGGTACAAAAGTTGAACGAGCAGGTATAATTCGTCATGGCGCAAAAATGATCTCAGCGATGGCTGAAGCAACTGTTCCAAAAATTTCAATCATTGTCAGAAAAGCATATGGAGCAGGCCTTTATGCAATGGCAGGTCCTGCTTTTGATCCAGACTGCTGTCTAGCCTTACCAACGGCTTCAATTGCCGTAATGGGTCCAGAAGCGGCGGTAAATGCTGTTTACGCAAACAAAATTGCTCAGTTAAGTGAAGAAGAACGCCCTGCCTTTATTGAAGAAAAAAGGAATGAGTACAGGGAAGATGTAGATATTTATCGACTAGCTTCCGAACTAATTATTGACGGCATCATTCCAGCCAACTCCCTTCGTGACGAGTTGGGCACGAGACTTTCGATGTACATGTCAAAATATGTACTATTCTCAGAGCGGAAACACCCTGTTTACCCAGTGTAATAGATTTTTACTATAAAGATGAAGGAGAGTGAGTAAATTGAAAACAATCCATACTTCATTTGTTGATGCAGTAAAAGATATTCATGATGGTGCTACGTTAATGGTAGGTGGTTTTGGTTTAGTTGGAATTCCTGAAAATTTAATTAAAGCATTACTAGAGTTAGGTGTAAAAGATTTAACAGTGATTTCAAACAATTGTGGTGTTGATGATTGGGGTCTTGGTTTACTTTTGAAAAACAAGCAAATCAAAAAAATGATTGCTTCCTATGTTGGTGAAAACAAAGAATTTGAACGCCAAGTTTTATCAGGCGAACTAGAAGTTGAATTAGTTCCACAGGGTACACTCGCTGAAAAAATTCGAGCCGGTGGTGCTGGAATTCCCGCTTTTTATACACCAGCTGGAGTCGGTACACCAATTGCCGATGGAAAAGAAACAAAATTTTTTAACGGAAAAGAATATTTGTTAGAAGAAGCCTTAGTTGCTGATTTCAGTTTAGTTAGAGCAATGAAGGGTGATAAGCTAGGAAACTTAATTTATAATAAAACAGCCCAAAACTTTAACCCAATGATTGCTACAGCAGGTAAAGTGACCATTGCTGAAGTAGAAGAGCTTTATGAAATCGGTGAACTTCACCCAGAACAAATCCATACACCAAGTGTTTATGTGCAGCGACTGATTGTTGGCAAACAAGAAAAGCGCATTGAACGATTAACTGTGAGCGATTAAGAAAAGGGAGGCGTTAAATAGTGAATATTCGTGAACGAATTGCCCGACGTGCTGAAAAAGAAGTTCAAGATGGATTTTTCGTAAACTTAGGAATCGGTATGCCAACACTTGTTGCCAACTATATATCAGAAGACAAGGATGTTGTCTTGCAATCAGAAAATGGCTTATTAGGGATCGGTCCATATCCATTGAAAGAAAACGTCGATCCAGATTTAATCAATGCAGGGAAAGAAACAGTAACTGCAATAAAAGGAGCTTCGTATTTCAGCAGTGCCGAATCCTTTGCAATGATTCGCGGTGGTCATATTGACTTAGCGATTTTAGGAGCAATGGAAGTTGCAGAAAACGGTGACTTAGCAAACTGGATGATCCCAGGGAAAATGATTAAAGGTATGGGTGGAGCCATGGACTTAGTTCACGGTGCCAAAAAGGTCGTCATCATTATGGAGCATGTCAACAAAAAAGGTGAGCCAAAAATCCTAAAAAATTGTACTCTTCCTCTGACAGGAAAAGCTGTAGTAAATCGAATTATTACTGATCGTGCCGTCATTGACGTAACTGAGAATGGCTTGAAATTAATCGAAGTTATGGACGGATTTACAGTCGAAGATATTAAAAATTCTACAGAACCAGAGCTGATTATTGCTGAAGAGTTATTATAATTAACAAATCCCTCAACTTATGTTGGGGGATTTTTTTTTACAGAGATAAGTCTAATGCAGTTCGTTGCAATACCATTGGAGGTTAAATTATTCACTACAATATACCTATTATAAATGGTATAAAGTAACTATTTTTATTGACATACTTAATTATAATAATTATTATTAAATATATATATGTATTAATGTTAAATAATATGGTAAAGTTTGTTACGGTGTTTTTGAAAGGAGGAAAACTTTATGCCACAAGAGACTAGAAATAAAATTCTTGAAGCAGCGATTGATTTAATGAGTGTTAAGGGGTACACGGCCACAACTACTCGGGAAATAGCTCAAGTGGCTGGATTAGCTGAAATGACATTGTTTCGAAAATTTAACACTAAGAAGCAAATATTAGAAAAACTAATAGAAAAGTGCACAGTTTCCTTTAAGGATAATCTACTATATTCTAAAGAAGATTTAGTTTATGACCTTGAAGTAGACCTTGTTAATTTAAGTAGAACCTATCATCGTGTAGTTAATGAAAATAAAAAAGTTCTCCTTCTAGCTTTTAAAGAGAGTGGCATCCATGATGAAATTTCAGAACAGATTTCAGCTAATCCAAGACTCATGAAGCAATAATTAATAGATTATTTAACTGAAATGAGAGATATGGGAAAGATAGGAGATCTCGATATTGAATATACAGCTATGAGTTTTATTTTAATGAACTTGGGTTATTCTTCATCCCAATTTATTTCAGTAGAGAATGTGGCGGAAATTCCCATGGAGATCTTCATAGAACATAGTGTTAAAGTTTTTGCGAGGGGTTTAAGTGGAATTCCTCCTGCTAAAATTATGCATAACTACAGTTTTGAAATTTAAAAAATAAGGGTTAAGAGAAATAGCATTTAGGCTAATTCTCTTTTTTTATATTTAAATAGCAATTTTAGTCTCAAGAAACTTACTTTATGAAGGTGTGAATAGAATAGCTGGATTATTTAAGCATTTTCACTGTAGTTTTAACTATTAAGTAGGTAATTTACTTATTAAAGCTAAAAATAGTGGCATTCACAAGTAGAACACAACTTCACATAAAAATACATAATTCACATATTTTTCACGAGTAATATCTAAAAATAGAGAATAATATGAAGTTGATGATGTTGGTGAGTATTTACTAACAAAGTTGAATTTACTATATTTGAGAATTGAGCTAATTTAGCTTTTAATTTTTAAAAACAAATTATTACAACAGTAGGAAGATTGTTAACTCAGGTCAGTTCACATTGTTTAAAGGAAGTTAAGGCTTGTTTTTTTGGGGGTGTGTTATGGATCAAACAGCCAATATTTATGAAAAAAAAATTGAAGAATTAAAAAAGCGTGAACAAGAGCTTATAAATGAATTGGTAAAAAAAGAAACGCTCTATGAAAAAATTTTAGATTCTTTGCCAATTAATATTTTTGTTGAAGATAAACAAGGTCGGACCATTTTTGCAAATAAGAGGGCTTGTGATTGTAATAAAATGACTAGAGAAGAAGTCCAAGGAAAAACTGTTTTTGATCTTTTTCCAAGGGTTATTGCCGAAAAAGTTAGGCAAGAGGATCTTGAGGTTTGGGAGACTAAACAATTTTTAACAAAAGAAACAGTAGTAAAATTTCAGGAATCAGAAGTACATATGTATAATGGGAAAACGATTATTCACCTTGATGATAGTTTTGATGGAGAATACCTTCTGGGATTCGGGTTAGATATTACTGCTCGAAAGAGAGCAGAACAACAAATTGAACATATGGCATATCACGATAATTTAACGAACTTACCAAATCGTTGGTATATCCACAAATTTTTAGCGGACTTTATGGAAAAAAACAAAGATGGAGAACATACCATTACAGTCTTTGTTCTTGATATTGACCACTTTAAAGTTGTAAATGATAATTTTGGACATTTGGCAGGTGATAAACTACTACAGGAAGTATCAAGACGGTTACAAAAACTGTTTTCTCCATCATTTACGATTGCCAGATGGGGTGGAGATGAGTTTATTATACTTGCACCAAATTTAGAAAGTGAAAATGACATAATTACAATAAGTGAAAGTATAAAAGAAATGATGGAAGATCCATTCTCATATGAAAACCAAGTATTCAACGTCACTACAAGTATAGGAATAAGTCTTTTCCCTTTCCACGGAACCGACATTAATACCTTACTAAAAAATGCTGATAGTGCTCTTTACTGTTCAAAGGAAAATGGTAGGAATGGATATGAGTTGTATCATTTGTAATAACTTAATTTATAAAAAAACAGAAACTTTATTCTCCATGTATTTATAACAGTGTAGAATGAAGTTTCTTTTTATTGTTCTCAAAAAACTATAAAGTGTGCAAGTTAATACTATTAAATACGTATTTTCGTTTTCGAAGTTAGAAATAGTGGCATTCACAAATAGATCACAAATTTACATATAAATACACAATTCACATTTCTGACACGAGTATTTTTTGAATTGAGAGATTACTATGATGGTGAGTGGATACTAACTAATAAAATTAAGTAATATTAATTAACACTATTAAATAGGTAATATTCTTGCTAAAGTTAGATATATTGGTATTCACAAGTAGAACACAACTTCACACAAAAACACATAATTCACATTTGCGTCACGAGTATTTTATTGTATTAAAGATTATTATGTGAGTGAGTAGGTACTAACTATATAACTACATGGGGGTGGAAATTATGAATAAGGAAGATGAAATTATAGAAGGAAAAGCTAAAAGAGGGTCGGTTATTAAAAGGCTGTGGAAGCGCTTTAAAACCACAGATTGGAAAGATCCACTAAATAGGTGGAAGCTATTATTTTTCTTAGTGTTAACTTTCATAGGATTAGCAGGAGGTTCATACGGGGCAATTGCAGCAACCTCTACGAATACATTTTGCGCAAGCTGTCATGAAATGTCTCCTGAAGCTGTAACTCATAAAGTTACTTCACACAGTCAAGTAAATTGTGTCGATTGCCATATTAAGCCAGGTATTGATAATAAAATAAAATCAAAAATCGGCGCAATGAAGGAATTGTACCATCATGTTACCAGAACTGTTCCTAATCCAATTTATGCTCATAAAAAAGTTGAAGATGTTGTCTGTGTTAAGTGTCACTCATTTAACCGGATGGTAACTGCCACAGGTGATTTAATTGTTAATCATGAAGGCCATATTGAGGCAGAAATACCTTGTTTAACATGTCACTCTGGTGTAGCACATGCAAAAGTTGTTGAAAGAGGTCTTAATACACATGATGCATACGATCACTGGATCGAGGAAAATGCAGATATCTTAGTTAAAACTGCTTACACTAGCCCTAATATGGGTACTTGTATTGACTGTCATGATAAAGTAAACCAAGGATTAAAGCCATGGGAAGATATTTCATACGTCATGTCATCACCACCAAGCTCAATTGAAGAAGGGCACAAAGTGGATGACAAGTCCTATACATCAAATCTGATTTTGCAAGGACTAGGTAAACAACATGGCGATGTGGAGCTTTCAATGGATTGCCTAACATGTCATCTAGAAGTTGCTACACCGTTAAATCACCAGAAACATGGCTGGAATGAAAACCATGGCAGCTATGCATTAACTGACTTAAACAACTGTCTAACCTGCCATGAAGAAGCAAAATGGATAAAACGAGTAGCTGCTACTTCAATTGACGAAATTTTAAACCCTGGAAGTAAGCCAAATCTAGAATTCTATGTTCCAGATATCTTTGTGGTAAAGAGTGAATCGCGAAATAGTATTTTCTGTTTTACATGTCACACTGAACGTCCGCCAGGACACGGTGATGATGAAGAATGGCTCACTGGTCACGCTGATTTTGCTGAAACTAAGCAGCAAAAAAGAGAATGTTACGTGTGTCACGATTACGAAAAAAATGAAAGTCAAACTGCAGCAACTGATGTATATTGCATGTTCTGCCATAGAACTGGATTAAAAGATGCAAAATAAATAGAATGTTAGTTTGAAATAATTAACTATTGACTAAAGGTCAACCAACTAACAATTGTGAGAGGTGACACTTATGGAGAAGGAACAGTCTTTATCCAAAAAGCTAAAGATCATAAAGTTTATGACTGTTCTAATCATAATAATTGTTGGAGCAGCCTTTATATTAAAAATCGGTGTTCATGCAACATCATCTTCTAGCTTTTGTGCAAATTGCCATAGTATGAAACCACAAGTATTAACTTGGGAGGCATCCTCACATAGCCAAGTCGAATGTGTACAATGCCACGTACAGCCAGGATTGGAAAATTTAGCGAAACAAAAAGCGGGAGGCATTAAACAGCTATACCATACAATAACAGATAACTATATCGCGCCAATTAGGATGCCTAGCTATATTCCTAATGAATCATGTACTGCTTGCCATAACATGTCAAATCGAGATGTTTCAACATCCGGGGATATCGTTATAGACCATGATATTCATGAAACTAAGGAAGTTGCCTGTGTAACCTGCCATGATGGTGTTGCTCATGGAAAGGTGTCTGAGAAACGAGTTACGTATAAAAGTGATTATCAACGTTGGAATGAAACGCTTGCCAAAAGGTTTATGAAAGACGAAAAATCTGTAAGGCCAGTGATGTCAAAATGTATGGATTGCCATGAACTGAGGGGTGCCCCCCTAACATGTGAGACATGTCATACCACAGGAATGCTCCCAGAAACCCATGAAGAAGATGATTTTCTAAAAGGGAAGCACGGAAATTTGGCTTCTCAAGATCTAATGTATTGCGAAAGTTGTCACTCATATATGTCGAAAAATCCAATTAAAGAATTCCGTGAACAAACAAACTACATGAAATACATTAATTCTGATACAATAGAAAAACTTTTCACAGTTCAACAGTACGCAAAAACAAACACATACTGTATTACTTGCCACAGTGTTCGACCGAATAGTCATAATGACCGTCTATTTTTAATGAATCACGGTAGGTTAGCAGATGAAACAAAAGATACTTGTTTTACATGTCATGAAAATCAAGCATTTTCAGAAACGCCTGTTACGAACATTTCGTGTTCATCTTGTCATCCTAGTAATCACAAAAGTGAATGGAAAAGAAGACACCCAGTTCCGATACCAGATAATCAAAAGTTTGAAAAAACATGTTTAAATTGTCATGTCGAAACTACTTGTACCAAATGTCATACCGTTAGTAAAAGAGAAGGCGAATAAACAAACAGGAGGGTATGAAAATGGAACCTAACAATTCCAAATCACCTTTAGACGAGCAAACAGAAAGAGAGTTAAGAGAGCAAATTCGAAAAGAGCTATTACAAGATTTTGAAAATGAAAAAGGAGGAGTCACGTCTAAAAAATTTAATAAAACGTTTACAAAAATACAAGCAATTACAATCCTAACATTAACGTTATTTTTCAGTACTGGTGGAGGTTATGCTTTGGGTCACTTTTACTTTTGGAACAGCTTGGAAGCAAAAAGAATCAATGAACAGCTAGCTTTCTATGAAGAAAAGGTAAAAATAAATCCTAACAGCTTAGAAGACCGAATTATCTTAGGCTATACCCATTATTTAAAAGGAAATAATAATAGTGCCATTCAAGAGTTTAAATACGTTTTAGACCAAGATGATAAGTATTATGACGCTTACTATAATCTAGGGTTAGTTTACTTGGATGAAAAAAAACATTATGAAGCATTATCTATGTTTGGAAAGACCGTAGATATTGCACCAAGAGATTATAAAGGTCATGCACAATTAGGTATTACCTACCGACACCTAAACATGTTAGAAGAAGCTTTAAATGCACTTAATGAAGCAAACAAGCTAGCGCCTGCTAATTCTGACATTATATATCAAATCGGATTAGTTGCTGAGGCTCAAGGTGATTTAAAAACAGCAGTTGAAATATATAAAGATGCACTCCAATATGACCCGCTTTATGAAAATGCAGCAGTGGCTTTAGACCGGATCGAAAAAAATGAACTTAAAAATGTGGGTGAGTGACAATGAATAGACTAACAGTTTATGTTGGGATGGTTGCAATTATCATAATTAACACCGTAGTGTTTGGTTTAATTTTTGCCAATTCATCTTATGCATTACCAACAGGTTTGCAGGGGTTTGATAGCAGTAATGGCGCTCCAAGATTTACTGACTTTCTTCACGGCGACTTTGCGCTAACCTTAAATAAACCAATGGATGTTACAAAAACGAATGAATTTATTTACGTTACGGATACAAATAACAAAAGGGTTCAAGTTTTTGATTTGGCAGGAGCACCGTTATTTACATTTGGTGAGGCTGGCAAGGGCCCAGGTAAGTTTAATTTTCCTTATGGCATTTCCGGTGACAATCAAGGTAGAGTTTTCGTAGCTGATATGTACAATGGTGATATTTCTATCCATGATTCAAAAGGTGAATTTATAGAATACTTCGCTCCAAATTTAAGTAAGGAAAAGAGGATTACATCACCCGCAGGATTAAGGATTATAAATAATCATGTTTATGTAACTGACATTCAAGCTAATAAAGTAATTGTGTTGAATATGTCAGGAGAAATAACGCTAGAAATAGGAGGATTTGGAGAGAACCCAGGACAATTTTTAGCTCCTAACGCTGTAACAGCTGATAGCGAAGGTAATATCTATGTTGTAGATACAGGCAATCAACGTGTTCAGAGCTTTGATAAAGAAGGTAACTTTCTAAACATTATCAATGGTGCTAGTAGTTCGGATGGCAGTTCCGTGTTCGTTAATCCTAGAGGAATTGGAATAAGTTCGAGTGGAACAATTTATGTTGTTAGTAATTTAACTCATATAGTCTATGGATTTGATAAAGATGGAAAAGAATTATTTCAGTTTGGTGGCTTAGGAGAAGGACCAGGACAGCTATATCTGCCTAACGGATTGTACATTGATGAAAACAATAAAATTTTCATCACTGATACTATTAACCAAAGGATTTCTGTTTTTCAATAATAGTAATTCATTTAACTTTTAAGGGGGTGGTTGTAAGGGATCGTCAGATATAGAGTTAGAAAATAAAAAAAAAAATTAAACGGGGAGGTAAATCTAGTGAAAAAAGTAAGTTTTAGTATTATATGTTTTATATTATTATTAGGGTTTATGGCTACATCTTCATTTGCAGAAGGACCGAATCCACCGGGAACATCACCAGGGGTAGAGCATAATAAAGAAATGAACCCTGAGGATACAGGAACAATCAACCCCAATGCAAATAACACTGGGGTTGGTGTAAATGAACCAGGGGAAAACTTTGAAGGTGTAATTAAATCTACGGATATGCTTGATAACCATGGCGTTCTTAAGGATCACAAAACACATGGTTCATATCAAAACAACACAAACTCTTGTGCAAGCTGTCACCAAACACATACAGCATCATCGAGAAATTTATTATTTGCTGATAGCACAGCTCAAACTTGCTCAGCTTGTCATGATGGAACATTAGGTTTTTATAACGTATATGAAAGCGGAGAAGCATTCTTTGATAGCCCAAGTACTGCTGGTACATTCGGTGGGACCCATGCAGGAAACATGAGTGTTCACTTAGCAACTGGAGCTGTAAAAATCAAAGCAGCCCCAGGTGGTAATCCAACAGGTACAGGTTCATGGGACGGACTATTCACTTGCGCAAGTTGTCATGCTCCACACGGATCATACAGTGATCGTTTGTTACATTACAATCCAAATAACATGGGGTTAACGCCTGCAACCGCTGGTGGTATTCAAGCAAACATGGTTTCTGTTGTGAATTTTGCTGATCGAAATACAGGCGCTGCTCAAGGTGCAGTTAAATATAAGGCAGTAAGAGGAACAAAAGCAGAACATTCATTAACTACTGGATATGAAGATATTCCAGCTGCAACTGTTATTATGATTTATGAGCTTACATCAACAGGTAATCCAGCAGTTTGGAGCTATACAAAAACAACAAACCCTTGGTTATATTCATATAATCGTGGTAGTGGAGATACAAGACATGGTTATGAGGTTCAATTCTTTACTGAATCTGTAACTCTTGATAGCCAAAATAGATATCATAAAGATGACGATGGTAAAGTTATTGACCATTATGATTATAGTGCTGGAACTGTCGGCCTAAAGTATGATAAAGGACTAATTTACTCTGAAACAACTAATTTAGATAATCTTGTAACAGCAAGAGTTGGTCGTGCTTACCAAGTTAAGCTAAAACTTGATCCAGTTCCTGGTATGTCAAATGTAGTAACTAAACACGATGTACCTGATTTATGGACTGCAGCTACTAAGGCTAGTGGAATTCAAATGTCAGTATTTTGTGGAAGCTGCCATACAGACTACGTTCAAGCAGCATCTAAAGACCCATCGACAAAAATCTTTGAAGCTAACAAAACTTCATATGGTCATACAACAAGTAGTGCGACATATACTTGCTTACGTTGCCATTATGCTCATGGTTCTGATGTTGAAATAATGGTAGACGGTATGGGTGAGAATATTTATGAATTAGCAGAACGTGCTCCGTTTAAAGTTGATGGTAATGAGACTCTGTCTTTAGAAAATGCTAAAGATTATATGCTAGATAAAAATCCATCTTCAGCTTTAAAGAAGTTTACCGGTATGTCTGGTTGTTGGGCTTGTCACAATAGTTCAAAAGCGACAACAATTAAGAATACAAATCGTGATCCACTAGCTCCAAGTGGAATGATTGCTGATCCAACCACAAGACCAGTAGTATTACCTCCTTCAGGAGATTAAAATAGCTACCATTTAGCGGCAACTAAATGATAGCCGAAGAAAAAAGAACCTTAAAACTAAAGTATGGGAAGTATCTTTCCATACTTTAGTACTTTATTTATATTTTACAGTATCTCATACTTTTTAGCATATAATATGCTTTCTTAATCTACAGTGTCAAAAGTCACAAAAACAGTGTGATAAATATCACAGTCAATTACACTATATTTCAACAAAAAGTTAAAGGAGTGACTCTAGGTGTGGTTTTCATTACTCAAAAAGAAAATTGGGGTTAGAAATTTTCAAGGAGTTCTTTTTGAAGAATACTGTCTAAATTCAAACAGAACAACTCCAATTTGTACAACGTGTATAGAACTATGCCAACCTGGAGCCCTTTTCTTTGATAATGGAAAACTAAATTTAGATTATTCAAAATGTGAAAATTGTAAATTTTGTATCTATCACTGTCCAACATATGCCATTCATCTAGAAACAGATGTTATCTATAAGTACGAAGAAAAAATAAAACGCTCAGAAGTAGTTTGCTTCACATGTGATCAAAATATTAAGTTTGAAGGCGATATAACAGTTCCGTGCTTATCGATATTGTCTCCTGAATTGTTATTTGTAGCTTTTGTTCATAAAAAACCCGTTCAAATTTATCTTGATAAAAATACTTGTAAAACATGTAAGAATAATTGGAGCATGAAAAAATCAATTAGTTATCTTCAAGAATTAAATTATTTATCTAACTGTCATGTAGAAATTATCAATGGGCAATATGAAAAAATGAAAGAAAGTCCTTTAAAAAGGAGAGCTATTGACTTATTTGACGTCATTACTAGACGATTAAAAAAACAAACTAATTTGACCTCTTGTAGCTACAACGAAAATATCGGTGAAATTTTAAATCGAACCTATTTGTTGGAATACTTGAAAATAGACCAAAAGGAACAATATTTATCAAAAAAACTAGCAAAGGCCTTGAAGTTAGTTAAGATCGAAGTTAGTGATGAATGTATACTATGTGGAGATTGTGTGGAAAATTGTCCTGTTGGTGCCCTTAGTATTACTTCTAACACAAAAAAAGAGATACTACAATTCCAAATGATGAAATGCATTGACTGTGAAATTTGCAAGAATACTTGTTTATATATAAATCGATCAACAGAAACAAAGTTAAACGAAGATCTATTGAAAAGGAAAACGTTACACGAAAAACTTATTTAACGAGACTCCAAAATTTTGAAATCTTCTAATAAATAACATGTAACGGAGGTGAAGTTGATGTCCAATAAAGAAAAAAGAAGCTATGTGATACTCTCGATCATAAGTGTAATCGTTTTAGGTATAGGCTACTTCTTATTTATGAGTAAAGGATTTGCTATAGAGATACTTAATTTTGGTAAGGAAGAAAATTTTAAATTAGAGCTTATTGTAAAAGGTAATAAAGAAACTCCATTAAGTAGCCCTTTAGACTTAACAGTAACTAATGGTGGGAACCTATATGTAACTGACAGTGATAATAATAGAATTCAAGTTTTTAATAAGAAAGGAGAATTTCTATTTCACTTTGGAGGAGAAGATAGCGAAGATGTTGAGGCGATCTTAAACTACCCAGTTAGTATTGCCGTAGACAATGATGAAATTTTTTATATAGTAGATTTAATTAACCAAAGAATTGCAGTTTTTAGTAAAGAAGGTCAATTCCTTAAAAATTTCTATGTGGAAAATCGCATGTTAATTGATCCAACAATAGTAACTTATTCTGAAGGCTTTTTATATTTTTTCGATAAATTTGATCATCAAATAAAAAAATTCACTCTCAATGGAAACTTAGTTCTTTCATTTGGGACTCAAGGTAATGGAGATGGACAGTTCCAATATCCATTTGATATTGCAGTTTTACCCGAAGGAAATATTATTGTTTCTGATACGGGGAACGGCAGAATTCAAGTTTTTAATGAGCAAGGGATTTTTCAGTATAGCTTTAAAGGAAGCTTCGGAATGCCAAGTGGAATAGCAGTGGATCATGAAAATATTTATATAACTGACCCAATTAATAGTAGAGTTGTTGTTACAACTCATGAAGGAAAAGAGAAAAAGATAATTTCGAAATTAAATAAGAAAAATATACAGCTCAATTTTCCAGAAGGCTTAGAAGTAGCCAATAATCGACTGTATATAGTTGATAAAGGGAGCAACCAAACTTTTATATTGAAGTTAAAATAAAACAAATTAGATTTAAGGAGGGAGAATGATGAAAAATAAATACTTATACTTGCTAGTATTTTCCTTCTTCTATTTCATTTTTACTCCTGTAGTTGAGGGGAGTAGTAATAGAGATTATGAAAATCCTCATAGTGAATATACAAATAATACGAATGTTTGCAGTTTGTGTCATTCGACCCACAGGGCAAAAGCTGAAAAATTACTTGTTGCTACAACAGTAAGAGATACTTGCTATATGTGCCATGATGGTAGAGGCAGTAAGTATGATGTGAAAAATGGAAAAACTGATTATCAAATAAGTGAATTTGAAAGTATTAAAATTGATAGTCTTGGCGGCGGATTTAATCCAGCAGCTGGATTTACTTCGTCACACTCAATCGAAGAAATGAATGCTCCAAAAGGTGGGGCGGGAGAAAGTATTTTTCTTACTTGTACTAGTTGTCATAATCCACATGGTAGTGATAATTATCGAATAATAAATAATGTTATTAATGGTAAGGAAGGAATTGTTGTAAAGGGTAGTATTACTAGAAGTTTTTTTACAAACCGAGAAATTCCATCATATGAAAGCGGTATTAGTAACATGTGTAGCGCTTGTCATAATGATTATCAATATACCAATAGCCAACCAGAAGTTATTGATAAAACACAGCACCGTCACCCAATTAATGTAGGATTAGACAGTAAAGGAGAAATTCGTTTTACTACTTTACCAACGGAAGGGGCACCTTCAGGAGCGTATCCAAATCCAAATACATCAACTCTAGCAGGTGGAGGTACTCTGTTTTCTGGGGCAAATAATTATTACTATATTATCACCGCAAGTAATATAACTACAAATATTATTGATGGAGAAAAGGTAGAAGAACTTCAAGAATCACACCAAGGCTATATAAAAAGAGTCAATGTTCCTGTTACAGGGAGAGTTATTTTAAAGTGGGAGTATATTAATAATGCAGTGCATTATTCTGTATATCGTGCGGGACCACTTGCAAATCAGCCAACCGCACTTGAATCATATAGCTTGGTAGCAAGAAGCAGTACTGATACCAATAGACACCGCTTCCAATTAGAAAATGAAATTTTTACGTTTGTTGATGATGGCTCTGTCCTAGAAGCAAGTACGGTACGACCACCTGCTCCAAATAGTCAATCAAAAGTAACTTGCATTACATGCCATTTTGCTCATGGCACAAAAAAGCTAGATGCTTATACAGGCGAAAGTCATCTTCGAAGGTTAGATAATATGGGAGTTTGTCAAGAGTGTCATAAGAAATAATAAAATAATAGAGGATTTCTACAAGGCGGGTGAAAAGCCATGAAAACGATAAGAGAACTTGGTATAAAAAAGAAACTTTATATTACAATCGTACTGTTATTTATTGCAGGAGTAGTTGCTTTTTCTACATTAGCCGATACAAAAAGAGAAGGACCAACAGGGCTAACTAGTTTTCAATTAAACGGAAGTGAACTTAATTTAACTTGGGATTACTTCCCTGATGCAACGGGATACAATATTTATCGGATAACAGCAGACGAATTTCTGAAACTAGATACAGTCGGTCAACAAACCTCCTTTATTGACACAACTATCAAAGAAAACATGTTATATCATTATGAAATCACCGCAATCGTAAATGGTGAAGAAACATTTCCAAGTATTCCGCTTTCAATTCGGACTACAGATTTTACAGACCCATTACCAGTTAACATTTATTCTGATTTGCAAGGTGACTATTGGGTTCAGCTCTCTTGGAATGCTACGGATGATATAGATGTACATCATTACGAAATATATCGGGACGGAAGTAAAGTTGGAGTCGTAAAGAGTGATCCATTCGTAATGTATCATGATATTGGGCTAAGTGCGGCTACTTCATATGATTATTATGTAGTAACTGTTGATAATACTGGTAGATCAGCAATCTCTAATACAATTGGTATTACTACTACAAGCAGTATTAATGAAGAAAGCACTCTAGAGAATCAATTAGTTGAAATAGAATATTCATTACCAGAGGAAGAGCAATCAATTGAATTAGAAATTCCAGGTGAAGAGGAAGAGCAATCAATTGAATTAGAAATTCCAGGTGAAGAGGTTGAGTTAGAGAATCAAGAAGAAATAAATATAGAGGAAAATAATATCAATGAACAAATAGCAGAAGTCAATTCAGCTGGTTTTATAACTATTAGTGGGGTAAATATCTACAGTGATAATGAAAGGGTTGTATATGAAGAAGGTTTTTCAAATCATAAATGGACTAGTGATAAAGATTGGCTTGTTTTTGTTAATGGTAAAGCTCGATGGGAACGGAATAATGAACCTGAAATAGATATTGCACATGCTGATTTAAAAGAAGAATTTGCTTTTTATATTGCACCTGAGGAAATAAACAATACGAGATTATCTTTTACATGGAAAAAAGGTACTAGTCATGTTGGGGCTGGTAGTATTCAAGAGTTAGACGTTTACATTAAACCAAAAGGGGCCTCTTGGGAAGGGGTAGACTCTATATGGTTTGAAGATTCAATATATGAAAACTATACAGGTAATGCTACTATTAATCTTCCAATTCTTGACCCTGGTGAATACGTCATTAGTTTTGCGGCAATGATTGCAACAGCTGAAGAAAATGAAAATTCACTCTCATGGATAGAAGTAGATAATGTAAAAATAGAAATTGACTTTACTAAACCAATACCGCCAACACTTGAGGCAGTTTATTCTTATAATGTTTCAAGTACTGAAATCTTGTGGTCACATAACCAAGAAACTAGCGTTATAGGATATAAAGTGTATAGAAGTACAAATAGTAATGACCTGAATAATTTTTCCTTGCTTGGAACTACTACTTCAAAAGATTTTATTGATCCTATAGCCCATCCGGGTGAAAATTATTATTATTTCGTAACAGCAGTAAGTGATGAAGGTTATGAATCAAATCCTAGTAATGTTCAAGTAGTAAATCGTAGTGAAAATTTGCCAATTACTAGCATTCCGGAAACTCCCCTAAACATTTCGGTTACATCCCTATCGTATACAAATGTTGATCTAGTTTGGGATGAAGGTGATCAAACTACTACTTCCTATTTAATATGGATGACCCAAGAAGGAAATTTATATGAAAAGGTGGGAGAAACACTTAATAATAGCTATAGAGTAGAGGTAATTGATGGCGAAGAATACTCATTTAGAATTATGGCTATTGATGGAAATGGAAATTACTCAGCTGGCAGTGTTCCATTAAGTGTTGTAGTTCCTATCCGTGATATTGAACCGCCGACACCCCCTAGCAATATTAGAGTTTTAAGCAAGGGCGGAACATTTATTGAAGTAGGCTGGGATCATTCAACTGATAATGTTCAAGTAGATCGATATGAAGTACAGTTACAACAACAAATGGAGAGTTTTCAAACAGTAAAAACGATTTCTGGGTTGAATAATCAAGTTGTTCTAACAGAATTAACACCAGGGGCGACATATAAAATGCGAGTAGTTGCCTTTGATACTTCAGAAAATTTTTCAATTAGTACGGAAATTGAAGAGGCTACGTATTCTGATATAACTCCGCCAATCGTACTATTGAAAAGACCTTATGATGGTGCAACTGGAATAGGAACATCTGAAACGATCCTAGTTAGATTTGATGATCATATTGATCAAAGTACTGTTACAACGTCAACATTTATTGTTAGAGAAAAATCAGGACAACAAGTAAATGGAGATTTTGTATTTTTAAATCCAAATGAAATTCAATTTATTCATGGAGGGCTTAAACCTAATACAGAATATGAAATCTTAATAAGGCCAGAAATTAAGAACGTATCAAATCTTCAATTTGGTCAAACCATGTTGTCAACTTTTACTACCGGGTCTTCGCAATTTGTTCAGCCACATGGTAATTATACGAACAATACACATTTATGTAAAAGCTGTCATAATACGCATAATGGAAAAGCAGAAGGCTTATTATCTAGTAACTCTGTTAATGCAGTTTGTTTTACATGTCATAATGGGCTTGGAAGTAAATATAATACACAAAAAGAATTTGGTACGCAAAATTCACAAAATGTAAGTATTCACCCAATTTATGGTCCAGGTGGTGATGAAGGAACAGAGGTGAAATGTGCAGATTGTCATAAGTTTCATGATGCGGGAATTGATTTAGATACTGGAAATCGGCTACCTGCAATTGGAAAATTATTAACAAGTACTAATAATCCACCACAGCATATTAAAAAGACCGAAGTTGTTAATGGAAAAGATTATTGTTGGACTTGTCATGGTAATATCGCTGGACCATTCTATTCATATGGATATTCAGATGATATCTCTAAAAGCGGAACAAACAGACTAAAGCAAACTACTGTTAGGATAACAGGATCTATAACGCTAAATGTGGGATTATATTTAACTGATCATCAAACGTATTACCCATTACCAACAGATATGCGAAATCATAATTCTCCAAGAATGTATGAATTGGCTGGGATCGACCCACGCAATGCTGAATACTTAGGAGTACAATGCTTAGTTTGCCATGAAAGACATGGCTCAGAGATAAAACCATTATTACGTTCAGATATTGGGAATCTTACACCACAGCAAAGAGCGAATTTAAACGTAAATGCTAATACAAAAGATTTTTGTTATCAATGCCATTCTAATGAAAAATTCACCGGAAGTTGGACCGATAATTACTTTGGATACCCAAATAATGAGCAGTCTGGTCATGCACAATTCGATTGCCAGGTTTGTCATAACGTTCATGGTACCGCTTATCCAAAGCAGTTAAGACTACCTTATCGACAAGATACAAGTAGACAGACGAGTGGTTGGAGTTGGAATGCTACAACATTTACACAAAGCAACGCACTATGCTTTGATTGTCACGATTATAGTAAATTAACTCAAACTGCTACTCGGATGCATGGAACTAGCAGATCTCACTGGACTGGTAGTGGAAAACAAGCAACTTGTAAACACTGCCATCGACCGCATGGTGCTATTCCAGAAGAAAATGTTAATTCGAATATAAATCATCGAGTAGGTTGGCCATCTCCCAATGTATTAGGAACTAGTGGTAGAAGAAGCCGTTGGAGTTCTGTTCCATCTAGTGAGATACCACGCTACGAAAGGGGCAGTAGTGGAGGCAGTTGTTATGTTCATTGCCATGGAAGAAATCATTCAGGCTGGCGTGTGAGTGGAGCAACTAGAGCAAGTGGTGATTGGGCGTTAAAAACAAACTGGAAAACGGATTCCTGGTTATTAAACAATCGACCTGAGGTTTATAAAATAAACGGAACACATTTTCGTGATACGAGCTCTGGCTCAGGTTTTACACCATTTAATGGTTATCATTGGAAGTAAAATATATTTGGAAAAGGACTGTGCATTATTCCGCAGTCCTTTTTTGTCAGAAAACTTATTTGCAAACTCTCCAATGATATTTTTTTAGGTTTTACATTTGTACAGACACACACAAGCTCACCGTTACATAGACATAGAATAAATGCCTATGGAGGTGAGCGAATGTCCAGTATTATCGCAGCACTTAGCTATTTTATCAAAGAAATATTCTTCTTTGTCTCCTTCGTAAAAAACAACGCTTTTCCCCAACCTTTAAAGGAAGAAGAAGAGAAAAAATATTTAAAGCTCATGGCTGAAGGAGATGACATTGCCAGAAATCGCCTTATCGAGCATAACCTTCGACTTGTTGCACATATTGTCAAGAAATTTGAGAACACAAGAGAAGATACAGAAGATCTGATTTCAATTGGTACAATTGGTTTAATGAAAGCAATCGACAGCTATTCCACAGGAAAAGGTACAAAATTAGCAACCTATGCAGCGAGGTGTATTGAAAATGAAATCCTCATGCATCTGCGGGCATTAAAGAAAGTGAAAAAAGACGTCTCTCTTCATGATCCGATCGGAACAGATAAAGAAGGAAACGAAATTACCTTGATTGACGTCCTCCAAGCTGATACCGCAGATGTTGTTGATACAATTCAGCTGAAGATGGAGAAAAAGCAAGTATACGAATATATCCATATATTAGATGGCAGAGAGAAGGAAGTGATTATCGGGCGATTTGGACTTGATATGAAAAAAGAGCGTACACAACGGGAAATTGCTAAAGAATTAGGGATTTCGCGGAGTTATGTTTCTCGAATTGAAAAGCGAGCCTTGATGAAACTATTTCATGAGTTTTATAAGCAGAGTCAGGGGAAGAAATAAAATATTGTAACGAAAAGGTCGCTGTCAGGCGGTCTTTTCGTACATCCGTTAAGAAGTATAGTGCCCACACTAAACTTTTAACGGAAATTAATTACTTATTGTTTTGCTTCTTACTTGACACTAGTTACTCTTTTATTTTATAATTATCTCGAATTCAAGATATTAAAATTAAAGGTATGATAAATGTGAATGTAGATGAAACCAATTTATCTTTAAAGCTATTTATTGTTCTATCTAGGGCAACGAGAGCAATTCATGACCTAGCAGAAGAAGATATTAGGACTTATGGTCTTAATCCTACTGAATTTGCCGTTTTAGAGTTGTTGTACCATAAAGGTGATCAACCAATCCAACAAATAGGCAAGAAAGTCTTACTTTCAAGTGGGAGTATCACCTATGTAGTCGACAAATTGGAGAAAAAGCAGTTATTATTGCGTAAGTCTTGCCCAAAAGATCGTCGTGTTACTTATGCTGTTATTACAGAACAGGGCAAAGAACTTATGGATGAAATCTTCCCTAAGCATAAAGAAGCAATTGAGACGATTTTTAGCGGCTTAGAGGTTAGTGAAAAATCTCAATTAATTGAACTCCTGAAGAAACTAGGGTTTCATGCCAGGGCTCTTTAAATATGAAAAAACACTTTCTTGGTAAACCAAGAGTTTTTTCATAATCTTATATCTTGAATTAAAGATATTTGAATTCGAAGTTTTATTTTCTTAAAGTGGAAGTGTTAAACATATCCATAATTAAAATTGGAAGGGGCAATAAACAATGTCAAATGTAAAATTAGCAGTTATTTATTACAGTTCAACAGGTACAAATTATCAGTTAGCAAAGTGGGCAGAAGAAGGAGCAATTGAAGGGGGAGCTGAAGTAAAAGTAGTAAAGGTTCCTGAGCTTGCACCAGACTCGGCAATTGAAGGTAATCCTGGGTGGAAAGCTCATGTTGAAGCAACTAAAGATGTCCCTGAAGTAACATTAGATGATCTTGAATGGGCAGATGCAATTATTTTCAGTGTGCCAACACGCTTTGGTAATATGCCAGCTCAAATGAAACAATTTTTAGATACTACAGGTGGCCTTTGGTTCAATGGAAAACTTGCTAATAAAGCAGTAAGTGCTATGTCTAGTGCATCGAATTCACACGGAGGTCAGGAGCAAACCGTATTATCTTTATACACGACAATGTATCATTGGGGAGCTATCGTAGTAGCACCAGGATATACAGATCCAACTATTTTTGCAGCAGGTGGAAATCCATATGGAACAAGTGTAACCGTAGATCAAGAAGGAAACATGGTAGAAGATGTTAAAGACGCAGTGAAACACCAAGCAAAACGAACAATTCAAATTGCGAAATCGGTGAAACAAGGACTACAATAATAATTAAAGATCGAGGCTGGGACATAACTAAAGTGTTTAACTGAGAATCCGAATAATACAAAACCATAGCGGAGGTAATATACGAAGACTCCTGCGGGATTAAAGGCAAGGGTGAGACCCCACAGTGCGTAAGCACGAGGAGGCTCACCAGCCGCCCGCGGAAAGCGAAGTATATTTCCGAAGCGAGTGATTTGTACCAACTATCAATTCGTTCGGATTTCTCAATAATTAAAACACTTTTGTCCCAGCTTCTTTTTTTTATTTCATAAAATTAATATCTTGTTTACAAATAATTAAAAATTCTTAAAAAAATATGGTAAAATTAAATTGACAATTGATAATTTTTTAATATTGACTAAGCAAACAGAGGAAGGTGGATTATAACTGTGCCCCAAGTAATTATCCATAAGGTGTTAACGAATGATCGGCAAAGGAATGGAAGATTAGCAGAGGAAGTTCGTCAAGTAGTTCTTGATGTATTAGAGATTGATCAAACAAATGGCCAAGTCATTATTTACGAAGCACCTATGTATGATCGCAGTAACCATGAAAGCGAAAAGTTAAATTTTGTTTTCGTTGAAATTACAATGTTTCCAGGAAGAACGAGAGAAACGAAACAGCTATTGGTTAGGAAGATTGTAGAGAAGATTGAGGAGATTGAGGGAGTCTTAAAAGAAGAAATTAATTGTGCAATTCATGAGATCGAGTCAGAAAATTATATAAGCGGGACAAAATTAGTTACATAGTTATTAATAAAAGCCAACTCTCATTAAATACAATGGGAATTGGCTTTTTTCTACTCAAGTTTACCTCGTAAATCTGCTAACCTCTCTCTTGCTTTAGCATGATCCATTTCTAATTGAGTTAATAATTCTAACGACGGATTGCTTGCAGCTTGTAATTTCAAGTAGTGAAAGATGGTTGATTTTTCTTTTTTGATAATTGTCATTAACTCTGCAGAAGGCAACGAGAATTTAGGATCTCTCACCCGTAAGAAACCCCGTAAAAAATTAATGAATTCTGGTAAAGCAGTTTTGTCATCAGGAGATTTACTCATTAGCTGTTCAAATTTTTCAAGAGTTGTTTTTAAATCATTAAATCTACTCATATGCATACCCCTTATAAACGAGATTAAAAATCGATATAGATAAGCTAGAGTAATTGTTGAGGTAACTGGCTGACATTGATCTCGGATGACCGTTAGTCCCTTTAGCTTTGCGTCCTTATTTTTCAATAAGTTTGCCATTATCTATACGTTTCTATTATATCTTTGTTTGCTATTAAAAGTAAATAAGACAAAGGGCTGAAAAAAAACTTTGTCCTAAGATCATCTTTATATTTTAAAAAAGAGTAAGAAACTTTTTGAACTTGCTCCTAGCCGCTAGGCGGGCGCTCTGCGCTTTTCTTATAAGTACTCATTTTTAACGAAGCGCAAAGCGTCTTTCTTTGTAAAAATATCTTTATTTAAATAGGCACACTCGATTTCAAGTAAGATTTTCGAAAACAGAGGGCTTGGTGGAATGTTTAGTGCTTTCAATTCTCTTCCATCTATGAGTTTAGGTATTGCCATTCGAGCAATAAGGTAGGTTTTAATTAATTTTGTCTTAACTTCAGGTAAGTTCTTTAGAATAGCAAAACAAATAATGGCTTCTTTTTTGAATTTTTTTAGAAGCTTATGCAAATTTCCTAGTTGTATTTCATCTGAAAGGGCTTGTTCACTCGTGACAAGGTGGTAAATTTCATCTACAATATGCAAATGTTCATTATTGAGTGCGAAATCCTTAACTAATTGGAGGCCATTTTCTTGCTTAAAAAATAAGATCGCTAAATAACAAATCCAAAGTTGTTCGTTGCACGAATTTTCGCTTTCGGTAGAAAAGGTTACCTCATCCACAAACACTTTAAATCTCTCTAATAATTGAATAGTCTCAATATCAAAATTATTAGGTCCAACTAAATAATTTAGGACGCCTAGTTCTTGTAGACGGCAAATTGCTTCTACTGGATTTTCTTCCATTAATAATTTGTTGAGTTCATGAGCAAGTCTTGGCTTAGAGGTTGATGAAATTTTATCAACAGAAATTTGAGCCAATTCAAGTGTTTGCTTGTCCATTTCAAAGCCAAAACGTTGTTCAAAGCGGACGGCACGTAAAATTCTTGTTGGGTCTTCTACAAAACTAAGATTGTATAGAATTTTAACCTTTTTTTCATCAATATCTTTATAGCCGTGGAAAAAATCAATTAACTTTCCGAAATTGCTTTTATTAATTTGCAAAGCCATCGCATTAATCGTAAAGTCTCGACGTAAAAGGTCTTCACGTAAGCTGGACATTTCTACTGTTGGTAAGGCTGAAGGATATTCATAATATTCTGTTCTAGCCGAAGTGATATCAATTTTTAAGCCAGATAAGTGCTTCCACGTTGCTGTACCAAACTTTTCGTGGACTCGAACACTTCCCCCTAATGAATTAGCTAATAATTTTGCAAAGTAAATCCCGTCCCCTTCAACAACGATATCAATATCATCATTTTGGCGACCGATAACTAAATCTCGAACAATTCCACCAATCATATATGCACGATAATTTAAATTATCAGCTTTTTCTCCAATAGTTTTCAAAAGTTCTAATATATTTTCTGGAAGCAGTTTCTCTATTCGTTCAATCAAAGATATTTCTATAGGTGTTGAACGATCAAATACTTGCCCGGTTTTCATTTTTTCACCATGAAGAGCTTCTATAACATTCGTCCTTGAAATAATGCCGATTAGTTGCTGATCTTCAATAACTGGAAGTCTACCAACGTTTTTATCAATCATTAGATTTTGTACTTCTTCAATAGACATGTTTGAATGGATCGTCGTTGGCTCTGTGCTCATATATCCTTTGACTGGAGCATGACCTAAGCCATGGTGTTTGGCTTTATCGACATCTCTTCTTGAGATAATTCCGACTAACTTTCCATTTTCTAAAACAGGAAAACCCGTATGTCCGTAGCGAAGCATCATTTTTGCTGCTTCTTCAATAGATGTAGCGGTAGAGATCACTTTCACTGGGCTTGACATAATATCTTTAGCAATTAGTGAAGGCTTGACCGTTTCAGTTATATGAGCCCTAACAGTTTCCAAAACCGTTTGGAAATCTCCGTTTTTCACCATGGCAGAAGCAGCTTTAGGGTGACCGCCACCACCTAAACGTTTTATTATTGGTAACACATCAATTCTGTCTGAGGTAGATCTTCCAACAATAAACGTTCTTTTTCCCATTTCCACAACAAATATCAAGGCGTCTGTTCCTGTCATTTCTAATGCTTTCCTAGCAAGAAGTGCTAATCCACCCGTGTATTCCTTTTGTTGATGGTAGGCAATAAGTATATCTACTCCCTGAAAATAGTGCTCTTCACTTTGTTGAATTAAGCTATGAAGTAGCTTTTGTTCTTCTTCTTGAAGTGGTGATTCAGAGAACTTAGAAACGAGTTGAAGATTGGCACCACACTCCAAAAGGTAGCTGCCTGCTTTCAAGTCTCTAGGCGTCGTATTTAAATAAGTAAATGATCCTGTATCAGTATAGAGCCCAAGAGCAAAAATAGTTGCTTCAAATGAAGATATGGCAATATTTCTATCTCTAAGAATCTCAACTAATAAAGTAATCGTAGCACCAATAGGATCAATAATCCCACATTTTGCAGTGACGTTTCCATCATGATGTTGGTGATGATCATAAACAATAAAGTCCACTTTTTCTTTATTAATGTAATTGCTTACCTCACCTATTCTTTGTAGAGAAGCGATATCGACCAAAATTACTTCTGTAATGCTGTCCCATGTAATTTGATTCGGATAATAAAGGTTAAAAGAATCACGGTGGATTGCTAAAAACCGTTCAACAGATTTAGCTTGTTTTGTCGGTAAAACTAATTTTGCATTTGGATATAGTTTTTTTGCGGCCAACATCGAAGCTAGACCATCAAAGTCTAAATTAATGTGTGATAAGATAACTTGCAAAAGTATGAACCCCCATTTTACGATATATTAAAGCTTCTCAAAATCGACTTTCAATGAGCTGGGACATAATTTGAGAAATCCGAACGAAGTGATATTTGGTGAATATTCCGCTTCGGAAATATACTTCGCTTTCCGCGGGCGGCTGGTGAGCCTCCTCGTGCTTACGCACTGTGGGGTATCACCCTTGCCTTTCATCCCGCAGGAGTCTTCGTATATTTCCTACGCTATGGTTTTGTATTAATTCGTGTTCCCAGATAAACACTTTAGTTTGATTAAAACACTTTTATCCCAGCCTCTATACATGATTTAATTAGTTATCGTAAGTTTAACAAAATAATGAAATTATTGGTAGTTAGGTTGTAATAAAACGAATATCCTTTGTGACACATCTCACTGAATACTTTGTAAGAATGTTGTATTTTTAAGGTAAGATCTCCGACATCCTAATAGAAGAGAGGGTTTCAAATGAAAGTTATCAACTATCCAGCTCTTTATGAATTACCTGTATCTAAAAGAATGCTACTTGAATTTGATAGTGGCATGGTGATGAATCTTCAATTAAAAAGAGGGGAAAAAATCCCTCGTCATTTGGCCCCTTGTGAAGCAATCATAGTGGTAAATGAAGGAAAAGTATATTTCCGTAGTGGTGACAAAGAAGAGGTCTTGGAGCCTGGAATTTTAGGCAAATTTGAAGTTGAAGATGATCATGAGTTTGAAGCTATTGAAAACTCAAGCATTGTTATTGTAAAGGTAAATGGAAAAGCATAAATGAAAAAACTCCCAATTGGGAGTTTTCTTCATTTAAACTTTTGTTACCTTAAAAGTACTGATCATTAAAAATGATAAAATAAGTATTATAAACATAAATGCTGGAGCTGGTAGGACACCAACAAGTAAAAAGCTAATCGTTAATAAGCAACCACCGGCTGTAATTGGAAGACCAACAAAATAGCCATGGTGTTCCGATACGTTAAACCTAGCTAAGCGGATCGCGCCACATGCAATGAAAATGATTGTGAAAATTGCGCCTGATGTACCAAAGTCAAACAATATCGCGGAATATAAGAGTAAGGCTGGGGCAACTCCAAAGGAGATTAAATCACATAATGAATCAAGCTGTTTACCTAAATCAGAAGTAATATTCAGTTTTCTAGCAACAATTCCATCAAAACGGTCGAATATAGCAGCCAAACAGATAAATAATAGGCTCGTGTACAATTGACCTTGAAGTACGAATATGATTGCGAAAGCACCTAAGCCTAAGTTCATAACTGTTAAAAGGTTAGCCGCTTGAGTTCTCATTTTTTTAATTGTTTGGTCAAGGTGTTGAAGGATAAACAAATTCATCACTCCTTATGGTAAACTAACGAAAGAATGTAAAAAATAAAATGATCGCTAGTCGCTTTAAAGTATAATGGTATCATATTTATTATAAAGGGAGAAAGAATTTTTTGACAGAACTTTTTTCCCCTTAAGCTTTTTGGAGGGTTAAAGTGTAAGGTTTTTCTTAACTGCTAGGTGACCTATTTCAAGAAAATATTAAATAAAAATAAAATTAAGTAAACAATATTTGATTATGGAGGTACAAAAGTGAAAAAAGCAATTTATCAATCGTTTGTAGAATTATCTGGAAATCGTTTTAATTCTTATTTACTTAAAGCCTTTACGGAATCTAAAATGAGTAAAGTAATAAATAAATCGTTTGTTAAAGTGTACAACCTTAACGAAGCTGAAATGGAAAAGCCCCTACATCAATACGGGAGCTTGCAGGAATTGTTTGTTAGAAATTTAAAGTCAGATGCAAGGGTTATTGATAAGTCTTTAGATAGTATTGTGAGTCCTGTTGATGGTATTTTAGCTGATGTAGGTCAAATCACTGAAAATTGCACATTTCACGTGAAAAACCAAGACTATAGCTTAGTAGAGATGCTAGGAAACAAAAACAGAGCTGAAAAGTATAAAGAAGGCACTTACATCATTTTATACTTAAGTCCAAGTCATTATCACCGAATCCATACTCCAGTTTCAGGAACTGTCGTTGGAAAGTGGGCTTTAGGTAATAAATCGTATCCAGTTAACGAATTAGGCTTAAAGCTTGGGAAACGTCCATTGTCCAGAAACTATCGCTTAATTACCGAAGTTCGTCTAAATAATGGCAAACACTATTCTTTAGTAAAAGTTGGGGCAATGAATGTAAATAGTATTCATCCAACATTTACTGGTGACACCGTTAATAAAGGTGATGAAATAGGTTATTTTTCTTTTGGATCAACAGTGGTACTCTTATTTGAGAAAGATACTATTGATTTGGACCCTAAAGTAAAAATACCAATGGATGTACAAGTTGGTATGAAAATTGGCTCATTTTAATATTTACAAAGGGTTTTGAAAAATCTTCCAAGATTTTTCAAACCTTTTTAATAACTAGGAGAAAACTTTAAAAAAATAGGTGGTGACACTTTGAAATTACTTTCAGGATTAGCTCAAAGAATTGTAAATGAAGTAACAGATATTTTAGACGAGGAAGTAATTGTTGTTGACAATAATGGCATTATTATTGCTGGTAGTGATCACAATCGTGTAGGTAGTTATCACGAGGGCGCCCAAATAGCTGTGCAGAAAAAAGAAAAGATCGTCATCACAAAAGAAGATGTATTTAGATTAAAAGGTGTAAAAGCAGGAATTAATTTACCAATAATATTTTATAACAAAGCAATTGGGGTAATTGGGATTACGGGTGAACCTAATGACGTTAATCAATTTGGTGAGCTAATCCAAAGAATGACAGAGTTAATTATCCAAGAAGCTCATTTTCACGAAAAGTTGGAATCGAAGTTTAGAGGTCTTGAAACGTATGTGTATGAGTGGCTTCATTTACATCAAATGGATGAGGATTTTAGGGAACGAGGTGAAATATTGGGGATCTCTATGGATATTCCTCGCTGTTGTGCATTACTTGAGATTGATCATCTTGAAAATAAAATCCAAGAAAATCAACTAATTGAAAGGGAGGCCATCGAAATATTACGAGAGTTTTTCCCGAGTGAAACTCAGGATGTGCTAGTTCAATGGGGAAGTGGTCGCTTTGTTTTGTTAAAGTCGATTATAAATAATCATATGGAAGATAACGTCATTTCACCACTAAAGCATGCTCAGAGTGTCATTAGGGAAAAGTACGGTATTTCTCTTAATATCGGTATTGGCACAATGGTTAAAGATCCCGCACAGTTACATTGTTCATATAATCATGCCAAAAAGGCCTTGCGAGTTGCGAAAAAAAATGGCCCTTTCATAAATTATGATGATTTAACTTTAGATGTAGCCCTAGCAGAAATTACGGATGAAACAAGAAAAGAAGTTGTTGAAAAGGTGTTAGGAATCTTACTAAAAGAAGCTGAATTATTAGAAACGCTAGAAGCTTATTTAGAGAGTAATCTTTCTATCAAAGAAACATCAAAACGACTTCATATCCATATTAATACGTTGCATTATCGGCTAAAAAGAATCTGTGAATTGACAGGATATTCCTTAAAAGAAACGGAAAATTTGGTTATGTATTACATTGCTCTCTCTTTTTGGAATGAGATTAGATAAATACACAAAAAAAAGTTCGTAATACCGAATATCTTTGTGTTTAAAACCATAGAAGAAAGCGCTTCATTTAACTATAATAAAGTTACGAATTAAACATGTAATTGCTTTAAATAAAGGGTAACTTATTCATAGTTTTCGGGGTGAAACCCGACAATAGGGGGATAAACAAATGATTAGTCAAGACGCAAAAAAGAAATTACAAGCGATCGTTGGGGAAGAGAATTACCTTGATTCAAAACAAAGCTTGGTTGCGTATTCATATGATGCAACACCAAATTACCAAGCGCTACCAGATGCAGTTATCAAGCCTAGAAATACACAGGATGTATCTGAAATCGTAAAAGTTTGTAATGAGTATAAAATTCCAATCGTACCTCGTGGAAATGCAACGAACCTTTGTGCTGGGACATGCCCATTAGAAGGTGGAATTGTCATGATTTTCACACTAATGAACCAATTACTAGAACTTGATGAAGAAAATTTAACAGTTACTGTTCAACCTGGACTAATAACTTTAGATATGATTAATGCAGTTGAGGCAAAAGGTTTATTTTACCCGCCAGACCCAAGTTCAATGAAAATTTCTACAATTGCTGGGAATATCAATGAGGGTTCAGGTGGTTTACGTGGCTTAAAATATGGCGTTACTCGTGATTATGTAATTGCCTTAGAAGTTGTATTACCTAATGGAAATATTATTCGTACCGGTGGAAAGCTTGCAAAAGATGTAGCAGGTTACGATTTTACTAGATTAATGGTTGGCTCTGAGGGGACGTTAGGTGTTATTACAGAGGCGACTTTAAAACTAATTCCAAAACCAGAAACGAAAAAAACAATGCTAGCTCTTTATGATAGCCTTGAGGCAGCTGGACGTACAGTTTCGAAAATTATTGCAAATAAAATTATTCCTACAACATTAGAATTTTTAGATCAACCGACAATCCGTGTAGTAGAAGATTTTGCGAAAATCGGTTTACCAACAGACGTAGGTGCAGTACTTTTAATCGAACAAGATGGTCCACTTGAAGTAGTAGAAAGAGATATTAAGAGAATGGCAGAAATCTGTCAAGAAGAAAACGCATTGTCAGTACAAATTGCCCAAACTGATGAAGAAGGAACAGCTTTAACTACTGCAAGACGTTCTGCTCTTTCTGCATTAGCTAGACTGAAGCCTACAACAATCCTAGAAGATGCAACGGTACCACGCTCTAAAATTGCTGAAATGGTTCGTGAAATCGAAGTAATTGCAAAGCGCAATAATGTACAAATTTGTACGTTTGGACATGCGGGCGATGGAAACCTACATCCTACATGTATGACAGATGCTCGTGATAAAGAAGAAATGCACCGTGTTGAAATTGCCTTCGAAGAAATCTTCGAAAAAGCCATTCAATTAGGTGGAACAATTACAGGAGAACATGGTGTTGGCGTTATGAAATCACCTTACCTTGCTTGGAAACTTGGTGAAGAAGGCGTAGAAGCGATGAAAACATTGAAAATGGCCTTCGATCCTAACAACATTATGAACCCAGGGAAAATGTTTGCAAAAGAATCACGTAAACGGGTGGTGGTTAATCGATGAGCGCAGCAAACGACAAAAGACAGCAAGAATTAGCCATCGATATGAAGCAAGGAATGGATTACGATGAGCTAATAAATTGTATGAGATGTGGTTTTTGTTTACCTGCATGTCCTACTTACCGGGAATCAGGTGGAAACGAAGCCGCTTCTCCACGTGGAAGAATTGCGTTAATGAAAGCAGTAGTTGATGGAATTATGGAGCCTGACGAAGATTTTGAGAAACAACTAAGTCAGTGCTTAGGTTGCCGTGCTTGTGAACCAGCTTGTCCGTCAGGGATGAAATACGGATTTTTATTAGAAGATGCTCGTGACATCATCCAAAAGAAGAAAAAGCACAGTTTGCCTGTAAAAATGCTTCGTAACGTTGTGTTCAACGAGCTGTTCCCTAAACCTAATCGAATGAGAATGGTTAGTAGTTTACTTTGGTTCTACCAATCAACTGGTATTCAAAAAATTGCTCAAGCAACACACTTAACGAAGATTGCACCTGGTAACTTGTCTGCTATGGAACGTGTATTACCAAAAGTTCCATCACCAAGTAAAATGAAAAATCGGCCATCGCATGTTGCATCTGAGGGTGTAGCGAAAAAGAAAGTTGCCTTTTTCTCGGGTTGTTTGATGGATACGATGTTTATGGATACAAATGACTCAACATTATATATCTTAAGTAAATCTAATTGTGAAATCGTTATTCCTAAGAAACAAAACTGCTGTGGTGCTTTACATGCACATAGTGGTGAAAAAGACGGGGCTAAACAATTAGCAAAGGAAAATATCCTTGCTTTTGAAAAAGTGGAAGCAGAATATATTATTTCTAACGCTGGTGGTTGTGGAGCATTGTTGGTTGATTATGGTCATTTACTAAAAGATGATCCAGAATGGGCAGATCGTGCAAAAGCATTCTCGGCAAAGGTAAAAGATATTTCTGAAGTATTATATGAAGTTGGCATGCCGAAAATGAGACTAGAGCCTCAAACGGTCACATATCAAGACTCTTGCCATCTAAGAAATGTAATGGGAACTTTTAGTGCACCAAGAAAGTTACTTCAATCAATTGAAGGTGTTACGTTTACAGAAATGAAGGATGCAGATCGCTGCTGTGGATCTGCTGGTGTATATAACATTATTGAGCAAGAAATGTCTATGCAAATTTTAGATGTGAAAATGAAAGATGCAAAAGCGACTAAAGCTAGAACACTTGTAACAGCAAATCCTGGTTGTTTATTACAAATGAAACTAGGTATCGAGCGTGCTGGGTTACAAAAGGATGTACGTGGTATTCATATTGTTGACCTCTTAGCTGAAGCTGTAAGATATGCAGAAGGACAAGCATAACGTTCATAATATCATCATAGAAGAAGTCACAAATATACTTGTGGCTTCTTCTTTTATAGAGTAAATTATTACAAGGGAATTAATCTTAATAAAAATAGACCTAATAATAGGCTTTTAAGGGGATATATCATGGGGCTTACAGAACAACAAACTTATCTTATAAATGAACATGAAGAATATGTTAGTAGGTTCGGACATTTAGTTTTGACAGAACAAGTGGCAAAAACGATTAACATTAACCACCATATGAGAATTTTAGACTTAGGATGCGGTACAGCGATGAGCTCGTTATACTTAGCTAAAGAATATGGAGCGAATATTATTGCTCATGATCTATGGGTATCCCCGATTGAAAATTTCGATAAAATCGTTGACTTTGGGTTAGAAAAAAAGGTCATTCCAATCCATGGAGATGCTCATCAAATCCCGTTTGCACAAAGATATTTTGACGTGATTTTTTCAATAGATCCTTATCACTATTTTTTATCTACTGAGCATTATTTAGATTATTTATTGAGGTTTTTAAACGAAGATGGATTTCTATGCTTAGCTGGACCAATTAAAGGAGATTTAGAGCAAATTGAAGGAACGCTAGATCATTTTTATAGTAGCGAATGGTGGGAAAAACAAGCAAACCATCCTCTGTTATCTGTTATTTCAAAAAAAGAATGGAAATTGAACTTTCAAGGTGAAAAGACAGTCATTAACTGTTTGATTATGAAAAAGAAAGCTAGATCATAAAAATCATGATCTAGCTTTCTTTTTGTTTTTTTCTTTATTTTCAAATGCTATTTTTAAATCGTCTTGGGTGCTTTTATCCCAAAGTTCAACACCTACATTATAGGCGGATCTTGATATCATGAAACCAGCCACAGGAGCAGTTAAGAACACGAAGAAAATCGTTAACAAAACTTTTCCGCTAAATACTCCTTCAATAAAATGAAAGTGAACGTAGACAGCAAGCATAATACTGATGACACCTAATGTAGCGCTTTTAGTTGCCGCATGAAGGCGTCCGTACACGTCAGGGAACCTTAAGATACCAATAGAGCCTAAAAGGCTTAAAAAGGCCCCTAGAAGGATAAAGGCGCTAATTACGATCTCGATCAAAGATCACACCCCCTTCGATAAATTTTGCTAAAGCAATTGTTCCGATAAAAGCAAGGATTGCAATAACTAGAATAACCTCAGCATATGCTAGTGTATTTTGAATAATCATGATTATCCCTATAATTCCAATCAACGTTATTCCGATTGTATCAAGGGCAACAACACGGTCAGACATTGTTGGCCCTTTTACGATCCTAATAAAGCAAACGAAGATCGACATTGACATGATGATTAGAGCAATGTTTAGAGAAATTTCTAGCACTATTCAGTCACCTCCATTATCGCTCGCTCAAATGTTTCGTGGATTTGTTTGATCATCGCCTCTTTATCTGGGACATGAATGGAATGTACGTAGATTGTTTTTCCATCTTCTGAAAAATACATTGATAAAGTCCCAGGTGTTAAAGAAATTAGACTTGCTAGTAGTGTTACTTCCCACTCAGTTTTTAAAACAGTAGGTACAGCGATAATTCCAGGTTCAACATTTAACTTTGGGCTTAGGACAATTTTAGCAACATCGATATTTGCAAGAATTAACTCCCATAAAAATAGCAAAATAAGTTTAACAATCGCGATCACACGACGAAAGTAAAAGTCGAAATGTAAAAATCGTCTTAATACATAGAGGAGTGCTATTCCGATCACATACCCAATAAAGAATTCGATAGGGGAGAAATCGTTTCTAAGTAGCATCCAAATTATCGCTAAACCAATATTTAATAAGATTTGAAACGCCATAGCAACTACTCCTTATTAAGTACAGAATTGATATAGATTGATGGATCTAGTATTTGGTCAGCTACTACCAATGAAAATTGGAAAACAGGTTCTGCAGCTAATCCTAAAATAATTGATAAGAAGACTAAAGGTACGATTGGTAGTAATAACTTCCCAACCTTTCTTTGCTTAGCTTCTTCATTCGAAAGTTTTTGCTCTCCCCAGAATGCATAGATAAAAATTTTCATCATTGAGAATAGTGTTAGTAAGCCAACAACCAATGAGATTGCAACGATAAAGTATCGGCCTTCCTCAATACCAGATAAAATTAAGGCAAATTTACTGAAGAAACCACTTAAAGGTGGAATGCCTGCTAATGAGATCGCAGCAACGAAGAAAAACCAACCAAGGTATGGATGAGTTTTTAACAAACCGCCCATTTTCTTTAAATCTGTTGTTCCAGTAATCTTTTGTGTAGCTCCAGCAAATAAGAATAACGCAGACTTAACAATAATATGATGAGCGATATAGAAAATCGTACCAGCTATAGCAAGTCGTGTGAAAATTCCTAAGCCCATTACCATGTAACCGACCTGACTAATGATATGGAAGGAAAGAATGCGTTTAAAATCAAACTGTGAAACTGCACCAAGAACACCGAAAAACATTGTCCCACCAGCTAAAAATAGAATGATATTATGAGTAAATCCAGGATCGTGATAAAAAATTAGTGTAAAGGTCCGGATAATCGCATAAATACCCACTTTAGTTAGCAAACCACCAAAGAGTGCTGCAATGGCCGCAGGAGGACCAAAGTAAGACTTAGGTAACCAAAAATAAAGTGGAAATAAGGCACCTTTCATTCCAAAAACGACTAAAAATAAAACTGCAATAACATTTAAAATCCCTTGTTGCTCAAGCTCAGCTACCTTTACAGAGATATCAGCCATATTAAGTGTACCGGTAACCCCATAAATGTAAGCAACACCTACAATAAATAATCCTGAAGCAAAGATGTTTATAATTACATATTTGATTGATTCACGTAGTTGGTATTTTGTACCACCGTGTACAATTAATATATAAGAAGATAGAAGCATTACTTCAAAAAATACAAATAGATTAAATAAATCTCCTGTTAAAAATGCCCCGTTAACTCCAGTTAATAAGAAGAAGTAAAAAGGGAAAAAGTAACCCTTTTGTCGTTCTTCACTTAATGTTTGAAAGCCAAAAAATAAACAAGCGATACCAACAATACTAGCGAGAATAACCATCAATATGGCAAATAAGTCAGCAACTAAAACAATGCCAAAGGGAGCTGGCCAATTTCCAAGCTCTAGTGTCTGGATACCCTGATAGTAAACTATGTGAGCTAAGTACAACGCGCCCGCTAAGAGGGCAAACACAGTTATTCCACTGATTATACGTTGTACCTTTAAATTTTTAGCGAACAATATTAAGACTACGCCTACGATTAACGGTAAAAGTATCGGTAGAATGACTAAGTTATTCATCAGCACTTCCCCTTAATTGATCTAAATCATCTGTTTTATGAACTTTGTACGTGCGATAAGCAATTACGAGTAAAAATGCAGTCACACCAAAGCTGATAACAATTGCTGTTAAGATTAATGCCTGCGGTAGTGGGTCTGCATAAGTTGCAGCTTCTTGTCCAAGTAGTGGTGGTGCACCATCATTAAAACCTGCTAATGTTAACAGAAGAAGATGAGCGCCATGACTTAAGAGAACAATACCGATAACGACTCGTAAAAGACTTTTCGTTAAAATTAAATACGTACTAACAGTGAAGATAACCCCAATTGCTAAAATCATTAAAATTTCCATTATGCATCATCCTCCGCAATCGATAAGATGGAGAGTAATGCTACCCCAACAACTACAAGGTATACCCCTAAATCAAACGGTAAAGCAGTTGTTAAATGAAGCTCGCCTAACACAGGAACAGTCACGTACCGATCATACTGAGTTAAAAACGGATCTCCGTTAAGCATTGAAGCGACACCAGTACCTATAGCAATTAACAAGCCGACAGCAATCATCGTTGTATAGTTAAATGGAATGACTTGTTTTATCGTTTTTACATCAAAGGCCACATATAAAAGTAGTAAAGCAGCTGCCGTCATTAGCCCACCAATAAACCCTCCACCAGGATTGTTATGTCCTGCAAAAAACAGGAATACAGAGAAGGCAAGAATGATAAAGACGACAATTCTTGTAACTGTATGGAGCATCAGTAAGTTCTTTCTCATACGTCCTCACTCCCTGTCATGCGTAATCTAATTAGGACAACAATTGCTAGAGCTGCAATACCTAATACTACGATTTCTAACATCGTATCAACTCCACGGAAATCAACTAAGATAACGTTTACGATGTTTTTCCCTGCTGCTAGTTCATAAGCATTTTGAACATAGTAATCAGATATTGATTGGATTGGATGAGAATAGCTCATCGCATGAACACTTAACGCTGTTAATGTCACGACAAGACCAACACCGATTGAAACTACTAGGTTTGTAAATCTAAAGCGTGGTGTAAACTTTTCTTTTCTGAGTTCTGGCAAGTGGTAGAACGCAAGTAAGAAAAGAACAACCATAACAGTTTCAACTAATAATTGAGTTAATGCTAAGTCTGGTGCACGGAAGACAACAAACAATAATGCAACAATAAAGCCTAAAATCCCAGTTGCAACAATAGCGGTAACTCGATGTGAAATAAACGGCAATGCAACAGTGGTAGCTATTAATACAAAAATAATGATAAAAATGTAAGGCGGTATATCAGCCACGTTAATTAAATCAATGGCAAATGTATTGTATTTAACCATCGTATACCCCATAAGGCCGACAATAAATACGGACATAAATACAAAGTAATCGCGAAGTAAGCCAGTCATTTGCATATTTGTAACCTTTAAAGAACCGGATACAAGCCATACAAGTGAATTGTCATACACCCAGTTTAGTGGGTCTCTTTCTTTTAAGAAGAAAGCAGTTTCTGACCATTTCTTTAAGTTCAAGAAAATTAAAGCACCAAAAACTACAACTCCCATTGTCATGAATAACTCAATATTAAATCCATGCCAATGATAGATGTTTACATAAAAACGCTCTCCCTCTGCTAAAACTCCTGGCAATATTGAAGCCATTGTTGGTTCAATAATTGAGTAAGCAAGCAAGTTTGGAAATAACCCAAAAATAACAACTAAGGAAGCAAGAACGATTGGTGGAATTAACAATCCAATTGGCGCCTCATGAACTTCTTTCTCAAGCTTTTCTGGCTTAAAGTTACCTAAGAACGTACGGACAAACATTAGCATACAATAACCGAATGTAAAGATACTCGCAATCCAAGCGAAGATTGGGAAGATTAAACCAAATGTTTGCATGTTGAAAATATCTAAAGTTGTTGCATTTACAGCAGCGGTAAAGAACATTTCCTTACTTAAGAAGCCGTTAAATGGCGGGACTCCTGCCATTGATAGAGTTCCAATCAATGCAACTGTAAAAGTGATTGGCATAATTGTCATTAGACCACCAAGTTTACGTATATCCCTTGTACCAGTTTCGTGATCAACAATACCGACAATCATAAACAAGCTTCCTTTGAAAGTTGCATGATTAATCAAATGGAATACAGCTGCTAGTGTCGCAGTGTAATATAAAGTTCCTACTACAGCTACGTCATAGTGAAATGCAGCTGAACCTAGACCAAGTAGGGCCATAATCAACCCTAATTGGCTAATTGTTGAAAAAGCTAATATTGCTTTTAAATCTTTTTGACGTATTGCAGAAACAGAACCCCACAATAACGTGAAGATCCCAAATCCTGAGACAATCCAGAACCACTGGGGAGCGGCCCCAAATACAGGTGTTAAACGAGCGACTAAATAAATCCCAGCTTTAACCATTGTTGCTGAGTGAAGATAAGCACTAACAGGAGTTGGTGCTTCCATTGCATCTGGTAACCAAATGTGGAATGGAAATTGAGCTGATTTTGTAAAAGCCCCTGCTAAAACACAAAGCATTGCTGGTATAAAAAGTGGGTTCGTGATAATCACATCAGCTTGTGCAATGATTTCTCGGATACTAAATGTATTAGTCATAACAAATAGAAGTGAAAAACCAGCTAGCATTGTAAGGCCACCAGCTACAGTAATTAACATTGACTTTTGTGCTCCATATCGAGAACGTTCTTTATGGAACCAGTAGGCAATTAATAAGGAAGAAGCTAAACTAGTTAATTCCCAGAAAATATAAAGAGTCATTAAATTATCTGATAGTACAACCCCTAGCATTGCCCCCATAAACATGAGCAAATATACGTAAAAGTTATTCAATGCTTCTTTTTGTTTGTTGTATAGATAATAGATAGAATACAATACAACTAATGTTCCAATCCCGGTTATCAATAGCCCGAATAAAAGACTGAGGCCATCTAGGTAAATATCAAAATTTATCCCTAATGACGGAACCCATGGCTGTTGATAAAAAATTGTTTCACCTCGTGAAATGTTAGGAAGAAACTGAATTAGATAAATAAATAATGTTAATGGAAGGATCATAACGAACCAACCAGTATGTACTTGACGAATATACTTATACAAAAAAGGAACAAGTAATGCCAAGATGAATGGTGCTAAAACAACGAGATGTAACAACGACAAATTATAAACCCCCTATTCTTGATAATTAGAAAAACTACCTTACATACTCTCTCTTTAACACTGTCAAAAAATATAGTACAAAATAATGCACGCACTCCGCTCTATGACCAATAATATTATATACTAAAATTTATTCTCGTGCATCCTAATAGAAGTTAGCGTTTCACGATATTATAAAAATTATTAAATAAGAAGAAACTAAGGGGAAAAATCCAAAAATATTTTTTTAAGAGATATAAAATGTTTATTTTTTTAGAAAATTCAAAATAAAAAATTGAAAGTTTTATGTATATATTTCCACTCAAAACATCATCCTTATTAATAACAAATGGAGACTAAAAGGGTGAATAGTTATGATGAAAAAGGCGATTGTTGCATTAGGAATATTTACGTTCCTATTTGTCATTGCATGGTGGGCAAATGAAGTGAACGAAAAAAGATATTATATAGATGAACAGAATGATCAACTTCAGATGTTAATGGTAGATGAAGAAACTCGAAATGAACGATTTCGCCCAAGGGAGTATATAAAAATAAAAAGGTGAGCATTTATGCTCACCTTTTGTAGTGTTCTTACTATAATAGTAATTGTTAACTAGTCTTTTTGATTTTGTCTAGTAACGATCTTTTTTCAATCTCTTCTTTAATTAACATGATAAAATCTGAACTAAGCTGCAATTCAATGGCTTTATAATATGTTTCGACTAATAGATCATCAGATAAGCTTTTCATTGTATTCTGCGTTACCGCAGTCACCTCCAGATTTATATTTTTTTGTATTCATATATATGTCTTTTCTTTCATATAGTAGTAAATTGTGATTAAATAAATTCTAACATGCCCCAGAAAATGGAACAACCGTTCGTTTTATCCACAAAATCCTGTTAGTAAGTTGTTGATAAACTGTTTATAATCGTAGGAAAAGCCTAGGAAATAAGTGTGGATTTGTGTATAAACTTATCCACATCTGTAGGTTGGTGGAAGTTTTTGTCGAAAAGTTTTTTTGGAAGTTAAAAAAATAGTACGAAATTAAACATATATTTTTTGGGGAAATAGATTGAAACCATACCTATATATAAACTATAATATATATTTTGGAGTAGATTTTTCCATATTGTACGAATTGTAGAAATTACTGAAGTTACTGGGCGAAGGTGAAAGCCAATTTTATATTGACTTCGATAATTGAGAATACTATAAATATCAAAGTTAAGAAGAAAAAAGTAGGAGGAAATTCTGTTGATTGAACGAGAATTAATTTGTTCAGGTTGTGGTGTAAAGGTACAAACAGAAAATAAGACTGAGTTAGGGTTTGTTCCACAGTCAGCGTTAGAAAGAGATGTTTTGATTTGTCAAAGATGTTTTAGATTAAAGCATTATAATGAAGTTCAGGATGTGTCACTTACGGATGACGATTTCTTAAAAATCTTAAATGGACTTGGGTCACGTGATGCTTTAATTGTAAAGATAGTCGATATTTTTGACTTTAATGGAAGTTGGTTACCTGGCTTGCATCGTTTTGTTGGCAAGAACAAAGTTTTATTAGTCGGAAATAAAGTCGATCTTTTACCGAAAGCTCTAAATCATAATCGAGTTATAAATTGGATGAAACAGGCTTCTAAACAGTTTGGTTTAAAGCCAGAAGATGTTTTTTTAATTAGTGCTGATAAGGGTTTAGGAATATTAGAACTTGCTGATGCCATTGAGCAGTATAGAGAAAAGAAAGACGTTTTTATTGTAGGTGCAACCAATGTTGGGAAATCTACGTTTATTAATAGGCTAATTAAAGAATTTGGTGGTGATGAGGAGCAGTTTATTACAACTTCCCATTTCCCTGGAACTACACTTGACATGATCGATATTCCTTTAGATGATGGAAGCTCGTTATTTGATACACCAGGAATTATAAATCATCATCAAATGGCTCATTATGTAACAAAAAATGAGTTAAAAACTATTACACCGAAAAAAGAAATTAAACCAAAAGTGTTCCAGTTAAATGAAGAACAAACACTGTTTTTTGGTGGACTAGCCCGACTTGATTATATATCAGGGGGAAGAAATTCCTTTATTTGCTATGTATCAAATGAAATAAATATCCATCGAACAAAATTAGAAAATGCTGATGAATTGTATAAAAATCATCTAGGGGAACTTTTACAGCCTCCTGGAATTGAAGATGTAGAAAATTTCCCGCCATTAGTCAAACATGAGTTTACAATTGGTGATGAAAAAAGCGATATCGTATTTTCTGGACTTGGTTGGGTAACCGTGGAGGAAAAAGCAAGAGTAGCCGCCTACGTACCTAAAGGAGTTAGCGTTTCAATAAGGAATGCACTTATTTAATGTAGAATGTAGAATGTAAAATGTAGAATGCTTTTGTGTTTTGCTATGATGCAAACCTTACAAACTCTACATTCTGAATTCTGAATTCTACATTTATAAAAGGGGGTTTTTGGATGAATAAACTTTATGGTTTATTAGGACATCCTGTTGGACATTCGATGTCGCCTCTTATGCACAATGATGCGTTTAAACAGCTTGGAATTAACGGATATTACCACGCCTTTGATGTGCCAGAGGACAAATTAAAAGAAGCTGTTGATGCGCTTAGACTTTTCAATATATCTGGTTTAAACGTCACAATTCCTCATAAGGTTACGATTATGGAGTTTTTGGACGAGATAGATGAAGAAGCTCTGATGATTGGGGCTGTAAATACAGTTGTTAATATTGAAGGTCGTCTCATTGGTTATAATACTGATGGAAGGGGTTATTTAACCTCACTATTAACAAAGTTAAATAAGCCTCTCAAAGATTCTAATGTCTTAGTTATTGGAGCAGGCGGAGCAGCTAGAGGAATTGTTACCGCATTAGCTAATGATGGTGTCGCTCTTTTAACAATTGCCAATCGGACAATTGAGAAGGCAGATGAGATTAAAAATCATTACTTAAAGTATCGAGAAGCGAATATAAATGTCCTTCCATTGAAAAAAGCCCAATTAAACTTGGCAAGGTATGATATTGTCATTAATACGACATCGATTGGAATGAGCCCTCGTGTTGATGAAGTTCCAATATCAATCGATCATATAAAGCAAACAGCTGTTTTAAGCGATTTGATCTATAATCCAATTGAGACAAAGTTGTTACAACTTGGTAATAAAAAAGGTATTATTACACACAACGGTGTTGGGATGTTTGTTGAGCAAGGGGCTTTAGCCTTTTTAAAGTGGACAGGTAAACAACCAGATACTGAAAAAATGACAAAAATAGTTATGCAACAATTAGGAGGATCTACATGTTAACAGGAAAGCAAAAAAGATTTTTACGGTCACAAGCTCATCATTTGAATCCAATTTTTCAGGTTGGTAAAGGATGCGTTAATGAGAATATGGTTAAGCAAATTTCAGAAGCTTTAGAGGCGCGTGAATTAATCAAAGTAGGTATCTTACAAAGTTGTGAGATGGACAAAGATGAAGTAGCTATTCAATTAGCTAAAGGAACTAAATCAGAGATCGTCCAAATCATTGGTAGCACGATTGTTCTTTATAAAGAGTCAACAGAGAACAAGTCGCTTCAATTACCATAGTACGGAATTCAATTAAAAGGTTTGAAAAGGGGGAGGAAGTTAATGAAAATAGGTATTTTAGGTGGTACATTTGACCCTCCTCATTTTGGGCATTTACTAATTGCTGAACAAGCCAGAGAAACTTGTAGCTTAGACGAAGTTTGGTTTATGCCGACAAAAATCCCTCCACACAAGGCAGGAAGTAATCTTTGTCTGGATGAGGACAGAATCGAAATGGTTCGTCAGGCGATTAGCAGTAATCCTTTTTTTCAACTTTCATTAATTGAGTTTGAACGTAGTGGGCCATCGTACACAATCGAAACAATAAAAGAACTTAAGAAAAGGTATGAAGATCATCAGTTTTATTTTATTATTGGTGGCGATATGGTTAACTATCTTCCTAAATGGAAGGATATTGATGAATTACTGATACTAATTACTTTTATTGGCATTCGACGTCCAGGACACCTTTTAAAGCCAATTTTTAGTGATAAAGTAGTGCTTGTAGAGGCACCGCAATTAGAAATATCATCTAGTGAAATAAGGGAACGTCTAAGTAATAACCAATCAGTTCGTTACCTTCTCCCCGAGCCTGTCATTGATTTTATAAAGGAGAGGGATATTTATGGAAAAACTTAAAGCGCTAGAACTCATTAAAAATGTACTTCCAGAAAAGCGATATAACCATACACTAGGAGTTTTAGAAACAGCAGTTTCATTAGCAGAAAAATATGGAGCTAATCAAAAAAAGGTAGAATTAGCGGCTATCTTTCATGACTATGCAAAATATCGTCCTGTGGCTGAGATGAAATCGATTGTAAGTGAACAAAATATGAGTGACAATCTTTTAAAATACGGCCGAGAGTTGCTACATGCTCCAGTTGGCGCATATTTAGTTAGGAAAGAACTGGGAATTGATGATGAAGAAGTTTTAGATGCAATTCGTTATCATACGACAGGTAGACCGTTTATGACACTATTAGAGAAGATTATTTATATTTCCGATTACATTGAACCAAACCGTTCGTTTTCTGGTGTTGACGAAGTTCGATTATTAGCGCAAACTAATTTAGATGAAGCGTTACTTAAAGGAATTTCAAACACAATTTATTTTTTAGTCAGTAAACAACAACCTGTGTTTCCCGATACATTAGCCGCTTATAATCACATAATTTTAAAGGAGGAGTTTTAGTACATGCATGAAAATAAAATTTTAGAAATAGCCGTAAAAGCATCAGATGATAAAAAAGCAGAAAATATCGTGGTCTTAGATATGAAGGGGATTTCATTAATCTCTGATTATTTTCTAATCTGCCATGGTAATTCGGAAAAGCAAGTTCAATCAATTGCAACTGAGATTAAAAAAACAGCCCAAGAAAATAACATTGAATTAAAGAGGTTAGAGGGGTATGATCAAGCCCGTTGGGTATTAATTGACCTTGATGACGTTGTTGTCCATGTTTTCCATAAAGATGAGAGACTTTACTACAACCTAGAGAAACTCTGGGGAGATGCGCCTACACTTGATGTAGAAGGGGTTCTTGAGTAATGGAATTTAAGCCTGGAATGATTGTTAAGTTAAAGGTTGAACGGAAAGCTGATTTTGGCTTCTTTTTGACCTCGGAAAAGGTTGAAAGTGAAGATGTGTTACTTCATAAAAGACAAGTAACAGATCCTATTAAAGTTGGTGACACTGTTGAAGTATTTTTGTTTCATGATCACCAAGGGCGCTTAGCAGCTACAATGGAAAAGCCAATTGTTTCATTAGGGAATTTTGATTGGCTAGAGGTCGTTTCTATTAACGAAAGAGATGGTGTTTTCCTATACAACGGAATTGACCGTGATTTATTCTTATCAATGGATGATCTAGGGCCTGATCGAGCTTTATGGCCAAAAGTCGGTGACAAAGTACCGGTTTCATTAATCTATGATAAAAAAGGTCGGTTGATGGGTAGATTGCTTAGAGGGACTCCAATAGAGGAAACGGCAGCACTAGCCCCTAAAACGATTTTAAATGAAGAAATAACAGGAACAATTTATTCATTTGCCGAAAAAGGTGTTTTCGTGATGACGAAAGAAGGCTATATCGCTTTTCTTCATTTTAACGAAGCAAACGAGGATTTACATCTTGGTAAAGTAATCACAGGTAGAGTAACCTTTGTCCGTGATGATGGGAAAATTAACATTTCAATGCAACCAAAAGCTCACGAGCGTAGACATGATGATGCGGATAAAATTTATGAATTTTTAGAAAAGCGTGAAGGTGGTATGCCTTACACAGATAGTTCGGATCCGATCATCATTAAACAAAAGTTCAATATGAGCAAAGGTGCTTTTAAACGAGCGATTGGTAAGCTTTTAAAAGAAGGAAAGGTTTATCAAAAAGATGGCTGGACGTATAAAAAGGAGTAATTTTTATGAATTACGGAAAATTTGCCTATTTGTATGATGAATTAATGACAGACGCCCCTTATGAACAGTGGGTGTCTTTCGTTTTAGACATAATGAAAAATACTGGTAATTATCATCGTCAAATTTTAGACGTAGGTTGTGGAACAGGAAATATTGCAATTCCTTTAAGCAAGCATGGTCTTCAAGTAACAGCAGTAGACTTATCGGAAGAAATGCTTTTTGTAGCAAAAGAAAAAAGTGATGCAGCAAAAGCGGAAGTTCAATTTTTTCAACAGGATATGAGGGAATTAGAGGGTTTAGGTGAATTTGATGTAGTAATATCTCTTTGTGATTGCATCAACTATTTAAATAATGAACAGGAAATAAATGTAACTTTCCAAAGAATTTCTCATCATCTAAAGAAAAATGGACTATTTATTTTTGATGTACATTCAATCCATAAAGTTGAGGCAATTTTTACAGGTCATACATTTGCCCATAACGGCCAAGAAATCTCTTATATTTGGGAATGCTTTGCAGGCGAAGAAGAGTACAGTGTTGACCATGACCTATCCTTTTTTGTTGAAAATGAGGAGGGAATGTATGAGAGGTACGATGAGTTTCATAAGCAACGAACCTACACGATAGAGACGTATGAAAAAGCATTGAAAAATTCCGGTTTTGAGGTCATTTCTATTACTGGAGATTTTTCCTTAGAAACATTAGAAGAAAATGCTGAGCGTTGGTTCTTTGTGACGAAAAAAATATAATACAGATCAAATATTGACTTTTCTTATAAAAAAGAGGCAATCTCCTAAAATTTTGGAGAAAGCCTCTTTTCATGTTTGGAAATTTTTTTTATAATAGTCTTATTAAGTTACTTCTGTTGTTTAACTATTAAACTGATCTTTGACTTTTTCTAAATCTTCATCGTATTTTGCATGAGTTTGCTGGAATAACAGATCAAACATGTCTCCTAGTTCTTCGCGTAATACTTTTATACCTTCTCCTGTTACACCACCTGGAACTGAAACCCTTTCTTGTAATGTAGGTAATGTGAAAATCTCTTTTTCAAGTAGTTTTCCGAAGCCAATCATCATTTCACTTGCCAATTGTGTCGCTTCTTCTTTCGTAATTTCTGTTTGCCTCACTGCAGCTTCTATGAATCCTTGAACTAAGTAACTGAAAAATGCAGGCCCACAACTAGCAATGTCGGAAGCAACTCGAGTGATATTTTCCTCAATGATAACTGGTGTTGAGATATGTCTCAGAAGGCTGTTTAATGTTTCGTAATCATCAGCATTGCAGGTTGTTCCTAAAGTAACTAAAGATGTACCTGCTAAAGCTCTATTTGTAATACTTGGTATAATTCGTGCTGTTTTACAAGAAACAGCTGATTCCAATTGACTAATGGAAATTGGACTAGTAATTGAAATAAGCAATTGTTCTTTAGTTAATACGGAATTTAACTCCTTTAGGAGTGATTGAAATTGTAATGGTTTTACACAAATAAACAATATATCAGCCGCACGAGCTACATCTTTGGAAGATTCAACTACTTGCAGATCAGGGAATTTTTCCTTAAAGGCATAGGCTTTTTCAATCGTTCGATTTGTGATGATAAGTTGAGATGGGGTTACTGCTGTTGATTCGATGAACGATTCAATTAGAATGCTCCCCATACTACCAGTTCCGATAATACCTATTTTCACGTGTTCAACCCCCTCTTTCTCGAACATTCTTACCCTTAAGTCTATGTTGCAAGGAAAATGATTATGACATAATTTGTTTATTTGGAGGAAAACCATCTAGTGCTTAGAAAAAGTAAGAGGCCGCCCTCTTTAGGACAACCTCTACTATTTAGTCTCGATTAATGTAATCGAACACCATTTCTTTTGTGACCGTCTTTCTCATAGGTAGAAAACCAAACGATCTCCTTAAGTTGTTTAATTCCTCAGTTAGAGCATTTACTTCATTTAGAGAAAAATCTTTATTAGCCCTTGCTTCTTTTATTACCTCTTCAATCTTTTCTTCTCTTCTTTTATCTAATTCTTTATATTTTTTTTCGGCAGCAATAAAATTAGTCATTTGTTTTTTTAGCTGTAAGTGTACACTCATTTATATTTTCCTTTTACAATTCATTTTTAGGGGGTACCAAACATGATGAAATTAAAACGTAATAGTCTCTTTCTAATTGCAGTATGTACAGTTGCTTTAATTTTTAGTGTAAGCTTTATTGGGAATTTTGACAACAGTAGAGATACGAATGGTCATTTTCAAACGTTAGTTATTGAGAAAGACACGGAAGAACCAGTGAAGCAGTTAGAAGAAAAAAGTGAGAAGTTAATTGTTGATATTAAAGGAGCAGTAGTTAAACCTGGAGTGTATGAAATGAACCAGGGCGAGAGAGTCGTCCACGCAGTTGAAAAAGCTAGTGGTTTTATGGAAGAGGCCAATCGGGATGCGATAAATCTAGCTTTATTATTAGAGGATGAAATGGTCATTTTTGTTCCAAAACACGGCGATGAAGAAATAGAGAAGTTAGCAACAATTTTAACCACTTCTAAAGATAATGGGAAAATTAATATTAACACCGCTAAGGCTGAAGAATTAGAAAAAATCCCTGGAATAGGTCCAGCTAAAGCTTCGGCAATTATTTCTTATCGTGATGAGTTTGGGAAGTTTAAAAGTGTAGATGATCTTGTTAATGTTTCGGGTATAGGGAAGAAAACAGTTGAGAAAATGGTAGATTTCATTGATGTAAAGTAATAAATTATTTTTTCAGAAATTATTGACAATTCTTATTGGAAAACAGTATAATCACCTCAACAACAAATTAATGAACACTCTTATTGAGAGAGGTGGAGGGATTGGCCCTATGAAACCCGGCAACCAGTGTGAAAATACAAGGTGCTAAATCCAACAGAGCGTATAGTTCTGAAAAATGAGAGAAAGAAGCAGATCATAAACTCTTCTCTCTACCATGAGGAAGAGTTTTTTTAGTTTTATTAGTAATCGAATCATAGTTTTAGTAAAGGGGAGGAATTTAAAAATGACTGAAAGAAACTGGAGTTTAGAAACGATTGCAGTACACGGTGGACAAGAAGCTGATAGTAATACTTTATCGAGGGCAGTTCCGATCTATCAAACAACCTCTTACGTATTCAAAGACACGGATCATGCGGCAAATCTATTTTCTTTAGCTGAACCTGGAAATATTTATACAAGAATTATGAATCCAACCCAAGATGTTTTTGAGAAGCGGGTTGCAGAACTTGAAGGCGGAGTAGCAGCTCTAGCTACTGCAAGCGGTCAATCTGCGATTACATTGGCAATTTTAAATATATGTGAAAGTGGAGATGAAATAGTTGCTTCAAGTTCATTATACGGGGGTACATATAATCTTTTCGCACATACGTTAAGGAAGTTAGGGATAAAAGCTCATTTTGTAGATGGAACAAATCCAGAAAATTACCGCGCAGCTATTAATGATAAAACAAAGCTACTTTACGGAGAAATTATTGGAAATCCAAAAGGGGACGTTCTTGATTTAGAAGCAGTTTCTTCAATTGCTCACGAAAATGGGATTCCATTAATGGTTGATGCTACATTTTCTACCCCTGCTTTATGTCGTCCAATTGAACACGGAGCAGATATCGTTATTCATTCAGCAACTAAATTTATTGGTGGTCATGGAACATCAATTGGTGGGGTTATCGTAGACGGAGGAAAGTTTGATTGGGGGAATGGAAAGTTCCCAGGATTATCTGAACCAGATCCAAGCTATCATGGAATTGTTTACTCAGAAGCGTTAGGTAATTTAGCATATATCATTAAAGCTCGTGTTCAATTATTACGCGATATTGGTCCTGCGATTGCACCTCTAAATTCATTCTTATTACTTCAAGGTCTTGAAACATTGCATTTACGTTTAGAACGCCATTGTGAAAACGCGTTAAAGGTAGCGAATTACTTAGACGAAAACTCATTAGTAGAATGGGTAAGCTATCCGGGTTTAGAAAGTCATCCGAGCTATCAATTAGCAGAAAAATATCTACCAAACGGAAAAGGAGCAATTTTAACCTTTGGTATTAAAGGTGGTACTGAGGAAGGTAAGAAATTTATTAATGCCCTAAATCTATTTTCCCATGTTGCCAATGTTGGTGATGCAAAGTCTCTAGTTATCCATCCAGCAAGCACAACACATCAGCAGTTGACAGAAGCTGAGCAACGGTCTGCAGGTGTGACCCCTGAGTTAATTCGCCTATCGGTTGGAATCGAAAACATAAATGACATTCTTAATGACTTACAACAAGCCCTTGAAAAAAGCCAAGAGTAATTATGAATTATGAATTATGAATTATGAATTATGAATTATGAATGTAGAAAACTTGTGAAAAAATCACAAAGTTTTCTACATTCTACATTCTACATTCTAATTACCATTTGACGAACGTGTCATGTTTTGTCTAAACTGAAGGGAATAGATTTACTTTTTAGGAGGGACATTTTTTGTCACGTATATCTTGGGATCAATATTTTATGGCTCAGAGTCACTTGCTTGCATTAAGGAGCACTTGTACACGTTTAATGGTAGGGGCAACGATTGTAAGGGATAAACGAATTATTGCAGGGGGTTATAATGGATCAATTTCAGGTGGGGAACATTGTAGCGATGACAACTGCTATGTTGAGAACAATCATTGCATACGAACGATCCACGCTGAAATAAACGCATTATTACAATGTGCCAAATTTGGTGTACCTACTGCGCAAGCAGAAATTTACGTTACTCATTTTCCTTGTTTAAACTGTACAAAAGCAATAATTCAAAGTGGTATTAAAAAAGTTTATTATGCGAAAGATTACAAAAATCATCCATATGCAATTGAATTGTTTGAAAATGCTGGTGTACATGTGGAACAGGTTGAGTTAGAAGAAATGATACTAGATTTAAAATCAGCGGAAAAGTTAGCTTTCACAGCGTCTTTATTAACAAAATTAGAGCAAGCAGGCCTTAGTGAAGAAGAGTTAAAAACATTAAAAGAAGAAGCTAATAGCCTATTCCTCTACACAACATAAGGACATCTCATAGGCACTGAAGAAAGCCAAGCTTGATAGGAGGTTTTTTTCGAAGTGTTTGGAAAGATATATATTTTAGTTATTGCTGCAATTTGTAGTGTAATATTACGAATACAGGGCTTTCATAGTTTCTCTCTTTTTCTAATGTTAGCCCTAATTTTTTTGTTATATAGAAATAAACACCATCAATTACTGAACATTTCTGCAGTTATTACTTTCGTCTTTTTCTATATTAACCCCTTTTATTTTACACCCCCACCGTCATTACCAACTCATAACTCGATCGTAGGACAAATAAACTCAATTCCTAATTTAAATGGAAATAAGCTAACCTTTGAATTAAAAACTACTGAGAATGAGAATGTTCAAATTAACTATTTTGCAAAGAATAGTGAGGAACTAACTCATTTACAAACATTGAATTATGGCAATAAATGTTTTTTTGAGGGGACGTATAAGGAACCACCTGAGAGTCGCAATTTTTATAGCTTTGATTATAAAGAATACTTAGTAACAAGAAGTATCTATTTTCAATTCACCCCAAAAACAGTCTCAAATAAAAATTGTGAAGAAAAGCCTTTATCACCTTTAGGTTTGGTTAAAAGATATCGCCAAGCTGGAATTGAATACATGAAAGAGCATTTTCCAAAAGAAAGTAAAGGGATTATTATTTCATTAGTATTTGGTGACAGAGGAGAAATGGAAAGAGAGATCCTGCAATCATATCAGTCTTTAGGAATCATTCATTTACTAGCTGTTTCTGGTCTTCATGTAGGACTTGTTAGTGCATTTGTTTACTTTGTGTTCATTCGGATAGGTATGACAAAAGAAAGGACCATTGACTTACTCATTTTACTGCTTCCTATATATGCGATTTTAGCAGGGGGAGCGCCATCTGTTATCCGGGCTGCTGCAATGTCAGTTGTTGTCCTCATCACGATACGGTCTCGGATAAAAATTAACCCTTTAGATGGAATTAGTTTTGTTTTTTTAGGACTTCTCCTTATTAATCCCTTCTACATACTTCATATTGGGTTTCAGTTATCGTTTATAGTATCTTATTCATTAATTATCTCCTCAAACACCATTTTACAACGTTATTCAAACTGGTTAGCGCAACTATTATCAGTTACAATTATAGCTCAATTAATCTCCTTTCCATTAATCATTTACCACTTTTATGAGATCTCATTGTGGAGCATTCCACTTAACCTCGTTTATATCCCGTTTATTACTTTATTTGCTCTACCACTAGCATTCATTATCTTTATCAGTCATTTAATTTTTCCAACATTAAGTTCAATTTTATTAATTTTTTACGAATGGGCCGTTGGCTTCGCTCATTTGTGTTTAGAAATAGTTAGCGACCTACCACTATCCTCTTTAATATTTGGGAAACCACCACTTATTATAGTTGTCCTTTATTACCTAGCTATTGGCGTTTTGTTTTATGTATGGGAAAAATCGAGGTCAGTTATAAGGATACTAAAGAGCAGTACGATCTTTTTTGTCGTCGCATTAGTGCATTGGCATCTTCCTTATTTAACTAATGGGGGTGAGGTAACGATGCTGGATGTTGGTCAAGGTGATAGCATCTATATTGAACTACCCAGAAGAAAAGCCGTTTATTTAATTGATACAGGTGGGATTGTGGAGGTTGGTTTTAGACAAGATTTAGTGAAGCGAGAAAAGGCGTTTGATGTGGGAAGAGATGTTCTCGTACCATTTTTAAAGGCAAAGGGAGTAAGGAAAATAGATAAATTAATTTTAAGCCATGGTCATTATGATCATACTGGAGGAGCAGAAGCGTTAATTGGAAAAATGCCTGTCCAAATGCTGCTTTATGGAGCTGTACCTATCGAAGGACAATATGAAAAGTATTTACTCCAAAGCTTTCAAGATATAGGCACAAATATTTTATTTGTTAAACAAGGAGATTATTGGCGAGTTGGAGATAATAAATTTGCTATTTTATCGCCATACGGAAAAGAACAAACGACTAATGACCGTTCAATTGTTATTTACGCGAATATAGGTGGTCTAAATTGGTTGTTTACAGGGGATTTAGAGGTAGAGGGTGAGAAAAGATTAATGTCGAATTATGAGCAGCTCAATGTTGATGTGTTAAAGGTAGGACACCACGGTAGTTCTACATCTACAAATGATTTTTTGTTGAATGGGACGAATCCAGATTATGCGCTAATCTCACTAGGGAGAAATAATTTATACGGACACCCTCATAAAGATGTAATTAGTCGATTAAAACAGCGGAATATCAACATATTACGAACAGATACTCATGGTGCGGTACGATATGTATTTAAGAATAATGCAGGTTATTTCGAAACAATGATTAAAGAGTGATAAAAGGAAAAACCCATAAAGTGACTACTTTATGGGTTTTTCCTTTAAGTAAAATTACACAAATAAGTCAATAAGTATTGCTACAGCAAATACTGTGGCAAAAAAGCCGAATGATACAACGAAACCTACTGCTGAATCTACTGCATCATTGCGATTGCTTTGGACTTCTTTTTCGAATTGATTCATTGGACATCCCCTCCTAATACATTTTTTAGTATAAGCGAAAAATAATAAAAAATCTACATTTGTAACATTTTCTACATGTTTATATAGGTAACCAATCTCTATATGCAAAAATAGTGTCTTTATTTAACATAATATATAAAATGTTGGACTTCAATATACTAACCAAAAATTTCTTTTTAGAATTAGCAATGTTGTGAAATGTTGTCACCTATAGTTTAAAAGTGCATAGGATATGATAACTAATACAAGAGAAAAGAAAGGTGTTGATTATCGTCACTGGGAGGTTGTCCTAGGCCCTCTTACTGACGTTTATCATAAATGGAGGGATTAACTTATCGGTTAATTCCTCTTTTTCACTTGTACTAACATCCCTTCTATGTTTAAAATTGGGTATCCAACTACATATTTAGGTTCAAAGAAAGGGTACCAAATAAGATGAGCTTTTTACAAGTACAAAAAAATATTAAAAAAGGTATTTTATCGCCTTTATATTTGTTATATGGTACAGAAACTTTTTTAATTGAGGAAACGATTCATAAACTCCTTAATAAAGTTTTAACAGAAGACCAATACGATTTCAACCTGTCTACATATGAGTTAAAGGAAACACCAATCTCTGCGGCTGTTGAGGAAGCATTAACGATCCCTTTTATGGGAACACATCGGGTTGTCATCGTTCGGGACCCCCAATTTTTAACTGGTAAAGATCAATCTAAAGTTGAGCATGATTTAAAGGCTTTTGAGAACTATATTACAAATCCGGTTCCGGAAACAATTTTTATCATAGTTGCACCATATGAAAAATTAGACGAACGAAAGAAAATCGTCAAACTCCTCAAAAAGGAAGCGGAAGTGCTAGAAGCAACAGCATTTTCTGAAACTGAAATGGATAAGTGGCTTGATGGACGTGTGAAAAAATATGATGTAGAAATCACGAAACTTGGCAAAGAAAAACTTGTTCAACTACTTGGAAACAGCTTAGTGATGATTGCCGGGGAAATTGAAAAGTTAGCCCTTTATGCAGGGAGTGGCGGGGTTATTGATGAAACAGTTGTCCAACAATTAGTTTCAAAAACAATGGAACAAGACGTTTTTTCCTTGGTAGACCACGTTGTCCACCGTAGAAAAAAAGAAGCACTTCAAGTTTTTTATGATTTATTAAAACAAAAGGAAGAACCAATAAAGATCTTATCATTGCTCGCAAGGCAATTTCGAATTTTATATCAAGTAAAGGAACTTTCAACGAGAGGTTATTCTCAACAGCAAATAGCTGGAACCTTGAAGCTCCACCCTTATGTTGTTAAATTAGCAAATCAACAAGGGAATTTGTTTGATGAGAAAAAACTGTTATTATTTATTGATGAACTTGCTGAAACTGATTATAAGATCAAAACGGGGAAGATTGAAAAACAGCTAGCTTTAGAATTGTTTATTATTAAAGTTTTAGGTGAGTAAGTATAGAGTGATGCTGTCGTTTATGTATCCATAACACTTAGCTCTACAAGAAAAAAGGCCAATTGGCCTTTTTTCTTGTAGATAAACGAATAAAAGGGCTGACTGGTGTCAGGCACCTCAAGAAGAGGAGTTTGACACCAGTAGCCCTTTTTCCATTTTCATCTTATTATTATGCTGTAATCTCGTTTAATTTTTTCGCTAGGCGAGATTTTTGACGAGATGCCGCATTTTTATGAATTAAACCTTTTGTTGCAGCTTTGTCAAGCTTTTTGGTTGCAACCAAGAACGCTTCTTGAGCTCCTTCAACTTCCTTGCCGTCTACTTTAGCTTCGAAAGTCTTGATAGCTGTACGTAGTGCAGATTTAACTGAAGCATTTTGTGCACGACGCTTTTCACTTGTCTTAACGCGTTTAATAGCTGATTTAATATTTGGCATTCCTTTCACCTCCTTGATGCAACCGGGTAATTGCGAATATATAAGTACAACACATTGCATTGTAACAAAACTCGACGGTAATTGCAATAGGGGAATGGAAACTAGAATAGCTGGAAACTATACAGGGAAGAATTTAAATAGACAAAAGATTAAGAGGGGTGTTCATTATGCCAAAAGAAATTAACTTAGAACAATATAATGTCCGTACGGATTTAGCCGTTGAAGCTCATCAATTAGTTCAAGAAAGAGAAGAAAAAAAAGCCGAGCAACAAAGACAAACAATTAGCGGAGTGATTGTTAAGGAACGTGACGAAGAAGGAGTACATATAACAACGGTTGAGATTAACGAAGAAGGAGCAGAGAGATTAGGAAAAAAAGCAGGTAACTATGTTACGTTTGAAATCCAAGGAATTCGAAATAAAGATACCGAACTACAGGAAATTGTAGAACGTGTTTTTGCTAAGGAATTTAATCAATTTTTAAAGCAATTAGGGATAGAAAAAGATGCTAGTTGTTTAGTTGTCGGCTTAGGGAATTGGAATGTAACTCCAGATGCCTTAGGCCCAATTGCAGTTGAAAACTTATTAATAACAAAACATATCTTTGAACTCCAGCCTGAACAAATGTCGGATGGATTTCGTCCAGTTAGTGCGATCACTCCTGGTGTCATGGGAATTACAGGTTTAGAGACGAGTGATATCATTCATGGTGTAATCGAAAAAACGAAACCTGATTTTGTTATTGCCATCGATGCACTTGCTGCCCGTTCAATAGAAAGGGTGAATACGACAATCCAGGTTTCTGATTCAGGGATCCATCCAGGCTCTGGGGTAGGAAATAAGCGTAAAGAGCTAAGCAAAGAAACGTTAGGAATTCCAGTCATTGCCGTGGGTATTCCTACTGTTGTTGATGCTGTTTCGATTACTAGCGATACGATTGATTTCGTCTTAAAACACTTTGGTAGAGAAATGCGCGAAGGAAAGAAACCATCACGCTCACTAACTCCAGCAGGAATGACATTCGGAGAAAAAAGGGTTCTAACAGATGACGATTTACCTGAACCAGAAGCAAGACAAAATATTATGGGGATGATTGGTGGATTGGAAGAAGAAGAGAAACGCCAATTAATTCGAGAAGTCCTCTCTCCACTAGGTCATAATTTAATGGTCACACCAAAGGAAGTAGACGTATTTATTGAGGACATGGCAAACGTAATCGCAGCAGGACTAAACGCAGCCCTTCACGGAGACGTTGATCAAGATAATGTAGGGATGTACACTCATTAAATGTAAAATTCAGAATGTGAAATGTAGAATGTTTTGGGTTTTGCTCCGAAGCTTAACCAAAAATAATTCTACATTCTTCATTCTACATTTAAAAAAAGTTCTACCCTCTCAACTGCCGTCATATACATGATGTAGACAAGCTTGAAAGGGTGAGATCATGTCGTCTAGAAATTTTAAAGGTTTTACAATTTCGTTAAATAGGACAAGTTTTAAGCGGTTGGCGATTCTTGTCATTGTTGGTATTATCGCTTTATTTATAGTTACCGGAATGCTAACTGCTTTTGAGCCTGGTTATGGTATATCTTCATCAACTGTATATGCTTGGAGTTCGTATGTATCAAGTGATGCTTTAGTGTATATGATGGGTACTGAAAACCCATATTTTACACAAGTTCTCCCTGAAGGAAGCGGACCACCGAAAATTTCTGCATTAGCTTTTGAGTTGGCAACGAGTTTAAATCCGGAGGACCCCAGAAGCTTATTAGGAAGAGAATTACCTGGATTTGCCTTGTTTGATGGAAAAATCATCGTTGCAGGAGAAGGAACAGATTTTACAAACATGCCAATCGAATCTGCTCCACCAATGGAAGTGATGATGGCAGAGCGTGAAGCTTCTAAAGAAAGCTTAGAAAAGTTGGACAAGCAAAAAGAAGAATTTGAAACACCACAAGTTTCGACTGATGGTCGAAAAGTAATTCATATCATTCATTCCCACAGTCGAGAATCGTTCCTGCCAGAGTTAAAGGATACGAATTCTCCAAATCAAGCTTTCCATCCGGATGTGAACATTACTCTCGTTGGAGACCGTTTAGGACGAGAATTAGAAAAGCGTGGGATCGGCGTTGATGTCGATAAAAGTGATATCGGGGCATTGCTAAGTAATCGTGGTTGGGTGTATGGACAATCATATGATGCATCAAGAGAAATTGTTAAAGCAGCAATGGCTACGAACGCTGATTTTGAATTTTTCTTCGACTTACATCGTGATGCACAACCTAGGAATATAACTACAGTAACGATAAATGGGATTGAATATGCAAAAACATTATTTATCATTGGAGAAAATCATAAAAATTACGAAAAAAATGCGCAATTAGCAGCAGAGTTACATGCACTGCTTGATAAAAAGTACCCGGGTCTAAGTAGGGGAGTTATTGCAAAAGGTGGCTCAGGCTCCAATGGGCGCTATAACCAAGACTTATCACCAAATTCGATTTTGGTTGAATTTGGAGGCGTTGAAAATACACTCGAAGAAGCGTATCGTTCCGCAGAAGCTTTTGCCGAAGTGTTTAGTGAATTTTATTGGAACGCGCAAAAAGTAAATAAATAAAATGTGGCTGGAGGTGTAAACGGTGACGAAATTTTTATTAAAATGTTTTTTTACAACAACGGTATTATTTTTAGGGGTTTTAATTGGAATCCAAGTTGCTAGTAATAGCATGGTGAAGATGACGGGGGATAGTCAATATTCAACTGCTAACATTGTTCCTAAGGAGATATCAATACAAGGTCAGTCCGTTTACACCGAAGCTAGTAAAGATAATGAGGAATTAACAAGTCATGATTTGGAAAGTAAACAAGCAAAGCTAGAACAAATTGAAACTTTTAATCTGTTTTCGCAAATGGGAGCTAAACTTTCAGATGGATTAAATATCGTATTTTCAAAAATGTTATCAAAAATAACAACGACAATTGGGAATGCATTAACGTAAAAGACTGCTACTGGCAGTCTTTTTAGTGCAGAGTTTAAGTGTAGATTGAATTGTTTAAGTTAAAAAACTACCCAAATTTTAATAAGCAAAAGAGCCTCGGAGCTGTACTTCTACTAACTTTACACTTTCACACGCTACACTCTAAACTAAAATAGATTGAAACAATAACTTGCTATTGGTATAATTTATCCTAGTGCATTGGAGATTATAAAAGATAAGGAAATTAATTGAAGTTTGAAAGATGTCTAGCTCTAGCGCCCAGCCCCTTGAGGTCAGATTTTTGACTATGCTATTCGTGGCCAAGCAGGGTGCTCTGAGCTTTTCTTATATAGGAGTGGGTGAAGTCATGAATAAAGAAGAACGATTAAAACGTAGAGAGAAAATCCGTAATTTTTCAATTATTGCTCATATAGACCATGGGAAATCAACGTTGGCGGACCGCATTTTAGAGAAAACAAGTGCATTAACACAACGGGAAATGAAAGACCAAATGCTAGATGCAATGGATTTAGAAAGAGAACGGGGCATTACAATTAAATTAAATGCCGTTCAGTTAACTTATAAAGCGAAAGATGGCGAAGAGTATATTTTTCATTTAATCGATACTCCTGGTCATGTTGACTTTACGTACGAGGTGTCACGTAGTTTAGCAGCCTGTGAAGGAGCTTTACTTATTGTTGATGCTGCGCAAGGGATTGAAGCTCAAACTCTTGCTAACGTGTATTTAGCTCTTGATAATGATTTAGAAATCTTACCTGTTATTAATAAAATTGATTTACCTAGTGCAGAACCTGAGAGAGTAAAGCAAGAGGTAGAAGATATTATCGGTTTAGACACATCTGATGCTGTTTTAGCTTCGGCAAAAAATGGGATTGGAATCGAAGAAATCTTAGAACAAGTCGTAAAAAAGGTACCACCACCATCTGGTGATCCAGAAGCACCTTTAAAAGCGTTAATCTTTGATTCTCTATATGACCCTTACCGCGGAGTTATCGTTTATATTAGAATTATGGAAGGTACGGTAAAGCCAGGCCAAAAAATTCGGATGATGGCAACAGGTGCTGAATTTGAAGTTATTGAAGCTGGTGTATTTACACCTAAACCGGTAAAACGGGACGAGCTAACAGTCGGTGATGTAGGTTTCTTAACAGCATCGATAAAGAATGTTGGAGATACACGTGTTGGGGATACAATAACAAGTGTGAATAACCCTGCCAAAGAACAGTTAGCTGGTTATCGAAAAATGAACCCAATGGTATTCTGTGGACTTTATCCGTTAGATACAAATGATTACAACGACTTAAGAGATGCTCTTGAGAAGCTAGAATTAAATGATGCTTCCTTACAATATGAGCCTGAAACGTCTCAAGCGTTAGGTTTTGGTTTCCGTTGTGGATTCTTAGGGCTTCTGCACATGGAGATTATTCAAGAACGTATTGAACGTGAGTTTAACATCGATTTAATTACGACAGCGCCAAGTGTTATTTATCAAGTAACGTTAACAAGTGATGAAGAGTTACGAATTGACAATCCGTCAAAAATGCCTGACCCACAAACAATTGATTTTGTTGAAGAGCCTTATGTGAAAGCGTCTATTATGGTTCCAAATGATTACGTTGGTTCAGTTATGGAAATTTGTCAGCGTAAGCGTGGTAATTATCTTGATATGAAATATTTAGATGCTAATCGAGTTACATTAGCGTACGACATTCCATTATCAGAAATTGTTTATGATTTTTTTGACCAGTTAAAATCGAGTACAAAAGGATATGCCTCTTTTGACTATGAACTTATTGGTTACAAGCAGTCTAATCTAGTTAAAATGGATATTCTCTTGAATGCTGAAAAAGTAGATGCTTTATCTGTCATTGTTCATCGTGATGCAGCTTACGAACGTGGAAAAGTAATTGTTGAAAAGCTTAAAGAATTAATTCCACGTCAACAGTTCGAAGTGCCAGTTCAAGCAAGTATTGGACAAAAAATCATTGCCCGTTCAACAATTAAAGCTATCCGTAAAAACGTACTAGCCAAATGTTATGGTGGAGACATTTCTCGTAAACGTAAACTTCTTGATAAACAAAAAGAAGGAAAAAAGCGGATGAAGAGTGTAGGAAGTGTTGAAGTACCACAAGAGGCATTTATGGCCGTACTAAAAATGGACGATAGTAAATAATACACAAAACGAAGAACCGTAGATTAAAAATTCTACGGTTTTTCTACGCATAATAAGTGCAATGTAGAATTTAGGATGTAAAATGTAGAATCGGTTGAATTGAAATGCTTCGAAGTAAACTCGGAGCAAATTCTAAATTCTAAATTTTACAAAAAAAAAAGAGGTGAGTTTATGCCAAAAGCAGTTTATGTTCATATTCCTTTTTGTGAGCAGATTTGTCATTATTGTGATTTCAATAAAGTGTTTTTAAAGGGGCAACCTGTCGATGAGTATGTTGCAGCTTGCGAACAGGAAATGCAAGCAACAGTTGCACAATTTCCATTTGAAGAAATTGAAACGGTCTATGTCGGCGGCGGAACCCCATCAGCCTTGTCAGCAAACCAACTTGAAAAATTACTAGGATCGATTAACGATATTTTCAGACCAAAGGGTGAGTTTACGATTGAAATAAACCCTGGAAATGCGGAAGATGAAAAATTAGATGTGATGAAAGCTGCCGGGATTAACCGCTTAAGTATTGGTGTTCAAGCCTTTCAAGAAGATCTTCTTCAGAAGATTGGGAGAACACATAACGAAAATGACATTTATGACACAATTGCTCGAGCAAGAAAGTTTGGTCTAGATAATATTTCTATTGATTTAATGTTTGGATTACCACATCAATCCATTGAGATGTTTACTGAAACTTTACAAAAGGCCGTTGAGTTGGATGTACCACACTTTTCAGCTTACTCCTTAAAAGTAGAAGAAAAAACAATCTTTCACCAATTATTCCGGAAAGGAAAGTTGCAACTCCCTACAGAAGATGATGAAGTGGCTATGTATGATCTACTCATTAATACACTTATAAATAGTGGCTACAATCATTATGAAATAAGTAATTTCGGAAAATTAGGCTTTGAGAGCAAACATAATTTAACTTATTGGAACAATGAAGAATACTATGGTATCGGTGCAGGTGCCCATGGCTATGTTAATGGTTTTAGGTATGCAAATGTTGGACCGATCAAAAAATATATTTCTCTTGTAGAAACAAAAGGTCTTTCGAAAATGGAAAACCATAAAGTGACAGATAATGAAAGAATTGAAGAAGAAATGTTTTTAGGACTTAGGAAAATTGAAGGTGTTTCCGTTAGCCAATTTATGGAGCGTTATCAAAAATCTCCTTACGATATTTTCGGGAAAGAAATCGATCAATTAAATGAACAAAAGTTATTAAACATAACTAAGGAGCGGATTTCATTGACAAGAAAAGGTTTATTTGTAGCTAATGAAGTTTTCGAAAAGTTTCTTCTTTAAAGACGGAATGACTTTAGAGGAATACTATTATAGTAGCTATTTACCAACCTTTTGGGACACATTTTTTAAATAACTTAAAAATCCACGGGTCCTATCTCAAAACTTCTGTTGATTACCGTTGACAACGGCTATAGATTTTTGGTAATTTATTATTGTTAGTAATTAGCACTCAACACAAGAGAGTGCTAACAGAGGTGATAAATTATGTTGACAGAGCGACAGTTACTAATTTTAAAAGCAATTATTGATGATTACATTCGTTCTGCAGAACCAGTTGGTTCTAGAAGTGTTTCTAAAAGAGACGATATCTCCTATAGTCCTGCCACGATCCGAAACGAGATGGCAGATTTAGAAGAACTTGGCTTTTTAGAGAAACCACATAGCTCTGCAGGAAGAATACCTTCACAAAAAGGTTATCGTTATTATGTAGATCATTTATTATCACCAGAAGAGATTTTACAAAAGTCCGATATTGTTGATATTAAATCGTTATTTGTTCAAAAAATTCATGAAGTTGAACAAGTGATTGAACAATCGGCGCAAATTTTATCAAATTTAACGAGTTACACCTCAATTGTTTTAGGACCAGAAGTTTTTGAAACAACATTAAAGCATCTGCAAATTATTCCTCTTACACAAGATTCAGCCGTTGCAATTATCGTTACGAATACTGGCCATGTTGAAAAACAAGCGATTACGATTCCAGAAGGATTGAAATTAGCGGATATTGAAATGATGGTCAATATTTTAAATGAACGTCTTAAAGGGGTCTCAATGCTAGAGCTTAGAGGGAAGATCTTCTCTGAAGTTGGTACATTGCTTAAGATGCACATCACTAACTATAAAGACATGATGCAAATGTTAGAGCAATCGTTCAAACAAGAAAAAAATGATCAAGTCTTCTTTGGTGGGAAAACAAATATCTTTTCACAGCCAGAATTTCGAGATGTTGAAAAAGTTAGACAACTGCTTGAAATGTTTGAGGAAAAGCAACTAATTCATCAAATTTTCCGCTCAGAAAATTCAGGGATTACGGTGAAGATTGGTCAAGAAAATAACCTAGAAGCCATTGATCATTGTAGTGTTATTACATCTACTTATACAGTTGATGGTAAACACTTAGGAACGATTGGCATACTCGGGCCAACTCGTATGGAATATAGTCGCACCATTGCTGTTTTGGATTATTTATCCAAAGGGATGACAAACACATTAACTAATTTGTATCAAAGAAATAAGTAATGGGTAATATTGACAAAGAGTGAAAAAATTTATAGTCTGTCTATTAGTCGTTTATTTTCCCACGATTATCTAGTTATTATGATGATCGTGGAAGATTTTAAATATAGTGGAGCATGTTCATGATTGGACATTCTCTAGAAGTAGTTATCATGTTAGGGAGGTGAAATAGTTGGATCAAGCAAAACAACATGTAAATGATGAAACAACAGAAGTTCAAAATGAAGCGGAAGAAGCCAATAATGTTGCCGATGCAGAACAACTAGACACGGAAGAGACTGTAGAAGTGCTTTTAACAGAGGAAGAAAAACAAATTCAAGTCCTTCAAACCGAAGTTGCAGAATTAAATAACCGTTTATTGCGTATGCAAGCGGATTATGATAACTTTCGTCGTAGAACGAGGTTAGATATGGAAGCGGCTGCCAAATATAAAGCGCAAAGCCTTATTGAAGAGTTAATACCAGCTATCGATAACTTTGATCGTGCTTTAGCGGTTAAAGTTGATAGTGATGATGCGAAGAGCTTATTACAAGGAATGGAAATGGTCTATCGCCAGTTAACAGATGCTTTAAAGAATGAAGGTCTAGAAACGATTCATGCTGTAGGTCAAAGTTTTGACCCTCACTATCATCAAGCTGTCATGCAAGTTGAAAGTGACGAGCATGAACCAAATCAAGTTATTGAAGAACTTCAAAAAGGTTACAAATTAAAAGACCGTGTTATTAGACCAACTATGGTTAAAGTTAGCCAATAGAGCCATATCAAACTAAGTGATTTAGTGGAAAAAATATGGAAAATTTATTTAAAAAATTACATATTTTATATAGGAGGAATAGTCAATGAGTAAAGTTATTGGTATCGATTTAGGTACAACGAATTCTTGTGTAGCTGTAATGGAAGGTGGGGAAGCGGTAGTTATCCCAAATCCAGAAGGAAATAGAACAACACCATCTGTTGTTGCTTTTAAAAATGGGGAGCGTTTAGTTGGTGAGGTTGCAAAGCGTCAAGCAATCACTAATCCAAATACAATTCAATCTATTAAGCGACATATTGGAACGGATCATAAAGAAGAAGTAGAAGGCAAGCAATATACGCCACAAGAAATTTCGGCAATTATCCTACAGAAGTTAAAAGAAGATGCAGAGGCTTATTTAGGAGAAAAAGTAACAAAAGCAGTAATTACAGTACCAGCATACTTTAATGATTCACAACGTCAAGCTACAAAAGACGCTGGTAAAATTGCCGGGTTAGAAGTTGAACGAATTGTTAACGAGCCAACTGCAGCAGCATTAGCATATGGTCTTGAAAAGCAAGAAGATCAAACAATCCTAGTATTTGACTTAGGGGGAGGTACGTTTGACGTATCAATCCTTGAATTAGGAGAAGGTTTCTTTGAAGTAAAAGCAACATCAGGAGACAATAAACTTGGTGGAGATGATTTTGACCAAGTAATTATTGATTATTTAGTAGCAGAATTCAAAAAGGAAAATTCAATTGATCTTTCAAAAGATAAAATGGCCCTACAGCGCTTAAAAGATGCTGCAGAAAAAGCGAAGAAAGATTTATCTGGTGTAACTTCTACACAAATTTCTTTACCGTTTATTACTGCTGATGCAAGCGGTCCAAAACACTTAGAAGTAACGATGTCACGTTCAAAATTCGAAGAGATTTCTAGCTCTCTTGTTGAACGTACAATGGGACCTACTCGTCAAGCTCTACAAGATGCAGGAATGACGCCAAGTGACATTGATAAAGTTGTTCTTGTTGGTGGATCTACTCGTATTCCAGCTGTTCAAGAAGCAATTAAAAAGTTAACTGGTAAAGATCCTCATAAAGGAGTTAACCCTGATGAAGTAGTTGCTTTAGGTGCAGCTGTTCAAGCTGGTGTTTTAACTGGTGAAGTTAAGGACGTTGTATTACTAGACGTTACTCCGCTTTCACTTGGAATTGAAACAATGGGTGGAGTGTTTACGAAGTTAATCGATCGTAATACAACTATTCCTACAAGTAAGTCACAAGTGTTCTCAACAGCTAGTGACAATCAACCATCGGTAGATATTCATGTTCTTCAAGGTGAGCGCCAAATGGCAGCTGATAATAAAACGTTAGGAAGATTCCAATTATCAGATATCCCACCAGCACCACGTGGAATTCCGCAAATTGAAGTTACGTTTGATATCGATGCAAACGGAATTGTTAATGTTAAAGCAAAAGATCTTGGTACAAATAAAGAACAATCCATTACAATTACATCTTCTTCTGGTCTTAGTGATGATGAAATTGAAAAAATGGTAAGAGATGCTGAAGCAAACGCTGAAGCGGATAAGGCACGTCGTGAAGAAGTAGATCTTCGTAACGAAGCTGATCATTTAGTTTTCACAACAGAAAAGACGTTAAAAGATCTAGAAGGTAAGGTTGATGAAGCTGAAGTAGCGAAAGCGAACGAAGCTAAAGAAAAAGTAAAAACAGCCTTAGCAGGAACTGACATCGAAGCGATTAAAGCAGCTAAAGATGAGCTTCAAGAGTTAGTGCAAGCTTTATCTGTAAAACTTTATGAACAAGCGGCACAAGCAGCACAGGCTGCTCAAGGTGGAGCAGAAGGTCAAGGCACAGAACAAGCAACTGATGACAATATTGTTGACGCTGAATATGAAGAAGTAAAAGAAGAAGAAAAGAAATAAAGGTAATTTTAGGAAAAGTCAAAGTCCCGCTATAGGCTTTGACTTTTTTCCGCATTAAGGATGTATAAAAACAGGGGCGACAATAACATCCAGATGCTTCACATTTTTTAGGGATAGTGTTAAGATATTCGTTATGTAATAAATTCGGGAGTGGGTTCAATGAGTAAACGTGACTATTATGATGTGTTAGGTGTCGATAAGAACACATCTGTAGATGAAGTGAAAAAAGCATATCGAAAACTAGCTCGTAAATATCATCCAGATGTAAATAAAGAACCGGATGCAGAGGCGAAGTTTAAAGAAGTAAAAGAAGCTTATGATACATTAGGCGATCCACAAAAGAAAGCTCACTATGATCAATTCGGTCATACTGATCCAAATCAAGGCTTTGGTGGTGGCGGAGCTGACTTTGGTGGTTTCGGTGACATTTTTGATATGTTCTTTGGTGGTGGTGGTTCAAGGAGAAATCCTAATGCCCCAAGACAAGGAGCGGATTTACAGTATACAATGACATTGGAGTTTAAAGAAGCAGTTTTTGGGAAAGAAACTGATATAGAAATTCCTCGCGAAGAAACGTGTGAAACTTGTTTTGGTAGCGGTGCTAAGCCAGGAACAAAGCCTGAAACATGTTCACACTGTAATGGCTCAGGCCAATTAAACGTTGAACAAAATACTCCGTTTGGTAGAGTTGTAAATAGAAGAGTATGTGACCATTGTGAAGGTACAGGTAAATTCATTAAAGATAAATGTAAAACTTGTGCCGGCAAAGGGAAAGTCCGTAAGCGTAAAAAAATCCATGTTAAAATTCCAGCAGGTATTGATAGTGGTCAACAAATGCGCATGTCTGGTCAAGGTGAAGCAGGTGTAAATGGTGGACCTCCAGGAGATTTATTTGTTGTCTTTAATGTAAAGCCACATGAATTCTTTGAACGTGATGGTGATGATTTATATTGTGAAATGCCAATTACGTTTGTTCAAGCAACTTTAGGTGATGAAATTGAGGTTCCGACATTACAAGGTAAAATCAAGTTAAAAGTCCCTGCAGGAACACAAACTGGTACGAACTTTAGGCTTAGAGGTAAGGGAGTTCCAAATGTACGCGGTTATGGTCAAGGAGACCAACATATTAAGGTCCGTGTGATTACACCGAAAAATCTTTCAGAACGACAAAAAGAATTACTAAGAGAATTTGGCGATATAACTGGAACTCAAGCACAAGACGAACAAAGCGAAAACTTTTTTTCAAAGGTGAAGCGGGCGTTTAAAAGTTTTAATGACTAAGTGAGTGTATTTCATATCCAAAAACGACCCATATCAAACTCAGTATCTAAATGACGAAGAATATGGAAATATGAAATTCATAAAAGTCTCTTAATTTTTTAAAAGATGGGGTTGGTATTCAAATGAAATGGTCAGAATTTAGTATTCATACAACACAAGAGGCGGTTGAACCTGTATGTAATATTTTGCATGAGGCAGGGGCGAGCGGGGTAGTTATTGAAGATCCCCAAGAACTTGTGAAGGAAAGGGAAGATCATTTCGGTGAAATCTACCAACTCTCTCCTACCGATTACCCTGAGGATGGAGTTATTGTAAAGGCTTATCTTCAAGTCAGTAGCTTTTTAGGTGAAACTGTTGAGGGCATTAAAGAAGCCATCAACGGTTTGCTAGAGTTTGGAATAGATGTAGGTCATAACATAGTGAAAATTAGCGAAGTAAACGAAGAAGAGTGGGCGACCGCTTGGAAAAAGTACTATAAGCCAGTTAAGATATCAAAGTACATTACAATTACTCCAACATGGGAAGAATATATTCCAAAAAGTGAGGACGAATGTATTATTGAACTTGACCCAGGAATGGCATTTGGGACAGGAACACATCCGACAACAGTTCTTTGCATTCAAGCAATTGAAAAGAAAATCAAAGCCAAGGATCAGGTAATCGATGTTGGAACGGGAACTGGCGTGTTAAGTATTGCTGCTGCAAAGCTTGGAGCAGAACAAGTCTTAGCTCTTGATTTAGATGAAGTTGCTGTACAAAGTGCGACGTTAAACGTAAATCTTAATAAAGTGGATGATATTATTTCGGTAAAACAGAACAATTTATTAGAGCAAGTTACTGGTGAAGTTGATCTAATTGTTGCTAATATATTAGCGGAAGTAATCTTACGCTTCGTTGGTGATGCATGTTCTTTACTAAAGATGGGTGGAACATTTATTACTTCTGGAATTATTAGTGCGAAGAAAGATGAAGTTCAAAATGCTTTACTAGAAAACGGGTTTATCATTGAAGAAACTCTTGAGATGGAAGATTGGGTAGCTTTTATTGCCAAAAAAATAAATAACTAGTGTCGATTAATGAATTTCATAATTCCATATTATCGCCAACTTAAGTAGTTTGATATGGCTCGTTTTTAGTAATGATGAAATTCATCCCAATATAAGATTTATCGCATCTCTAACAGCTCTACTGTGAAAATATTACTTTTGGTGGTGTATTTTTGTGCAAAGGTATTTTATTGCTAATAATCAGTTAACAGAATTACACTTCTCAATTACTGGAGAAGATGTAAAGCATATTAGTAAAGTAATGAGAATGTCGCAAGGCGATCAACTAATCTGTATAAATGAGGACGGTATAGTCGCACAATGTAAAATCGTCGCCATTACCAACGACGAAATAAATGGGACTGTTCTCAAAATCTTAACTGAAGACACAGAACTTCCGGTAAAAGTTACCGTTGCACAAGGACTTCCAAAAGGTGATAAACTAGAGTTAATTGTCCAAAAAGGAACAGAACTTGGGGCAACCGCATTTATTCCCTTTCAGGCAACACGTTCGATTGTAAAGTGGGATGAAAAAAAAGGGCAGAAGAAAATAGAGCGGTTAGGAAAAATTGCGAAAGAGGCTGCTGAGCAATCCTACCGTAGAATTGTTCCAAAGGTAATGAATAGCTTATCTTTCAAGCAGTTAGTGAAAGAAAGTGAACATTACGACATTAAAATTGTTGCTTACGAGGAAAAAGCAAAGCAAGGCGAAATGAAAAACTTAGCTGCTGCTCTAGGACAAGCTGAAGTTGGAAATTCTATTTTAGTCGTAGTCGGTCCAGAAGGCGGCTTAACTATTGATGAAATAACGGTCCTAGAACAGATGGGTTTTACTTCCTGCTCTTTTGGACCAAGAATATTAAGAACAGAAACTGCCGCTATGTATTTTTTAGGTGCAGTTTCATATCATTTTGAGATGTTGAGGTGATGAGTATGGCGTCAGTTGCATTTCATACACTAGGCTGTAAAGTTAATCACTATGAAACTGAAGCAATTTGGCAATTATTCCAACAAAGCGGTTATGAAAAGAAAGATTTTGAATCTATAGCCGATGTTTATGTAATCAATACATGTACTGTTACAAATACAGGAGATAAAAAAAGTAGACAAATTATTCGCAGGGCGATTAGACGAAATCCTGATGCGGTTATTTGTGTTACAGGCTGTTATGCTCAAACATCTCCTGCAGAAATTTTAGACATCCCTGGTGTTGATATTGTTGTTGGTACTCAGGATCGTACGAAGATGCTTGATTATATCCAACAATATAATGTAGAGCGAAAACCAATTAACGCAGTAGGCAATATCATGAAAACACGTATCTATGAGGAATTAGATGTACCTACGTTTACAGATCGTACCCGTGCTTCCCTGAAAATCCAAGAAGGTTGCAATAACTTCTGCACATTTTGTATTATTCCGTGGGCAAGAGGCCTAATGCGCTCTCGTGAGCCAAAAGAAGTTATTAAACAAGCAAATCAATTAGTTGCAGCTGGCTACAAGGAAATTGTTCTTACTGGAATCCATACAGGTGGATATGGTGAGGATATGAAGGATTATAGCTTAGCTAGTTTATTAAAAGAATTAGAAGAAGTTAAAGGATTAAAGCGAATTCGAATTTCTTCTATCGAGGCTAGTCAAATTTCAGACGAAGTTATTGAAGTAATTAACGCTTCTGAAAAAATTGTTCGCCACCTCCATATTCCACTACAATCAGGCTCTGACACTGTTTTAAAGAGAATGCGTCGGAAGTATACTATGGCATTCTTTGCAGAGCGCTTAGAGCGTTTAAAAGAAGCATTACCAGGACTTGCTGTTACGAGTGATGTTATCGTAGGTTTTCCAGGTGAAACAAATGAAGAGTTCCAAGAAACGTTTGACTTTATTGCACAACATAAGTTCTCAGAATTACATGTCTTTCCGTATTCAAAACGAACTGGGACGCCGGCGGCTAGAATGGATGAGCAAGTAGATGAAGAAGTAAAAACTACTCGAGTTCACAAACTAATTGAACTTTCTAACCAACTAGCAAAAGAATATGCTTCACAATTTGAAGGAGAAGTATTAGAGGTCATACCGGAAGATCGTGATGATCAGGAAAGTGGCTACTTTATTGGTTATACTGATAATTATCTTAAAGTAAAGTTTCTAGCCTCTGATGATATGATTGGTAAGCTAGTAAAGGTTAAAATAGCAAAAGCTGGCTACCCTTTAAATGTTGGAGAATTCGTTCGAGTCATTGAGGAAGAAGTGCATGAAAAAGTATTAAATAGTTAAATCTAACTCCTAGCAGGAACTCTCGCTAGGAGTTTTTTTTATAAAAAGGTCAGAAATAGTCATAGTATTTTCTTTTTAACAGTGATATTCTATAAGAGATGTACGTACAACTAAAAAGGAAGGGGATTAATAATGAGTGAACAGTTAGCTCAAATGATAGATCATACACTATTAAAAGCCAATGCTACAGAAGAAGAAATTATTACGTTGGCAAATGAGGCAAAAGAGTATAATTTTGCTTCTGTATGCGTTAATCCAACATGGGTACATAAAGCAGCGGGAATATTAAAAGGAACTGAAGTGAAAGTTTGTACGGTTATTGGCTTTCCACTTGGGGCGACTACTTCTGATGTAAAAGCATTTGAAACAAAAAACGCAATTGAAAATGGTGCAACTGAAGTTGATATGGTTATCAATGTTGGAGCACTTAAAGACAAAGACTTTGATTTAGTAGAAAAAGATATTCGCGCTGTAGTTGAGGCGGCTAAGGGAAAAGCTCTAACTAAAGTAATCATTGAAACCTCTTTATTAACTGATGAAGAGAAAGTTCGTGCCTGTGAGTTAGCAGTAAAGGCCGGCACAGATTTCGTAAAAACATCAACTGGCTTTTCAACAGGTGGCGCAACAATGGCTGACATAGCATTAATGAGAAAAACAGTTGGTCCTAACATCGGTGTAAAAGCTTCAGGTGGTGTGCGTGACCGTGAAACCGCACTAGCTATGGTAGAAGCAGGAGCGACTCGAATTGGCGCGAGTGCGGGCATCTCTATCGTCAAAGGTGAAAAATCAGACGCAGCATATTAAAAAAGTGAGCTTAGGCTCACTTTTTTAATGTAGAATGTAGAATTCAGAATGTAGAATGGTGAAAGCAAATGCTTCGAAGCAACACTTAAAAACCATTCCTACATTCTACATTTTACTTTTTACATTCTAAATTTTACATTCCCATGCAACTTTGTAATAAATGCTGAAAATAGTGCTACAAATGGTAAAACAGCCATGGAAGAGATGACATTAAAGATTGTTCCAGCATGTGCTAACTGGAGGTTAGGTAAACTCGTTAAGCTTGCCGATACCGACCCTAACCAACCTATAAACGGGAAGAAAACTAGTACGCCAATAATATTTAACCAAATATGGGCAAACGCTACGAGTTTAGCAGGTCTGCTAGCACCGATACTCGCTAAAAAAGCAGTTAAACATGTACCGATATTTGCCCCTAAGATAATTCCAATTCCTGCAGGTAAAGCCAAGATCTCATCACTCATAAATCCCATGGCAATTGCCGTAGTCGCAGTACTTGATTGTATTAAAGCAGTAAGAACAGCACCTACGCCAACGGCTATTAAATTGTGTTCATTAGTTAATTGCAAAAAATTATAGGCGGTAGGTATTGATGCAATTGGATAGGCTAACTTTTCTAAACCTTGCATGGCAACAAAAATACAGCCAATTCCAAAAAAAACGCAGCCTAAACAATAGGCGATATGTTTTCTTGTGTTTAATAAAATAACGCCGATAAGTAAAAACGGTATGACAGCTGAGGTAATACTAAAAGCAATTATTTCCGTTGTGAAACATGTCCCAATGTTCGTTCCAAGGATGATTCCAATTGACTGTTTAAACGTAAAATAACCAGCTGCCACTAAACCGACTGTCATAACCATTACAGCAGAACTACTTTGTAAGGTTGCTGTTACAACCGTTCCAACTAATAACCCTTTTAAAGGGGTGCTTGTCATTTTCATTAAAGTCATTTTTAAACGATCTTGTGATAAATTTACTAACCCTGTTCTCATTACCGTCATACCGAAAAGAAAAATTGCTATATAAACTGCAAATAAAGAAAATAACTCTCCCATGAATGATCTCACCTCTTTATCATTTGTATGGACGAGTGAGTACAAGCATGACAAAAATTAATTTTTTTAACTATTTTTAAATAATTTGTTTAAGAAAGGAAGCTAAACAGACAACATTTTACACAATGCGAGGGAAAAACAATAAAAAAAGTTGACCTTAAAAAGCCGTTATATTATAATCTTTAAAGACATGTTTTTTTACTATCGCTAAATAGTGCATAGTTTACCTATTTTTAGCCTCTAAATTTAGAGTTGCTAATCTAACATGTTTTCATTGGTTGTTTCGGAGGGAGGGAAATTAAAGATGGCAGAGACTCGTGTTCGCAAAAATGAATCGATTGACGCTGCTCTTCGTCGCTTCAAAAAGTCAATATCTAGAGAAGGTACTTTGGCAGAAGTGAAAAAGCGTAAGCACTATGAAAAGCCTAGTGTAAAACGTAAGAAAAAGTCAGAGGCGGCAAGGAAGCGTAAGTTCTAATTAAGAGAGGGTGTTGGATTTGAATCTTCTTGATCGTTTAACTGTTGATATGAAGGAAGCGATGAAGAATAAGGAAAAGCAAAGGCTCTCTGTTATTCGTATGGTTAAATCAGCTTTACAAAACGAAGCGATTAATCTTAAGAAAGAACTTACAGAAGACGAAGCACTCACTGTTCTTAATCGCGAGCTCAAACAACGCAAAGATTCCCTCCATGAGTTTGAAAAGGCTGATCGTGAAGATTTAGCCGAAAAGGTACGTGAAGAAGTCGTTATTCTAAAAGCTTACATGCCAGAACAATTATCTGATGTTGAGGTTGCTGAAATTGTTAAACAAACAATTCAAGAAATTGGAGCTTCTTCAAAGGCTGATATGGGTAAGGTAATGGGCGCAATTATGTCAAAAGTTAAAGGTAAAACTGATGGCTCAGTTGTAAACCGACTTGTACAACAATTTTTATCATAAATAAAACAACGCCTTGTCTTGTGCAAGGCGTTTTTTATATTGAGCAGGAGCTGTGGGATTTCTCAAAATAAATAAATTTTTAAATTTAATTGTTATTATTTTTAAAAATGCGGGAACTTTCTTATACTATAAACGTATATGTACAGAGATGTTTACGAAAGGCTATTCTTGATACTTACTTTTAAGTTTAGTCAAAAAGTTTATAGAAAGGAGGATGGAAATGAATAGGTCAATGATAATCAGACGTTTGTTATTTTTATCCCTCATTGTATGTGGACTTGTGATTTGGGCAGCACAGCCGCCAGCACATAGTCAAACTAATAATGAGGTTGTTTATTTCATACCAGTTGAACAAGCGGTAGAACGAGGCCTTGAAGCGTTTTTAAGGCGCAGTCTGTTACAAGCGCAGGAAGAAGGAGCAACTCAGATCGTCCTTGAAATAGATACTCCAGGAGGACTTGTAGATGCTGCGACAGAAATTGCCTACTTAATTAGAAATTCAGCTGTACCAACTACTGCTTATGTGACGGGAAAAGCTTGGTCAGCAGGAGCATATATCGCCTTAAATGCGGATCAAATTGTGATGGCGCCTGGAACGACTATGGGTTCTGCTGCAGTTGTTGACGGTGCTGGAAATGCTGCCGAGGACAAAATGCAGTCAGCGTGGCTCGCAACACTTGAAGAGGCTGCAAAACTTAATGATCGAAATCCAATTTATGCGAGAGCAATGGCGGATACTAGTGTTAATTTACCAGAAGTAGGTGCAGGAGAGGGTAAATTATTAACTTTAACTTCAGGTGATGCGATAAAAGTAGGATATGCAGAGGCAATTGCAGCGGACCGGCAAGAGTTACTTGCTTTTCTAGAAATGGAAAATGCAGTTATTAGAGATTTAGAAGTTAGCTTTGCAGAGAAAATCGCCAGATTCGTTACACACCCTGTTATTATCCCTATTTTACTTTCAATTGGAAGCTTAGGGTTAGTTCTAGAATTGTATTCACCAGGCTTTGGTATTCCAGGGATCATGGGACTTTCTGCATTATTTTTGTTCTTTTTTGGTCATTTAGTTGCTGGTTTTGCGGGATATGAGGTATTAATTTTATTTGCTGCAGGTATTATCTTAATCATTGTAGAAATACTTTTCCCTGGCTTTGGAATTTTCGGTATCTTGGGGATAGTCGCGATTATCGGTAGTATGGTGCTAGCATCTTATTCAACTGTAAATATATTGCTTTCAATATTAATAGCAGTTGTTATTACCGTCGTCGTTTCAATATTTTTCTTTAAGTATTTCGGGTACAAAGGTCCATTAAAGAAAATGATTTTAACGTATGCAACCACATCGGAGCAGGGCTATGTCTCTAATGCAACTAGAAAAGAACTGATTGGAGAAATTGGTTATGCCTCTACTGTATTAAGACCTTCTGGAACAGCCATATTTGAAGATGAAAGACTTGACGTAGTTTCTGAAGGTGGATTTATTGCCCAAGGGCAAAAAGTAAAAATCGTGGCAACTCAAGGATCGAGAATAGTTGTTCGTGAGTTGAAGGAAACATTTAAGGACTAAATGCATTGTTGCTAGTCAAAATAGATAACATTTGCAATGAAACAAGTTTTAAGGGTATCTTAAAAGAGGATATTTGTCTTAGTAATTATTAAAAGGAGGAAATAAAAAATGCCACAAGAAATCTTTTTACTCATTATTGTTGCTTTAATTATCATTGGTTTTGCTGTTTTATTTACATTTGTTCCAGTTATGCTATGGATTTCTGCGTTAGCCGCAGGAGTTCGTGTTGGAATTTTTACACTAGTAGGGATGAGACTTCGTCGTGTAATTCCTGCCCGTATTGTAAATCCGTTAATTAAAGCTGTAAAAGCAGGGTTAGAATTAAACATCAATCAGCTTGAAGGACATTACTTAGCTGGTGGTAACGTTGACCGCGTTGTTAATGCATTAATTGCAGCGCAAAGAGCAAACATTGAATTAAGTTTTGAGCGTGCGGCTGCCATTGATCTCGCTGGTCGTGACGTATTAGAAGCAGTTCAAATGAGTGTAAATCCTAAAGTTATCGAAACACCATTTATTGCCGGTGTTGCAATGGATGGTATTGAAGTAAAAGCAAAGGCACGTATTACAGTTCGTGCAAATATTGATCGTCTTGTCGGGGGTGCAGGTGAAGACACTGTTATTGCCCGTGTAGGTGAAGGGATTGTATCCACAATCGGTTCAGCAAATAGTCATAAAAAAGTTTTAGAAAATCCCGATTTAATTTCGCAAACCGTTTTAGCAAAAGGTTTAGACGCTGGGACAGCTTTTGAAATTTTGTCCATTGATATTGCAGATATTGATATCGGTAAAAATATCGGTGCTGAACTTCAGACTGATCAAGCTGAGGCAGATAAGAAGATCGCTCAAGCAAAAGCGGAAGAACGCCGTGCAATGGCTGTAGCTACTGAACAAGAGATGAAGGCAAGAGTCGAAGAAATGCGAGCAAAGGTTGTTGAAGCAGAAGCAGAAGTACCACTTGCAATGGCTGAAGCGCTACGTTCAGGAAACATTGGTGTAATGGACTACTTAAACTTTCAAAATATCTCTGCAGATACTGATATGAGAGATTCTATTGGTAAAGCTACTGATGACGATAAAAAGCAATAAGTAAATATTAAGTCAATCTAGTTACCTTCAAATGAGGGTAAGGTGTAAGTTTTTTCTAAAGCAACACTAGAAAGGAGGAGAAAAATTGGAGCAACTCCTTGATTTAATATTTGGAAATCCTTTACTGCTATTCTTAATAATTGGAGCTTTCCTTAGTTTCCTGAAAAGAGGTAAAGAGGAAGAAGCACAAAGGGAAACAAGAAAGCCAGGAGCCCCTAGAGCACAAGGAAGACCAGAAAATCAGCGAAATGAAGTTGATTGGAGGGAAATATTCCAACAAGAGGCTCAAACTAATTCAGCTCCTCAAAAGTCAAGAGAACAGTCGTACACATATACTGAAGAGCAGACTTCTATGGAAGTTAATCGTAGTCGGGAGCTTCTAGAAAAGTACGAGAAGGCGAAGCTTAGAAAAGAAAAAGCAGGGCAAAAGGCTAGACAATCACTAACAAACTCTCCTATTTATAAAGATGATTTAACAGCTTCTAATAAGGTCTCGCTAGACTTCTCCAGTATTTCGAGAGATGAGGCAATAAAAGGGGTAGTGTGGTCAGAAATACTAGGAAAGCCAAGGGCAAAAGGTTCATATCGCCCAACTTTAAATACAAGAAGAAAACAAGGTTAAGCATATGCTTAGCCTTGTTTTTTTATTTGTACTTTTGAGTGTATCATTTAAAGTTTCTTTTTAAGTAATAGCACACGCAACAATACGCTCACAACTCTGCACTTTTCTTCACCCTACATAAAAAAGAGTGATACCCTTTCTGTTTCTAACATAAAAATGATATGAAAGGGGGTTCTTACATTATGAGGAAGATAAATAAGATGGTCAGAAAATGGATGACAGATAAGATGGAACTTCCTGCAGATGTGATGATGGATCTTCCAAGAATTACGATGATTGGCCAATTACATATTTATATTGAGAATCATCGAGGCGTCCTTAAATTTTCAAACCAGGAATTAAGGCTTTTATTAGAACAAGGTCAATTATTGATAAAAGGAAACCATTTTGTTATTAAAACAATCTTACCAGAAGAACTTTTATTAGAAGGTGTAATTGATCAAGTCATTTACATAAATGAAAATCCGCAGAAAAAAAGGTAGCTAGGAGTGAAGTGTGTATGAAGAATTCATGGACAAACACAATATCAGGGTTCGCTAGAATTAAAATTGTTGGAAAATATACTGAGCTATTTTTAAACAGATGTATAAGAGAAAAAGTTTCCATTTGGCATATTCGTCGGGTAGGAGAAGAGACAATGGTATGTTACGTTGCGTTAGAAGACGTCAAACGGATACGGCCAATTGTTAAAGCAACGAAGGTTAAGGTTTATTTTATTGAAAGAAAAGGTGCCCCATTTTTACTTAGAAGAATGATCTCGAGAGGTGGATTTGTTGGGGGCGTTTTGAGTTTTATCGCGATATTGTTTGTTTTATCGAATATGGTTTGGAATATTTCAATCGATGGGGCCTCTCCAAAGGTAGAACATCAATTAACTCAAGCTGTTAATGAATTAGGGATTAAAAAAGGGAGATTTCACTTTTTACTTCCTAGTGTCGAAGAAATTCAAATGAAAGTAACTTCTGAAATTGAAGAAGCAACATGGATTGGTGTAACTTTAAATGGGACGACCTACCACTTTAATGTAGTAGAACAAACATTTCCAGAAAAGCAAGCTCCCGTTTCACCACGCCATTTAGTAGCGAAGAAAAAAGCAATAGTATATGATATTTTTGTGGAACAGGGTCAAGGAAAAGTAACGCCAAATAGCTTTGTTGAAAAAGGACAAATGTTAATTAGTGGATTTATTGGCAAGGAAGGAAAGATGGAGATTGCACCCGCTAAAGGGAAAATACTTGGCGAAATTTGGTACAAGTCTAATGTGTCCATTCCGTTAGTCAGTGAATTTGCGACTTTGACTGGAGAAAGTAAAAAGCATTACTCCATTTCTGTCCTGAATGTCACACTTCCTATTTGGGGCTTTGGAAAACCAGAATTTACGGAATATGAAATAAATGAATACAGTCATAATTTGAGGTTTTTGAAATGGATATTGCCAATTAAATATAACCGCAAATATTTTTTAGAAAAGGAAACACTAATAATAGAATATAGTGAGGAAGAAGCAATTAGCATTGCGACACTCATGGCTAGAGAAGAGTTACTGAAAAAGTTAGATAAGGATGCAATAATAAAAGGTGAAAAAATTTTGCACGAAACAATTGAGAATGGTAAAGTTAAATTAATGATACACTACCAGGTAATAGAAGATATAGCGACTTCACAACCAATCATTCAAGGGGATTGAGACTATTGGCAGAAAAGCTTATTGATTTACAATTAGAAAAAGCGACTGAAGCACAAAGTTTATTTGGACCAAATGACAGCCATTTAAAAAGAATGGAAGAAAAGCTTGATGTAAAAATTGTGACTAGAGGCGAAAAAATATTAGTTACTGGAGAAGAAGCAAAAATTTTAATTGTAGTAGAAGTAATTGACGCACTTCTCATTTTAATTCGAAAAGGTACACAAATTTCTGAACGAGATATCGTATATGCTGTCGGATTGGCTGAGCGAGGGATGCTTGAAGAGCTGCTGGAGCTATACCAGGAGAAAATTGCTGTTAATGTTAAAGGTAAACCAATTTTAGTAAAAACGCTTGGCCAACGTCATTACATTTCAGCGATTAAAAAATGGGATATTGTCTTTGGTATTGGGCCTGCTGGAACTGGTAAAACATATTTGGCTGTCGTTATGGCTGTAAATGCCTTGAAAGACGGATTTGTAAAACGAATTGTCTTAACTAGACCTGCTGTTGAAGCAGGTGAAAGCTTAGGTTTTTTACCTGGAGACCTTAAAGAAAAGGTTGATCCTTATTTAAGACCATTATATGATGCGATGCATGATGTTTTGGGAGTAGAGCAAACAGTTCGATTGATGGAGCGAGGAACAATTGAAGTTGCTCCACTAGCATATATGAGGGGTAGAACATTAGATGATTCATTTGTTATCTTAGATGAAGCCCAAAATACAACATCTGAACAAATAAAAATGTTTTTAACTAGATTAGGTTTTGGTTCTAAAATGGTTATCACAGGTGATTTAACACAAATTGACTTACCTAAGGGGAAGAAGTCGGGATTACGAACAGCGCTCGAGGTGCTAGATAAGGTTCATGGTATTGAATTTATTCATCTACAAGCTGCAGATGTTGTTCGACATACATTAGTGCAGAAAGTGATTAATGCTTATGAAAAATCAGAAAATGAAAGCACTTAATGCTTTATGTATGAAAGATTTTGTAATAAAACAACAAGAGTAATGATCTTGTAACCTTCTCACAAAATTAATATTGTATAATAAAATTGAGAATTAACATTTTGTTGTTAATTCTCGATTTTGTACATAAGGACTTTATTTTGGGTTATTCAATACTATATTGGTATGTTAGCATTTAAAGAGGGAAACGGACATTTTAATAAAAGAGGTGAGAGAATGGGGAAACAGGCACCAATTGATCAACAAAAGTGGTGGAAAAAATTTAAAGACCACCGTTACATAAGGCTTATTCTATTCTTTACTTTAGGTTTGATTATGTACTTATCGATGGTAAGTAATATCATCCCTAATACATTAAATGTTTCTTTAGGATCCGTAGCTGAGCAAGATATCCGTGCTCCAATAACAATAGAAAATAAATCGGCGACAGAGGAAAAGAAAAGACTCGCAGCTGAAGCTGTAGGTCCTCAATATACGAATAAAAAAGATTATGAAGAAAAACAGGCTAAGAAAATTGAAGAAATATTTGATATAGTCAAGCGGATCAATGATGAGGCAGAACAAAAATATAACGAAGCTTTAGATGAGGTTAGAGAAGAGGAGTTCGAGACAGAGGAAGAGCTTGAACAAAAATTAAGTGAAGTAAAAGCTGTTCCAATTGAAGAAAGGATGGATCAGCTACGGTCAATTATATCAAATCAAACGAGCGATGATTTGTCTGATGAAGTTTTAATGACTTTTTTATTAGTGGACAAGTCTGAATTAAATATAGCAAAAGAAATTACTATTGATGCGATTCGCACTGTCATGAGAGAAGAAATTCGCCTAAATGATGTAGAAGAAGCAAAAGACCTTGTTGAGAAGAAAATAGTTCCATCATCGGTTAGTAGCCACAAATTATACCAAGCAATGATTGAAATTGCTCGATTTGCAATAACAGCTAATTATATCAATGACAATGAGGCTACTGAACTAGCTAAACAAGCCGCTAGAGATGCAGTTGAACCTATCATGATTCGTGAAGGACAACTTATCGTTGAAGATGGAGAATTAATCACTTCAACCATTTATAATCAAATTGTTCTTTTAGGTCTACACGAGGATCAGGTAAACATCCTACCTTTTATCGGTTTGGGTATTCTTGTTTTAATGCTTGTTGCAATGTTAGCTTATTATTTTGGTGATGCAAAAACATCATTACAACAAAATAATAGTCATCTTTTAATGTATGTACTTATATTTTTAGTAACAGTTGTTATTATGAAGATTACGAGTTATACTCACAACTTAAACCTACAAGGAGTTACGCTAATCACTCCTGTGGCAGTTGGATCGATGTTAATAACAATGTTAATACATCAGCGCGTAGCTTTGTTTACAAGTATGGTTTTTTCAATTATCGCCAGCATTATTTTTAATGAAGAATCATCTGCTATTCTTAATTATACCTTAGGAATTTACGTGTTTTTTAGTTCAGTAGCTGGAGTCTTCTTTTTAAGCAAGTCAAACAGAGTCTCTAGAATTTTACAAGCTGGTCTTTTCGTGGCAGCTATTAATATTTGTACAATTGTGGCATTACTAATGTTAAAGAATGCTCAATATGGGTGGATTGCCATAGGTTCCAACATTGGATTTGCATTTCTTTCTGGATTTCTCGCGGCTGTTTTAACCATAGGTTTATTGCCTTTTTTTGAAGCTGGTTTTGGAATACTATCTTCAATGAAGTTAATTGAACTATCTAATCCAAATCATCCACTATTACGAAAAATACTAGTTGAAACACCTGGTACGTATCATCATAGTGTTATTGTCGCTAACTTGTCAGAGTCTGCTTGTGAGGCAATTGGTGCAAATGGGCTATTAGCCCGAGTCGGATCTTACTATCATGATTTAGGGAAAACGAAACGACCGCAATTCTTTATTGAAAACCAGATGAGGATGGATAACCCCCATGATAAGCTATCGCCACAATTAAGTAAGACGATTATTATTTCTCATCCTTATGATGGTGCAGAGTTATTGAGAAACTATAAGATGCCAAAGGAAATTGTTGATATTGCAGAGCAACACCACGGCACAAGTCTGTTAAAGTACTTTTATCATAAAGCAAATCAGGATTCAGACAAACCCGTTTCTGAGCAAGAGTTCCGCTATCCGGGTCCTAAAGCGCAAACCGTTGAAAGTGCAGTTGTCGGAATTTCTGATTGTGTTGAGGCAGCAGTTCGCTCGATGGCTAAACCAACGCCAGAAAAAATTGAAGCGTTAGTAAAGAAAATTATTACAGATCGACTTGAAGATGGCCAGTTTGATGAATGTGATTTAACATTAAAACAACTGAACACAGTTGCTACATCGATTTGTGAAACATTGAAAGGGACGTTTCATTCAAGGATTGAGTATCCCGAAGATGTGAAAGAGAAAGGAGAGAATCAAAGTGATCATTGATGTTGATATTCATGATGAAACGAATGCACTTTCAGAGGATCAGGTAAAACTTATTGAAACAATTATCAACTTTGTTGCCACTGAGGAAAATGTTACTGAAGGATCAGAGGTTTCTGTTACCTTTGTAGATAATAAAACGATACAAGAGATTAACAAGGAATACCGAAATAAAGACTCGGTAACTGATGTTATTTCCTTTGCATTAAATGATGATGAAAGTGACGTGTTTGCTGAGGTAATACCTAATCTATTAGGAGATATCATCGTTTCTTATCCAAAAACTGTTCAACAAGCAGAGGAATATGGTCACTCAATTAATCGTGAACTAGGCTTTCTTGTCGTCCATGGTTTTTTACACCTATTAGGGTATGATCATATAAATGAGGAAGAAGAGAAAGTGATGTTTAAACGCCAAGAGGAATTATTAGAGGCTTATGGACTTCAAAAATAATTATGATCGTTATTGGAAAAGATTTACATGTAGCTTCATTTACGCTTGGACAGGTTTAAAACATGCGATCCGTCATGAGCAAAATATGAAAATTCACATCCTGATTGCAACAATCATGATTAGTTTTGCTTTTATATTAAAGATCCCATTATATGAAAAGTTAATTCTGCTACTAGTCATTGGAATTGTGATTTCGTTAGAAGTAATTAACACTGCAATTGAGCGAGTCGTAGATCTTGTAACAAAGGAATATCACCCGATGGCGAAAATAGCTAAAGACGTATCAGCAGGAGCAGTTTTGATTTTTAGTTTTTTTACGGTCGTAATCGGCATATTAATTTTTTATAGACCAATCGTAGAGATTGTAAAGGCTTTACTCTAGGAAGAGGATGTTCAAAAAGTCCGTAATACAAGCTTGCGAATTCTTCGTTGGCTCTGATTATCTCCTTTTTGAACACGCACTAGAGAATAAACTACCTAAACTAATTATGAGAGGGGTTACTTCTCATGTGGAAGACGTTTCAAAAAAATATTATCGCGGGCTTTATTACCTTATTACCAGCCATTGTCACTATTTACATAATTCAATTATTATTTTCTATCATTGATCGCTTTTTAGGACAATTTTTATCTGATGTTTTAAAAGCATTGAGAATAATAAGAATTGATGAAGGTACGATCTATTTTTTAGGGGTCTACACTCCATTTTCTGAACGAATAATTGGGATTGGTTTTATTTTAACAGTCGTGATTATCTCAGTAATCGGATCCTATAGAAGAAAAGGGAAAAAGCAACATGTTTTTGACCGAGTTGACCATTTTTTTCGAAAAATACCAGTAGCAAACTATATTTATTCATCTGTCGAACAAATGATTAATGCATTTACCCAGGAGCGTTCATCGTTCAAAAAAGTAGTTATGATTGAATATCCACGCAAAGGTGTTTACACACTTGGTTTTTTAACGGGAGAATCAAAGGGCGAAGTCCAAAGAAGAACGAACAAAAACTGTATTAATGTCTTTCTGCCAACGACCCCTAATCCCACTTCTGGATGGCTAGTTTTAGTTCCAGAAGAAGATGTAACAATCCTAGACATGTCAGTTGAACAAGGATTAAAATTTATTATTTCAGGTGGGGTTGTTGTACCACCAGATCGTGCGGATATGTTACTTAAGGAAAAGGAGCTTGAAGAACAACGTTTTAGGAAAGAATTTGTAGTAAAGGTTAAGAGTAGAAAGGAAGATTAAAGATGGAAAAAAGTCGCCTAATGGAAGAAGCAAAAATAGCGAGAGAAAAAGCGTATGTTCCATATTCAAAATTTAAAGTAGGGGCAGCTCTACTTACAACAAAAGGAAAGGTATACCATGGTTGTAATATTGAAAACGCAGCATACAGTATGTGCAACTGTGCCGAAAGAACAGCGCTGTTTGCGGCGTATGCAAAAGGAGATAAACATTTCGATACATTATGTGTCGTTGCTGACACAAAGCGTCCTGTGCCCCCTTGTGGTGCGTGTAGACAAGTCATTGCAGAACTTTGCCCAGGTGATATGAAAGTTATTTTAACGAACCTCCAAGGAGACGTTGAAGAAACAACAGTTGAAAAATTATTACCAGGAGCTTTTTCACCGGAGGATTTAAATGAGTAAATCGAATTATAAATCAGGTTTTGTTTCAATAATTGGTAGACCGAACGTCGGGAAATCGACGTTATTAAATAATGTTATTGGCCAGAAAATTGCCATTATGAGTGATAAACCACAAACAACTAGAAATAAAGTACAAGGTGTTTATACTGAAAATGATGCACAGATTGTTTTTATTGATACACCCGGAATACATAAACCAAAACATAAATTAGGTGACTTTATGATGAAGGTTGCCTATCAAACATTAAGAGAAGTTGATCTAATTTTATTTGTAGTCGATGCGAAAGAAGGCTTTGGAGCTGGAGATCAAATGATTATCGAGCAACTACAGTCCGTTCAAACACCAGTATTCTTAGTGATAAATAAAATTGATTTAATTCATCCAGATCAACTTTTTAAATTTATTGATGAATATCGAGTAAAATATAATTTTACTGAAATTATTCCAGTTTCAGCGCTACAAGGAAATAATGTCAGTACGTTAAAAGAACAAATTATCCAACATTTAAAAGAAGGACCTCAATATTACCCTGCTGATCAAGTGACAGATCATCCTGAACGTTTCATTGTTTCAGAACTTATTCGTGAAAAGGTACTTCATTTAACTAGGGAAGAAATTCCCCATTCAATTGCTGTTGGAATTGAGCAAATGAAGCAACGTGAGGGTGGAACTGTCTATGTCGGTGCTACAATCATTGTTGAAAGAAGCTCCCAAAAAGGAATCATTATTGGGAAGCAAGGTGCAATGCTAAGGGAAATAGGTAAGAGAGCTAGAGGTGACATCGAAGTACTACTAGGATCAAAAATATTCCTCGAACTTTGGGTGAAAGTTCAAAAAGATTGGCGAAATAAACCAGGATTTTTGAGGGATTTTGGCTTTAGAGAAGATGAGTATTAAAAATGCTAACAAAACGTTAAACAATGGCGCTATTCGGCCGTTGTTTTTTGTTTTGGAAATAAGCTAAAATGATTATAGTGTAGAGTTTATAGTTTAGAGTGTAAAGTTAGTGAATGTAGTTCGAAAGAAGTTTTTTTGAAAGCGTTGCTTCGAAGCAATGCCCAGAGAACTCTACACTTTACACTTTACATTCTACATTAAAAAAAATTAGTAATTTTTCCTTAACATGTTTTTCGTAAATAAGGTCATTCTAAATGTTATAGCGAGGTCTAGGATAGCTTTTATAAATACCATTGTGGTAGGTAAGAGAAGTTAACTAAAAATCAAATGAAATTCAGTTTCTCGAAAAAAGAAAGGGTGGATTGTCTTATGTTAGATTTTTCCTGGAAGGTATTTTCGATGACAGGTAACGTCGATACTTACTTAATTTTGAAGGAAATTGAAAGAGACACTACGCAACCGCTAGAGGAGTTTACAGAGAAGCTAGATGAAATAGACACTCCTACAAATTGATCTTGTTTGCTATTTTGAAAATGGCGCGGTGATCAAAAATGTTACAAAAAGTAGAGGGGATTGTTATTCGCACCACAGATTATGGAGAAGCGAATAAAATTCTAACATTGTATACGAGAGAATTAGGTAAGATTGGAGTGATGGCTCGTGGTGCAAAGCGTCCAAAGAGCCGTCTTTCTTCAATTTCACAACTGTTCACGCATGGTCAATATGTTTTTCAAAAAACCTCTGGTCTAGGTGTTTTAAATCAAGGAGAAATGATCCAATCGTTTCGAGATTTACGTGAAGATCTATTTTTAACAGCTTATGGGGCTTATATTGTCGAGCTATTAGATAAACTAACAGAACAATACGAGATAAATCCATATTTATATGAGCTTCTTTTTCAAACATTAAAGTATATTGATGAAGGTTTAGATTATGAAGTTTTAACTCGAATCTTTGAAGTGAAAATGTTAAAGGTGGCAGGAATCGGCTTATATGTTGATGGATGTTCACATTGCGGTGCTACTGAAGGGGAGTATTCTTTCTCAGTTAAAGAAGGAGGATTTCTATGTCACCGGTGCTTACATGTTGATGAAAGAACCATCAAGATCAGTTCTGGTACGGCAAAACTACTCAGACTGTTTTATCATTTTGATTTAAATCGTTTAGGGGCAATATCGGTAAAAACTGAAACAAAAGTACAATTAAAACAAGTTTTAGAATGCTATTTTGATGAATATTCAGGTCTATATTTAAAGAGTAAACGGTTTTTAAATCAAATCGATAAAATGAAATTAGAATAGTATAATTAAGATATCTCTCAAGTGAAAGATATCTTTTTTTATTTTAAATTAAAAAAATAACTAGAAGTCCAAACAAGTCTTATTTGAAAATCCTTTAATATGGTATATAATTATCCAAAAAGCATAACACATTTTAGTGGGGTAAAGAAAAAATACATAAGCTTGAAAATTTATTTGAAGACTTTGGAAGCTTATTTTAACAGCTTACTATTTATTGTGTTATGGAGGCGGTGAGAAAAATCGAACTAAATAAAAGGCAAGAACGTATTTTACAAATCGTAAAAGATAATGGACCAATAACAGGGGAACAAATCGCAGAGCAGCTTTCTTTAACTAGGGCTACCTTACGTCCTGATTTAGCGATTCTAACGATGGCAGGGTATTTAGACGCTCGTCCAAGAGTAGGTTATTTTTATACTGGGAAAAGTGGGAGTAGACTCCTAACTGAAAGGTTAACTAAACTAACTGTACAACAATACCAATCTATTCCAGTTGTTGTAACTGATTCATCATCTGTTTACGATGCTATTTGTACGATGTTTTTAGAGGATGTAGGTACATTGTTTGTGGTAGACCAACAATCGTCCTTAGTAGGAGTCTTATCAAGAAAAGATTTATTAAGAGCGAGTATTGGAAAACAAATGCTTGAGACTGTACCTGTAAGTATTATTATGACGAGAATGCCGAATTTAACGATCTGCTATAAGGAAGACTTAATCATCGATGTTGCTAAAAAACTCATTGAAAAGCAAATTGATGCTCTTCCGGTAGTGAAAAATAATAACGGCTCGTTGTTTGAGGTTGTAGGAAGAATAACAAAAACTAATATTACAAGAGCCATCGTAGATCTCGCAAATGATGAATTGGTTTAGTAGATAACATAAAATAGAAAACTTAAGATTTAACGTCACATTTTGAATTTCTTTCAGATTTAATCGAAAAGAACTTCGAAATTTGAAACTGGAGGTAAGAATGCAGATAATCAATCATCCAATAGTATATGTAGTTTCTGATTCTGTAGGTGAAACAGCAGAATTAGTTGTAAAAGCAGCTGCTAGTCAATTCAATCACTCAAATATCGATATTAGAAGAATTCCATATGTAGAAGATAATGAAACGATTGAAGAAGTAGTAACCCTAGCTCAAGAAGTAAATGCAATTATTGCCTTTACGTTAGTCGTTCCTGAAAAAAAACAGTTTCTTTTAGATCAAGCTGAAAAAGCTGGAGTGATAACTGTAGACATCATTGGACCAATGATAAGTAAACTTCAGGATTTCACTAAAAAAGAACCACGATATGAGCCGGGGCTAGTTCATAAGCTAGATGAAGATTATTTTAGAAAAGTTGAGGCGATTGAATTCGCTGTCAAATATGACGATGGAAGAGATCCTCGAGGTATTATAAGAGCAGATGTAATTTTGGTAGGTGTTTCGAGAACTTCGAAAACTCCACTTTCTCAATATTTAGCTCATAAACGACTAAAGGTTGCAAATGTTCCACTTGTGCCAGAAGTTGAGCCTCCAGCAGAGCTTTTTTCAATATCACCGAAAAAATGCGTTGGGTTAACGATTAGCCCAGAGAAATTAAATGATATTCGAGCAGAACGATTGAAAGCACTTGGCTTAAAGGCAGAAGCTAATTATGCAAATATGGAAAGAATTAAACTAGAACTAGAATATGCTGAGAAAATTATGACAAGAATTGGTTGCCCTGTTATTAATGTTTCAAATAAAGCTGTTGAAGAAACAGCTAATCTAATTTGGAACATGTTCAATGGAAAAAATTAAAGGGGAAGCACAAGGTTGAAGAAACTTTGTGCTTTTCTTTTTTTATTAATGAATTTCATAAATGACATAATCTCGCCTTTAAGGTCCTATAGGTAGTTACGCAAAACCCCGCAATAACCTATAGTTTGACAAGATTCGTATTTGGTAACTATGAATTTCATTCAAGTAAAAGAATATTTTTCAAAAAAATGTGGCTAGAATGGTAAAAATGGCTTATAATGAAATATTGTGATCAAAAAATATGCATATTTTATTAATAGAACAAATAAATTAAAAAAGTCAAGATTTAATATTTTTTTTTTGGTAATGATAGTAAGGACATTAAATAACGATTTTTCTCGAGAATAAACAACTAACGGCTTATGACCTATTATAAAGTTTAGTTGTTTTACTGGTAGTAAAGCCCTAGTTTTACTATTACTATCCTTCCTTAACAAGTTTCAGCTGTCTTAAAGGATAAAAAAGAAGGATTTCTCTAGGAGATGTAGAATAGTCAATTATGCGTAATTGTGAACAAACCGTTTATGTAGAAGCTGATCCCTGTCCAGTTAAAGATGAGATTGAAGCTATTTGTCGAACAATTGCAAAGAAGGGCTAGAATGAGATCAAAAGGCCCAAGTAAGTTTACAAATGAAGATATTTTAAAATTTATTGAGGGATTCGAAAAATTTTTGTCTAACAAAGAAGGAATTTAGCAAAAAAACTCGAATTAGTATACTCCGAACTCTTAAAATGAGTGAGTGAGAATGGTGTGAATTGTCATGGGAAGTAGAATTTCTGATGAAAAAATCGAAAAGATAAGAAATTCTGTAGACATTGTTGATGTTATTAGTGAATATGTTCAATTAAAGAAACAAGGACGAAACTTAATTGGTCTATGTCCGTTTCATGGAGAAAACACACCTAGCTTTTCTGTTTCACCAGAAAAGCAGTTATATCACTGTTTTGGCTGTGGGGCAGGTGGTAATGCGTTTTCTTTTATGATGGCGATCGAAGGGTATGAATTTTTAGATTCAGTGAAACATTTAGCGACAAAGGCTAATATTGATTTACCTGAACTAGAGAAAAGTGAAACTTCAAATGCATCAAGTGAACTAAACGCTATGATTGCTGGAAATGAACTAGCTGCCAAGCTATATCACCATCTCCTAATGAATACAGAGCAAGGGAAGGATGCCTTAGATTATTTAGTAAGGCGGGGCTTCACTGAGGAAATGATTCAGCAATTTTCGTTAGGATTTGCTCCGGATTCATGGGAAACCTTAACTCAGTTCTTTCAAAAAAGAAATGTACCCCTCCATTACATGGAGCAAATTGGACTTCTTGCTAAGCGAGATTTTGACGGGAAATTGTTTGATCGATATCGAAACAGAGTCATCTTTCCGATCTGGAACAAAGATGGTAAAGTTATCGGTTTTGGTGGTCGAGTTTTAGGGAATGAACAACCTAAATACTTAAATAGCTCAGATTCAAAGGTTTTTAATAAAAGTAACACTTTGTATGGATTACACATTGCAAGGCCGGAAATGAGGAAGAAAAATGAAGCGGTATTATTTGAGGGCTATGTAGACGTCATTGCTGCATGGCAAGCAGGGGTTCGAAATGGTATCGCCACGTTAGGAACAGCTATTACTGATGAGCAGGCAAAGCTTATTAGACGAAATGCTCAAACGGTTATCGTTTGTTATGACTCTGATAACGCCGGGCTTAAAGCGACTTATCGTGCTATCCAAATTCTAGAGGCGAATGATTGTTATGTGAAGGTTGCTAGGCTTCCAGAAGGTTATGACCCAGATGATTATATTCAAGAAAATGGGCCAGAAAAGTTTCGAGTGGAGGTAATTGGAGCTAATCAAACAACAATGGCTTTTAAAATGAATTTTCTTCGTAGAGGAAAAAATCTTCAGAATGAAGGGGAAAGAATGCAATACATAGAAGATGTTCTTGGTGAAATTACATCCCTTACCAAATCAATTGAACGTGATCATTACGTTAGACAATTAGCAGATGAATTTTCTCTTTCCTTAGATGTATTAAAACAAGAGCTTCTTCGTCTCTATAAATTTAAAAATCAGAAAAACGTTAATCAACCTAAGCAAAATAAACCAAGTTTTAAAAGTGGATTTGTCACAAAAAAACGTCTCTTACCGGCATTTCATAATGCTGAAAGAATTCTTTTAGCCTTTATGATGAAAGATATTAATATTGCCAGTACAGTAAAAGAAAAAATTGGTGGCAATTTTAACATCGATGAGTACCAGTCGATCGTAGCGTATCTCTATTCTTATTACGCTGAAGGTAATGAACCAAACTCAAGTCAATTTATCCAGAGATTACATGACGATAAATTAGCTAGAATAGCAACGGAGATTGCGATGATGGCAACAAGTGAAGAATTGTCGGAGCAGGAATTGTATGATTATTTTAAACAAATCACAAACTATCCAAAGATCGTAAAGATTGAAGAAAAAGAAAAGGAAAGAAAAGAAGCTGAGAGCCGAGAAGATTATGCTCAAGCGGCTAGAATTGCAATGGAAATTATTCAAATGAAAAAGGATTTAAAGCACTAATTGCTTTTATTATAAATAAAAATTTAACTGTTCTAATACTAGCAACAATCGTTGTTTTGATATGTATAAGCTTGTAGTTGAACTATCGGAAGGAGGGGGTCGTATGGCAGACAAACCGCTTCGCCCAGTGGCAGAAGGAGAAATGTCAATCGATCAAGTTAAGGAACAATTAGTAGAGCTCGGAAAAAAACGAGGTGTACTATCATATGCTGAAATTACAGAAAAGCTATCTAGCTTTGAACAAGATTCAGATCAAATGGACGAGTTCTTCGAATATTTAGGTGACCAAGGTATCGAGGTTTTAAACGAGTCAGATGATATCCCAAACATTCAAGAGGTTGCAAAAGAAGAAGAAGAATTTGACTTAAACGATTTAAGTGTACCACCGGGTATTAAAATTAACGATCCCGTTAGAATGTACTTAAAGGAAATTGGTCGTGTTCCGCTTCTTTCTGCAGAGAATGAGATTGAATTGGCAAAAAAGATTGAAACAGGTGACGAGGAAGCTAAGCGAAGACTAGCTGAAGCAAACTTACGACTAGTTGTTAGTATCGCTAAACGATATGTAGGTAGAGGAATGTTATTTCTTGATTTAATTCAAGAAGGTAACATGGGCTTAATTAAAGCTGTTGAAAAGTTCGACTACGAAAAAGGGTATAAGTTTAGTACGTATGCAACTTGGTGGATTCGACAAGCAATTACGAGAGCGATTGCTGACCAAGCAAGAACGATTAGAATACCTGTGCACATGGTTGAAACAATTAATAAGTTAATTCGGGTTCAACGTCAATTACTTCAAGATTTAGGTCGCGAACCAACACCAGAAGAGGTATCTGCAGAGATGGACCTAACACCTGAAAAGGTTCGAGAAATTTTAAAAATCGCTCAAGAGCCTGTTTCATTAGAAACACCTATTGGTGAAGAAGATGATTCACATCTTGGTGACTTTATTGAAGATCAAGAAGCATTGGCCCCTTCAGACGCTGCAGCTTACGAACTGTTAAAAGAGCAGTTAGAAGATGTTTTAGATACGTTAACTGATCGGGAAGAGAATGTTCTCAGGCTTCGCTTTGGACTTGATGATGGCCGTACACGAACTTTAGAAGAAGTAGGAAAAGTCTTCGGAGTAACTCGTGAACGCATTAGGCAAATTGAAGCAAAAGCATTACGTAAGCTTCGCCACCCGAGCAGAAGTAAACGTCTTAAAGATTTCCTAGAATAGAACTTATATTAAGTCAGGTTTACTTCAATTTCTGAAGTAAACCTTTCTTTTTTGCTTCAAGTGTATTTCCCTAAAAAAATCTACACTTGTAAAAAATTAATATGACTTTCATCCTGTTTTTTATCCGAATTTGGATAAATCCTTCCAACAAAGTCGAAACATGCTAGAATATAGTCACATAGTGTGAAGGAGTCAAGAATATGGATCGAAAAAAAATAATAATCGATGAAATAAAGTATTGGAAAAAAAGCCGACTTTTACCTGAGCAATATTGTAACTTCTTACTGTCCCTTTACACAGAAGGGCAAGAGACAGGCAGTACAGATGAGAGAAAAGAAAAATCTAGTCTGGTTAGCTTCTTACCAATAATTATAATGGCTTTTGGTTTATCATTATTTGGATTAACATTTCTTGTCATTTATTTTACTGATTTTTCACCTTTATTGCAAATTGGTCTTGTTTTGATTTTGAGTGGTGTGATGTTCTTCGTTGCAACTCAAATAAAACGATTTGATTCCCGCTTTATTCATTTATACATATTATTAGGTGCATTAATGTTTTTTTTAGCTACAATACATGGAGTTAGTTTTATTTTTCCAGATCAGCCAGGTGCGATAATGGGAGCAGTAATTTTTACATGTTTTGGATGGCTATTTGTTGGGAAGAAATATAACTTGAAGTATTTAATAATATCTGGAGCAATAGGGATTATTATTTCAATATATTTCCTATTTTAACTTAGCATCATTTAGTTATTTAAAACCATATGTGGTTTTCACCTATAATTATGATGTTAATGTGAACAATTTAAGGAAATATCACAAATTTTATGCTTTTCCCTTTTCTACTACACGTTTTTCGAGTAAAATAACATTAGTTTGAAAAAATGGTCTTTTAAAAAGTTAATTGTGAAGGAGTGGCATTATGAGAGGGAAACCTTTATACGGATATGCTGCAATAGCGGTTGTCGGTTTAACCCTTATGTTAGTATTATCGTTTGTTGGTGTTAATGAAAAGAATGCAAGGTTAGCTTTAGAAGGAGAAGGTGAACAACCACCACAACAAACGGTTGACACAACTGATCCTATGGCTTTAGGTGAACAAGCTTATAAATCTACATGTATTGGTTGTCATGGAGGCAATTTTGATGGTCCTATGGGTAACTTAAATGGCCTAGGTGATCGACATAGTAAAGATGATATTATTAATATCATTGTTCAAGGTGGCGGTGCAGACTACCCAGGTATGCCTCCTGGTTTAGTTGATGCGGATAAAGCAGCTGCAATCGCAGAATACTTATTAGAAGCAACAAAGTAAAGTGAAAGAAGGATTGTTAACTCAGTCCTTCTTTTTATTTGTAACAAGAGAGATTTGCATAGCTAGTAGTAAACGATTAAGATTAAATTGACAATACATAAAGTATAGGTGAAGCCAAATGAATGAAAGTAACTTATCAAAAAGATTATCTTTAGTAGCCCAACAAATTCCTCATGGGAGCAGACTAGCTGATATTGGTTCAGATCATGCCTATTTACCCTGTTACGCACTCAAAACTGGACTGATAACATCAGGCATTGCTGGAGAAGTGAATGATGGCCCTTTTCAATCTGCAGTTGAACAAGTGAAAAAGCTTGGTTTTGAGCAGCAAATATCCGTTCGAAAAGGAAACGGACTAGAGGTAATCTCTAAAGGGGAAGTTGACGTAATAACCATTGCTGGAATGGGTGGCCCTTTAATAGCCTCAATACTTGAAGCCGGGAAAGAAAAACTAGATCATGTAAAACGATTAGTGTTACAACCGAATGTTGCTGCAAATCAAATAAGAGTCTGGTTAGAAGCAAATGGGTGGTTTCTAATTAATGAAGTGATCCTTGAAGAGGATGGGATCATTTACGAGATACTTATTGCGGAAAAAATCGGTGAAAATCCTTATAGTGAAGAAGATTACCAACTAGAGATAATTTTAGGTCCTTTTTTAATGCAGCAGCGAAGTGAAATTTTTAATAAAAAATGGATGAATGAATTAGCAGAATGGCGAAAGATTGTTAGCCAATTTGAAAAGGCAAAGAATACAGAAGAGGTTAACAAGAAAAAACAAGAGTTATTAGAAAGAATAAAACGAGTTGAGGAGGTTATTCAATGACCAAATTAGCAAATGGGCAGACAATTATCCAAGCTTTTGAGAGCTGGTCACCTAAATCTTTAGCTGTTGAGGGTGATAAAATTGGTCTTCAAATTGGAACATTAAATAAGCCAATAAAAAAAATAATGGTTGTCCTTGATTTATTAGATGCGGTTGTTGATGAAGCGATTGACGAAGGTGTCGATTTAATAATCGCTCACCATCCGATTATTTTTCGTCCTCTAAAGGCCATTCAAACAGATCGCCCTTACGGAAAAATTGTAGAAAAGCTTATCAAGCATGACATTGCTGTATATGCCGCCCACACGAACCTAGATGTGGCAAAAGGCGGTGTAAATGATTTAATGGCTCAAAAGCTAGGACTTGAAGATGTGGATGTTCTAGCACCAACAACGGAAATAAAGGTTAAGAAACTTGTCGTCTTTGTGCCACATGAACATGCAAATGTTGTTCGTGAAGCCATTGCTAACGCAGGTGCTGGTTATATCGGGAATTATAGTCATTGTACCTTTAACTCTGAAGGAACAGGAACATTTCAACCTGAAGTAAGTGCAGACCCATTTCTTGGAGAGATCGGCAAGCTTGAACATGTCAATGAGATTAAAATTGAAACAATTTTTCCTGCAACACTTCAAAATAAAGTTATCTCAAGTTTACTAAAAGCGCATCCTTATGAAGAGGTTGCTTATGATATTTATTCGTTAGACAATAAAGGTGAGCAGCTTGGATTAGGGAGAATAGGTCTCCTTAAAGAGGAACTAACATTAAAAGAATTTGCCCTTTTAGTTAAAAAGGCATTTGAAGTTGATGGATTACGTGTAGTAGGGAACTTACAAGAGAAGATTAGAAAAGTAGCTGTACTAGGTGGGGATGGAAATAAATATGTCTCTAGTGCCCTTTTTAAAGGTGCCGATGTTTTAGTCACTGGTGATGTTTACTATCACGTTGCCCATGACGCCATGATGGATGGACTAAACATTGTTGATCCAGGTCATAATGTAGAAAAAATCATGAAGGAAGCAGTGAAAACCTTTCTCGAAAATTTTCTGAATGAAAAGAAATACGATACAAAGGTTATCTTTTCGACAATCAATACAGATCCATTTACTTTTTTGTAAACTTCTTCATATAAAAATATATGCAATTAAAAAACGGGCCAATTAGGCCCGTTTAATTTTTAACTTTAGGTAATATTTTGTTTAGAGGAACTTTTTTCTCAATTCCCCAAGTAGTTGAATCTTTTTCATCATATTGTTCCAAGAAGTGAATGACTTCCTTGGTTATTGGAGTAGGTGTTGAAGCCCCACTAGTAACGGCGACTTTATTAATTCCCTTCAGCCAAGTTAGATCTAATTCTGAAATATCAGCAATTCTATATGAAGGTGTGCCGGCAATTTCCTGAGATACTTGGGCAAGACGATTTGAGTTATTACTTTTCGGATCGCCAACGACGATCAGAAGGTCAGCTTCTTTCGCTTGCTCAGCTACAGCTTCCTGACGAACTTGCGTGGCAAGACAGATCTCGTTATGGATTTGGGCTTGAGGATATTTATCCAAAGCAGCCTTCATAATATGAGAGACGTCCCATTGGCTCATAGTCGTTTGATTTGTAATAATAATATCTTTAGAGCCTAAGTCTAGTTTTTCTACATCTGAGACATTCTCGACAAGATAAACATGATTTGGGGCAACCCCTACAGCTCCTTCAGGTTCAGGATGATTTTTTTTGCCGATGTAAATGATTTCATAACCTGCGTTTGTTTTTTCTAATATTAGATCATGTGTTTTTGTTACATCTGGGCAGGTAGCATCAACAGTCGTAAGGCCTTTTTCTCTGGCAATCTTACGAACTTCTGGAGAAATACCGTGTGCTGTAAAAATAACAGTTCCTTTATCAATTTTACTAAGAATCTCAAGACGATTAGGTCCATCTAAAGTAATGATACCATCTTCAGAAAATGCATCAGTAACATGTTTATTGTGAACAATCATTCCTAATATATAAATTGGACGTGGTAAATCTAAATTTTTGGCAGTTTGCCTTGCTAATACCATAGCATCAACAACACCATAGCAATAACCACGGGGAGAAATCTTAATAACTTCCACTATTGTGTAGCCTCCTTTTAGTTTGTACGTCTACGAATTAACTGTAATAAAGATAAAGAAAACTCTAAGCTAAATACTATAAATTTAGCACTAACTTCATTATAATTGAATGGTTGAACGTTGCGCAATGAATTAGATGCTAGTTTAGAGTTTAGAGTGTAGAGTTGTGAATGTAGTTCAAAGATGCTGGGATTTTTAGTAAAATAAAAAGAACATCCTATTGAAGGATGTTCTACTATGATTAGTTATGCGCCTTGTGAGATTTGAACGTTTTCATCGATAAAAGCATATGCTTCTTCTTCTGTCATGTCATTTGCAAGCACTAATTCACTTACAATGAATTGTTTTGCTTTATCTAAGTTTTTACGATCTTGAATATGAAGACCGTTAGTACGTTCATAATCCTTTAAGCTTAAGTTAGCAATAACATGAGCTGCGTCAATAATGTTTCCTGTTTTTAATAAATTTTCGTTTTCTCTTGAGTATTGTTTAGGATTCTCATTTTTCGTTTGAATACCATTTTGAAGGGCATAAATTAGTTCATCTAGTTGATTTTCTTCAATAACCTTTCTTAACCCTGAGCTGTTAATCCGATCTTCCGGAAGCATTAATGTTACATCATTTAGAGGGAAATATAAAACAAAATAAGACAACTTTTCCCCTAAAACTTCCTTTACTTCAATATCTCGAATTGTTCCAGCACCGTGATATGGATATACGACGTGATCACCTACATTGAACATAAGCATACCTCCAAACGTTTTCTATAACAATAAACAGCTATTCTCAACTATCAACTATATATAAGCTTTTTGGAGAATAGTACAAATTATGCGGAGCGTAATATGTAAAAAACAGTGGTTATTTATTATGAAGATTATTGAGGATAAAATCAATTATAACACATTTGTTTGAAAAAGAAAAATTTTACAACAATTAACTGTTTTCCTGTTTACTACTATAGTATGTCCCAACAATCTCAAATTATGTATAAAAAGAGAGGATGACTCAAAAAAGATATTCGAGGCCAGCCCCAATTCTTTAAAACGAATATTAAATATAAAGTTTTGGTGCGGGAAGTCCCTTTGAAATTTCTTTCTGTGACTTCTTTTTTTGTTTATCTTTTGTTGGTTTTTTTGTCGCGTTTTTTTTGATATTACTGGTTTTACTATTATCCTTTTTGCTTTTTTTCTTTTTCGTTTTTTTCTTGACGTCTTCTTCTATTTCAATATCTTCTACAGCGACGTTCTCATTAGTTTCTTCTTGCTCGGAATTACTGCCCCTCATCATGCTAATAAGAGCTGGTAAAGATTTAACAAAGGGTGCATATTGTTTCACCATTGGACTTACTTGTTGATACACGCCTATGGCTTTTTGGGCATTTTGTAGCATACCTAGAATATTATTTAAGCCACCGCCCCCAGCTTGTGCACCACCTAAAAGTTTAGATAATATACCACCGGATTGACTCATTGCACCTTGTTGAAGTGGCAAACTTGCAAGTTGGTTTGCAGCACCTCCTTGAAGCAATCCTCGACCTAACATCGAAGCTCCAGGAGCAATTGGTGGCATTTGCGGTGTTGGCATTGGATACATGAGCTCCATCCTTTCCTTCAAAAACATCATTTCTCTACAATTAGGTATATGCACTAATATAAATGTGTGTGCTTGAAATGGGTACATTAATAATAGTCGCGATAACTTGATATCATTTTGATTTTATGAAAAGAATGGTATAGTATAATGTCTAGGATAATACTGTCAGACAACAAGGAAAGTTCACTTTCACCAACATGGATGTAAATATGTGTGAAGCGAATGTCCTAATTGAAGAAAGTGAACTTTCCCAGTAGAGTCAATTTACAAGGTAGACATCGAAAAAGCTCGAACTAAATTTAAGATATAAAAGGTAGGAGAATGGATATGAGTACTAAATCGAATTTTGAGCGTTTCCAGTTAAAGCCATTTATCATTGAAGCTTTAAATGACCAACGCTTTTCGTTGCCAACAGAAATACAAGAACGGTTAATTCCAGCAATCATTTCTGGAAAAGATGTAATTGGACAATCACAGACAGGATCAGGTAAAACATTAGCTTTTTTAATTCCAATTTTAGAGCGAATTGATGTAGCGAAAGAAGAAGTACAAGCTGTTATTACAGCGCCTACAAGAGAATTAGCTGCACAAATTTTTTCCGAATTAGAAAAAATTCTTCAGTTTAATAAAAGCGAAGATGAAATTGATATTTCGGCAAACCTTATTGTTGGTGGTACTGACCGTTTAAAAACAATTGGGAAATTAAAAACTCAACCACATATCGTTGTAGGAACTCCAGGACGAGTTTTGGATATGGTCGAAGAACAAGCGTTAAAAGTCTACACTTCACAAATCTTTGTTGTAGATGAAGCAGATCAAATGCTTGATATGGGCTTTATTGAAGAAGTAGATAAAATTGCTTCACGTATGGGAGAAGAATTACAAATGTTAGTTTTTTCGGCGACAATTCCAGAAAAACTACAACCATTTTTAAAGAAATATATGAACAACCCGCGTCATGTTCAAGTTGATCCACAACAAACGACAGCAGAAAAAATTGAACACTTCTTATTACCAGCAAAACATCGAGATAAGTTAAAGCTCGTTGTAGATATTGCCAAGAAATATAATCCATATTTCGCAATTATCTTTGCCAATACAAAAGAACAAGTTGATGAGGTAGCAAATGCAATGCTGCAAGCAGGGCTAAATGTAGAAAGAATTCACGGTGGTTTACAGCCTAGACATCGGAAGTCAGTCATGAAAGATGTAAATGCGGCTAAGGTACAATATTTAGTTGCTTCAGATCTAGCAGCACGAGGCATTGATATTAAAGGGGTAACTCATATCATTAATTACGAGTTACCAAAAAACGACTTAGATTGGTATATTCACCGCGTTGGTCGTTCTGCAAGGGCAGGACAATCTGGGATTGCTTTATCTATCTATGAAGAAAAAGATGAACCGTCAATTCAAAAATTAATGGATCGAAAAATTCGCTTTACTTATGTAGATTTAAAGAACGGCGAATTTGTAGAATTAGAAAATAAAGTACGACGTCACGTAAGAAAGACAACAATCGTAACACCAACAGGCACGAAAAAAGGTACAGTTGTAGCGAATACTGGTGGTAAAGCGAAAGCAAAACCGAAAAAAGTAAAACCATCTTATAAGAAGCGAGCTAGATGGGCACAAGAAAAGGTTGATCTACAAAATAGAAGAAAGAAAAAGAAATAATAAGGAGTAGTTGAGAGGATGAAACTAGGATCACACGTATCGATGAGTGGGAAAAAAATGCTTCTTGCTTCAAGTGAAGAAGCAGTATCATACGGAGCGAATACTTTTATGATTTATACTGGAGCACCTCAAAATACAAGGAGAAAACCAGTTGAAGAGTTGAATATACCAGCGGGACTTGCACATATGCTAGAAAACGGTATTGAAGAAATTATTGTCCATGCTCCGTATATTATCAATATTGGAAATTCACAAAAGCCTGAAACATTCGAATTAGGCGTAAACTTCTTAAAATCAGAAATTGCGAGAACACATGAACTAGGAGCCAAGCAAATTGTTCTTCATCCAGGAGCTCATGTGAATGCAGGGGCTGATGTTGGAATTAAGAAGATTATTGAAGGTTTAAATGAAGCGTTAGAAAAAGAACAACAAGTACAAATTGCATTAGAGACTATGGCTGGAAAAGGATCTGAATGCGGAAGAAGCTTTGAAGAATTAGCAGAAATTATTAATGGAGTTCACTTAAACGAAAAGCTGTCAATCTGTCTAGATACTTGTCACGTTCATGATGCTGGCTATAACATTGTCGAAGATTTTGATGGTGTTTTAAATGAATTCGATAAGATCATTGGTTTAGATCGCTTAAAGGTTCTTCACATTAATGATAGTAAAAATGAACGAGGCGCTAAAAAAGACCGACATGAAAATATAGGTTTTGGTCATATTGGTTTTGAAGCGCTATGTTATATCGTTCATCACCCGCAACTTATTGATATCCCAAAAATTTTGGAAACACCTTTTGTGGGAGTCGATAAAAAAGATACGAAGCCACCGTATAAACACGAAATTGAAATGCTTAAAAATAAAAAGTTCGATCCAGAACTTCAACAAAAAATAATGGCATAAAAACAAAATGCTCCCCATGTTAGTTCAAATACATGGGGAGCATTTTGTTTTTAGAAGTTCCAAAGAGCAGCTCTTTACAGCGGAGCGTTACTAACAAAAAAATTCTACATTTTACATTAAATTATAAGTAATGATCATACTGCTTCAACATTGCATTCATTTGCTTTTCAGTATTAGCATCAACTTGTTGTTTAATCTTAGCTAAAATGCGTTCGCGTTGCGTCATATTCGTAACATCAATTGTTTCTGAACGTAAAATAGTAATGATCTTTTTTGCTTGAGTTTCAGTTACTTTAAAATTGTATTGCTTAGCTAGTTGAATTAACTCATCTTTTTTAATTGTATTCAGCTTATGGTTTACCATTTGTAACACAAGTGGGTTCATTGTTAGACCTCCTATAATAAAAAACAGTCTGTTTATTTTATGTATGGAGAAAAGAATGGTGACCAATCTTTTTTATTTTAGTTAAAGTAAGGAAAAATGATTGCATATTTAGCAGAGAACTCTTATAATTTAGATTAAGTTAAAAATGTTTCCTTAAGGAAACATTTTGTTTTATTGTCAATTATTAAGATGCACAAATGTTATGATAGATCATATATTGAAATTGATTAGTAAAAATAAACGGACTTTGATGAAAAATGAAATGTGAACAAATTTGTGATCGTTTTACACATATTTTTTTAATTTTAAGTTGCCTTAGCGCAACAAATGTTTCCATTGCAAACTTTTAATCATACTGAAGGAGGTACTAAAATGACGGCTAATCAACCTGAAATAACAGTTGAGCGTCTCTCGGTAAATTATGATGGTCATCATGCTTTAAGAAATATTAACTTCAGTTTTCAAAGTGGTCAGCTCGTTGGCATTATTGGTCCAAATGGTGCTGGTAAATCAACACTAATTAAAGCTATTTTAGGTTTGGAAAAATTCGTTGGGAAGATCGAAATCTGTGGAAAATCAATTAAGGAAATGCGAAAGAAGATTTCTTATGTTCCGCAAAGAAGTGCGATTGATTTTGACTTTCCTGTTGTAGTAGAAGATGTTGTGTTGATGGGACGTTATGCATTCGTTCCTTGGTATAAGAAAGTGGGAGTAAAAGATAAAGAAATTGCTAGAGCTGCTCTTGAGAAAGTAGGAATGACTGATTTTGCTAAACGCCAAATTGGGCAGCTTTCAGGTGGTCAGCAACAAAGGGTTTTCATTGCCAGAGCTATAGCGCAACAAGCTGATATTTTTTTCTTAGATGAACCTTTTGTAGGGATTGATGCTACGTCTGAGGAAATTATCGTTAATTTATTGCGTCAGCTTCAACAAGACGGCAAAACGATTTTTGTTGTTCATCATGATTTAAGTAAGGTAGAAAAATATTTTGACCAACTAATGTTGTTAAACCAAGAGCTTGTCGGAGTAGGGAAAGTTGCCGATGTGTATAAACCAGAACTGCTTTCCCAAGCGTATAAAGGCAGTATTACACTATTTGGAAGTAACGACAAGATAATGGTGGTGAACAGTTAATGCAACAAGTAATTAGCTTTATTGATCAAGTAGCTAGGTATCAATATTTACAAAATGCGTTAATTGCAGCTATTTTAGTAGGTATTATTTGTGGAGTAATCGGGTGCTTCATAATTTTAAGAGGAATGGCTCTAATGGGAGATGCTATTTCACATGCTGTTTTACCAGGGGTTGTTATTGCCTATATGCTAGGAGCGAGTTTTTTTGTAGGAGCAGTCATTACAGGAGTCTTAACAGCATTAGGTATTGGGTATATCTCACAAAATAGTCGAATTAAAGATGACTCGGCGATAGGAATAATGTTTACTGCTATGTTTGCTTTTGGGGTTGTCCTGAATTCATCGCTAAGAGGTACTAGTGTTGATCTTTGGCATATTCTATTTGGAAATGTGCTAGCAGTCTCAACAGCTGATTTGTGGGTCACATTTGGGATGAGTATTTTTGTGGTAGCAATGATCATTCTTTTTTACCGGCCGTTATTGCTGAGTACATTTGACCCAACGATGGCTAAAGCTACAGGTTTACCAGTGAAGTTTATTCATTACATGCTGATGTTGCTCTTATCTCTCGTTACAGTTGCTTCCTTGCAAGCTGTAGGGATTATCCTTGTAGTTGCCATGCTTATTACACCAGGAGCTACGGCATACTTATTAACAGACCGCTTATCAACAATGCTTGTATTATCTGCCATGTTCGGGGTAATTTCAGGTGTTCTCGGCATTTTCTTCTCAGTCATTTTTGACGTAAGCTCAGGCTCAACTATTGTTTTAATAGCTTCACTATTATTTGGTTTAGCTTTTTTCTTCTCTCCAAAACAAGGTCTCCTTTGGCGAGCATTGCGCTCAAAATTGCAACAAGGGTAAAAAAAGATAATTTAAACTTAGCGAAAACAAAAGCGAAAGGCAGCGGCCTTTCGCTTTTCTAATTGTCCTCAAAGTACTTTGCGGCTAAATGGTAAAAAATTAACTGACTTTGCACTTCAGTATCATGGATATCTTTTTTAAAATAAGAGTATTCGCCATCTTTATTTTGAATTCTCGCTTTAATGTTATCCTTTAAGGTGATGTCTAAAATTTCTTTAATTCTATTTTTAATTTTTACATTTACGATTGGAAAAAGGATTTCAATCCGCTTTTCCATATTACGAGTCATCCAGTCAGCAGAAGATAGGTAAATAGCATGTTTTCCTCCTTGCCGAAAGTAGAAAACACGACTATGTTCGAGGAAGCGGTCGACAATACTACGAACGGAAATATTCTCACTAACACCCTCAATACCCGGTCTTAAGCAACAAATGCCTCTAATAATTAAATCAATGGTTACGCCAGCTTGACTTGCTTCATATAGCTTCATGATGATTGGTTTATCTGTTAACGAATTCATTTTTGCGATAATTCTTCCATTACCTGTGCTTTTATGGTAATTAATTTCTTCATCAATTAATTTTAAGAAAGTTTCTCGAATTTCAAAGGGGGCAGTGGATAAGTAATTCCATTTTGGCTTTTCACTGAAACCACTTAAATAGTTAAAGAAGTTTGTTGCATCAATGCCAAATTTCTCATCGCAAGTTAATAAGCCCATATCGGTATAGAGCTTTGCAGTACTGTCATTATAATTTCCAGTTCCCAGGTGAACAAAGCGTTGGATGCGATCTTTATCATGACGGACAACAAGAGTTATTTTACTATGAGTTTTTAAAGCAGTGATACCATAGATTACATGAACACCTGACTTTTCAAGCTTTTTTGCCCATTGAATATTATTTTCTTCATCAAATCTTGCTTTTAACTCAACGAGAACAGTCACTTGTTTGCCGTTTTCAGCAGCTCTAGCTAAAGCATGAATGATTGGCGAGTCCCCACTGACCCGGTATAACGTCTGCTTTATTGCTAGAACTTGAGGATCGTCAGCAGCAGTCGAAATAAAGTCAATGATAGGTTGAAATGATTCAAATGGATGGTGGAGGAAGATATCCTTTTTTAGGATCGCTTCAAATATATCTTCTTCATTTTCTAAATCCTCTGGTGGTTGAGGAATTTGTGTTTCATTAATTAAGTAATCATGCTCTGCGCCGACGATAGAATAAAACTTAAATAAGAATGTTAAATCAAGAGGCCCACAAAAAGAATAGACATCTTTTTGTTTTAGTTCTAAAATGTCTAATAAAAATGATAGAACCTTTTCAGACATTTTTCCTTCTTGAATTTCTAGTCGTACTGCGGCCCCGGATTTTCGTTTTTTTAATTCTTTTTCTATTTCTCTTAATAAGTCTCGTGCACCTTCTTCATGAATTGTTAAATCCGCATTTCGTGTTACTCTAAATGGTGAAACAGATAAAACGCTATATCCTATGAAAAGTTTATGAATAAATTGACTAATAACATCTTCTAAGAGTATAAACTGACTTTTTCCATTTGCAGAAGGTACCTCAATAAATCTAGTTAAGACACCTGGAACTTGAACAATCGCTAATTTATCTTTCCTACTATCTGCTTTTTTTAAAAGAACAGCTAAGTTTAAGCTCTTATTTAATAGCATTGGGAATGGCCGATAAGCGTCGATAGCCATAGGTGTAAGTACAGGTAAAATGTACGTGTCAAAGCGATCTTGAATAAAGTTGATTTGCTCCTCATTGCACTCTTCAATCGCTAAAAACTGAAATCCCTCGTGGTACAACATCGGTATGAGAGTTTCAGTAAATAAGCGATCTTGTAACAAAACAATTCGATGATTTAAATCCGAAATTTTGTTAAGTTGCTCTCGGGGGGTTAGACCTGCTTTATTCTCCGGTTTGTTGTAGCCAGCTTTCACTTGGTCTTTTAACCCAGCAACTCGAACCATAAAAAACTCATCAAGATTTGAGCTGAATATAGCCATAAATTTTAACCGTTCTAATAACGGATTACGTTCGTCAATTGCTTCCTCTAAAACCCTTTCATTAAAGGAAAGCCAGCTCAGTTCTCGATTATTATAAAAGTTTGGGTTATTCAAATCGATAATGTTACTAAGTAGATTTGAATTTTCAATCATAAAATCAACCTTTCCAAACATTAGTCAACTAGCAAAAAGCCTATCCTATAATAATAACAAATATAGTGGAAAACTTTTGTAAATTATATGTTAATTTTCATTAGAAAAGTGCAGTTCGATTCGTTTTTTTAAGATTTTTTCAAGAGGTTTTTTATACTTTTGTGCTTGATTTTCCTCAAAATATGGTTCCTTATTAAAAATGAGCTTTAGGTTGATTTTTTCTTCACTCATTTCAGTTATTTTTAAGACAGAGAAAACTTCTCGCTTTGTTCGGTTTAAGCTATATGTAAATTTTAAAATAGCTCCTAATAGTTCAATTTTTTCAAATTCATTTTTAGAAAACCAATCTTCGTAAGGTTTTGCATAAGTTTGAAGTGAACCTCTTGACTTAAAGGAAGCAATTAAAGCAATTTTTAATCGCTCAACATGTGTTAAGCCATCAATGGATAAATTCGTTAATAAGTAAAATGTATGTTGACTACTTGCTTCATGACTAATACACTCACCTAAATAAAGTACACGGCTACTTAAGTGTAACAGCCGTAAATCCTCTCCGATTAAATCATGTTTAAAAATCCCTTTCAATTCATAGAAAAGCTGAGCGGCTAATTTTGATAGGTATTTTACTTGATCGATATTTATTTCATAATCACGAGTCAGTTGGAAAAAGCTTTCTTCTGCAACACTTGGGAAAAAATCAATGTTAAGTTGTTTAAAAACTTCTTCATAAAATAGACCATCTCTAAGTCCTTTATTACTCATAATAAATGTTTTTCCGCCGGACACTTCCATTAAGGTTGTAATTGCTTCGGCTGCTGGTATGATAATGTCTGCGCGGTCTTTTGTAAGACCATCTGTTGATTGTCTTTCTTTAACAGTAAGCTGGTTTAAATGATTTGTGATCTCCTTCAGGTTTTCATAGTGCATTACGTACTGATGTAGTCCTGATAGAGCATAGTTCGTCTTTTTTTGGTTAATAAGAGAAAGATTTCTAGCACTTCCGCCAATTCCAACAACAGGAATTTCCTCTTGGTTTAGCCATTGCAATGATTGAAATTGCTCAGTTAAAAAAAGTCTCAATTTTAAAAGCTCTTGTAACGTAGGTATTTCACTATTTATAAATTTTTTCTTTAAGGAAATAGCACCAAAAGGAAAGCTATGATAATGGAGTAGCTTTCTATCTTTAAATAAAGTAACTTCAGTACTACCTCCGCCGATATCAATCGTAATTCCATCTTGAATACTAGTTGAATTTGTAACTGCTAAGTAGCCAAAAAAGGCTTCTTCATACTCTGATAATACTCGAATTGTAAAGTCTGTCATTTTAGTTACCGTTGTCAAGATTTCTCGTTGATTTTTTGCTTGACGAATGGCTGCTGTGGCGACGCATTTAACTTTAGATAGTTCATATGTACGCGTAATTTCTTGGAATTTTTGCAAAGTAGTCAATAATACATGAAGTCCTTTGTTTGTTAAATCTCCTTCGTCATTTATATGACTACTCAGTCTTGCGACCACTTTTAAATTTTGTATTTCTCTATAATAACCACTTTCATCTAGATGGAAAATAACGAGGCGAATTGAGTTTGAACCAATGTCGATGAGAGCGATTTTTTGTTTTTTCATTATTGATAAGCCTCCTAGTAGCTAGAAAGAAAAAGGTATTTTTTCCATTATACAATACTATAATGGAAATGGCTTTCGTTTACAAAGTCTTTACTGTCATGTATACTACCAATGGGTAAAACGGAATAATTCTTAAAATTAATGAGGAATTAGTTCAAATAGGAACAAAAAGAGCATAAAACAAACTAAGGCTTCTTAATCTAAGTTTTCCCTTCACTGGAGGATTATTTATTATGTGTAAAGTAGATAAAAATGAAAATATCATTGATATTCGGTCTTTGTCTTTTCAATACGGGACTAGGTCTGTATTAGAAAATATTAATTTACAAGTGAAGAAAGGTAGCTTTCTTGGTTTAGTTGGACCTAATGGATCTGGTAAATCTACCTTGTTAAAATGTATTCTAGGGTTACTACAACCCACTAAAGGAAAAATTACATTATTTGATCAGCCAATAAATAGGTTTAATCATTGGGAAAAAATAGGTTTTGTCTCTCAAAAAGCAAACAGTTTTAACAGCGGGTTCCCAGCATCGGTGTTTGAAGTTGTTTCGATGGGATTATTTCGAAAAGTTGGTCTTTTTCGCTTTCTTACTAGGCAACATAAAGAAAAGGTGAAAAAAGTGATCGAACTTGTTGGAATGACAGAATACACAAAACAAAACATTGGTGAGCTTTCCGGTGGACAACAGCAAAGAGTTTTCATTGCTAGGGCTTTGGTAAGCGATCCTGAGTTACTAATCTTAGACGAACCAACAGTTGGTGTTGATATTCGCTCTGCTAATAATTTTTATGCGATGTTAAGTGATTTAAACAAAAAAGGGATAACACTTCTTTTGGTTACCCATGATGTGACAGCAATGACAGAACATGTAAATGCTGTAGCCTGTTTAAATAAGCAGCTACATTTCCATGGAAATACAAGAGATTTTCATGACAATCATGGGCTATCGGCCTTCCACGGTCAGGAAGTACATTTACTTACCCATAATCACCCTGGAGGAGAATAGGATGGAATTAATATCAGTTTTTCTCCAGTATGAATTTCTTAGGAATGCCTTTTTTGCCGGAATAATGGTGGGCTTTTTAGCACCGATTTTAGGCGTATTCCTTGTAGTTAGGCGCTTATCGCTAATTGCCGATGCTTTGTCCCATATTACTTTGGCAGGGATTGCAGGTAGTCTTTTGTTAGGTAAACATGTGCTATTTTTTGCAGGACTTAACCCTCTCTATTTAGGGATAATTTTTTCAGTGGGGGGAGCTCTCCTCATTGAAAAATTAAGAACAGTTTACAAAACTTACCAAGAACTATCAATTCCAATTATTCTTTCGGGTGGGATTGGTTTAGGTGTAGTCTTTATTTCTTTGGCAGATGGTTTTAATACCGATCTATTTAATTATTTATTTGGGAGTGTTATTGCTGTAACAAGATCTGATCTATATACAATTTCAGCAATAACAATTGTAGTTACTATATTATTAATAATCTTTTATAAAGAATTATTCTTTTTATCATTTGATGAAGAACAAGCTATCGTCTCTGGAATTAACAAAAAGCTAGTCCATTTAATTTTTGTCATCATGGTTGCTCTTGTTATTGCTTCTTCAATGCGGATTGTCGGGATTCTTCTTGTTTCTTCTCTCATGACCTTACCTGTAGCTGCGAGTATGAGAATTGCTAAAGGTTTTAAACAAATGTTTGTTTTCTCAATCCTTTTTGGTGAACTATCAGTTATAGTAGGATTAATAAGTGCTTATCATTTAGATTTAGCACCTGGGGGGACTATTGTAGTTACTGCTGTTTTAATCTTAATCATAACAATAATATTTAAAAAGAAGCGTTAACACGTATGGTAAGCAGATAGGGGAGGCGTTTTAGATGGATGTTACTCAAGCATTACTTCTCTTAAAAGAAAAAGGGTACAAGCATACTGGAAAAAGAGAACAAATGTTACAGCTATTTTCAGATCAGAAAAGATATATTGCAGCAAAAGATGTCCTCGAAGCCATGCAAGGTGATTATCCGGGATTGAGTTTTGATACGATTTATCGGAATTTATCTACATTTGTTGACTTGGGAATATTGGAAATGACAGAGCTTGATGGGGAAAAAAAGTTTCGTTTTAGTTGCTCAGTCGGTGAACACCATCATCATATCATATGTTTAACATGTGGGAAGACAAAACATATTCATTTATGTCCTATGGATCAACTTGGTGATTCAGCCGATTTTAAAATTGTTGGCCATAAATTTGAAATCTACGGGTATTGTTCAGAGTGTATTAATGAATAAGAAAAAGTTCCTCCTAAGCACTTTTGCATAGGTAGGAACTTTTTTTATTTTAACCAATTATCGACCCAAACGGCAGCCTCTTTCCAATTTTTAACTCTAATAACCTCACTTGGAATTGGGTCTTGGTTATAAGGTGTGTCCATCAAAATAACTGGAATTTTGCATTCTTCTGCAATATCACAAGCATTGTCGTGTTTATCTTCAAAGAATATTTCAATATTATGCTTTTTTACAGCATTCAGCTTGTCGTGTTGACCTAACAATTCAATATGGTGGTAGGGGATATTTTCTTTTTGAAACCATTTTTCAGTAACTTCAAGAAGATGATTTCCTCTAGCGCTAATATAAGTAAAGTGATGTGTATCTTGCCATTCCTTAAAAACTTCAGTAAAGGAAGTGGCTAGTTTGGCATTTGCATAAATAATTGGTTCATGGTCTTTCATCCATTCCCAAAACTGTTCTTTTGTTACATTTAATAAGGGCGATAATTCATATTGAGTAATATCTGCTAACGTGATGTTCGTATTAAAATGTTTGTTCAAGTAAGGAATGAACGTTTCTGGACATGTAACAGTTCCATCTATATCAAACCCAAAGCGTTTTTGTTTTTTCATTAAAGACCCCACCCAATTCAATATTTTCTCTTCATATCATAACATAAAAAAATACATTCCTAAATTTGAAATCATTAACATCTATATCTGACACATCTAGTGTAATACTAAAAATGCTCCTGAAAAAGAAAGTGAGGGATGACAATGACTGATATGAATAACAATAACAACAATAGGTTCGGTGTTAACAACAATAACACTAATCAGATTAATGGTGTTAATAATAACGCCAATCAGGATAATCGGTCTCTTCGATTAGAGAATAGTGAAAGAGATGAAAATCCGAATGGTGTGACATCCGCTGATTATCCTATTGGGGATCATCGAGAAGAAACAGCAGCCGAGTTTGCACCGCAACGTGGATTTGTTGCAGAACGTCCATTTGCTGACAATGTAGACAGGGAAACTGATGCTGACATGGATGGTGAAGTTAACGAAGGTAGAGGGGTAGGGGCTTTTGCCATTGTACTCTCTATAATTTCATTGTTCTTCTTACCTGTTATTTTAGGAGCTGCAGGTATAATTGTTGGCTTTATCGCCCGTCGAAATGGAGCAACAGGACTTGGAAACTGGGCAATCGGTATTGGTGCGGTTTCAATCGTCTTAACGTTGTTTTTCTCACCATTTTTCTAACCCGTACAGTCTAGAATAAAAAGAATGGAGGGTGACTCAAAAGCAAAGTGTCAGTCACCTCAAGTGCTATATATAGATTGGATAATTTTCCTGTATCTGTATATAGTATTAACTTGAGGTGAGCTGACACTTCAGAGTCACCCTCCTCTTTTTAGTTCTTTTGCATTTTTTCAGCTGCAATTTTATCAATTTCTTTTTTCAGTTCTTCGACCATAATTGCCTCTGGGACTTTACGAACAATTTCTCCATGTCTAAATAATAAGCCTTCTCCTCTTGCTCCAGCAATGCCAATATCAGCTTCTCTTGCTTCACCAGGCCCATTAACAGCGCAACCCAATACAGCTACTTTGATATTGACTTTTAGTTTAGAGATATATTCCTCTATTTCATTTGCAATACTAATTAAATCGATCTCAATTCTTCCGCAAGTTGGGCAGGAGATTAAAGTTGCAGCATTTGCAGCAAGTCCAAATGATTTTAATAATTCTCGAGCCACTTTTACTTCCTCAACAGGATCGGCACTTAGTGAAATCCGAACTGTATTACCAATCCCTTTGTGAAGAAGAACTCCAAGACCAGCAGCACTTTTTACTGTTCCAGCAAATAATGTTCCTGATTCTGTAATACCTAGATGTAACGGGTAATCAAAAGCTTGTGCTGCTTTTTCGTAAGCTTCTATCGCTAAGTTAACATCAGAAGCTTTCATTGAAACAATTATGTCGTGAAAGTCGAGATCTTCAAGGATTTTAATGTGATGAAGGGCGCTTTCTACCATTCCATCTGCAGTTGGATATCCGTATTTTTCAATGATACGTTTTTCTAAAGATCCAGCATTTACTCCAATTCGGATTGGAATTCCTTTTTCTTTAGCAAGTTTAACAACTGCCTCAACTTTTTCCCGTTTTCCAATATTACCTGGATTGATCCGGATTTTATCGGCACCACCTTCAATGGCAACTAAGGCAAGCCGGTAATCAAAATGAATATCGACTACAAGTGGTATATTAATTCTTTTTTTTATTTCACTTATCGCCTCGGCATCCTTCATTTCAGGACAAGCGACACGTACGATTTGACACCCTGCCTCTTCTAACCTCAAAATTTCTGCCACAGTTGCCTCAACATCATGTGTTTTCGTTGTTGTCATGCTTTGAATAATTACTTCATTATTTCCACCAATTGTAATTGGGCCTACTTTTACAGGTCTTGTTTTTGTTCTATGAATGATTTGGGTCATTGGTTAAAAATCGCCCCTTCTATTAATTCGAAAATGATAAATTGTGAATTGTGAATTATGAATTATGAATTATGAAATCAATTTTAATTCATAATTATAAGTAATTCAAAATTAGTTTCATTTTATCAATGAAGTAGAAGGTTTGGCAAGAAGGAAGCAATTCATCATTTACGATATATTGGAAATAAATATGCTTTACCGGTGATAATTCTATTTGCTGACGTACCAGGGTTTAATGCTTCAAAATCAACGACAATTTGTTGGATCGAGGCATTTACTGGCTCGTTATGAAGCTCTTCCACAATTGAAAGGACAGTGTAGCCAGGTTCGACAACTATAAGCTCAGCAGGAATATCCACAGAAATATTGTTACTCTCCTCAGGAGCATTTGGTACAGCGGCTAATGTCGTCTTAGTGGGTAACGTACCGATGTTCAGGTCATAATAAACACTGTATATAGTAATTAATAAAATAATTGGTATGAATAGCTTTTTCATTAATACCCTCCTAATAAAATTAATCACAATGGACAAGCTGTTAATTTAATGTATGCTTGTCCCATTTTTTATATGACAGAATATGGAGTTATACTATGAAAAATAAATCATCTTTACTAATCTTAATTATTGGCTTGTTACCTTTTGTGATGGTTCTCGGAAATTCAATGTTAATTCCAATCTTGCCAACAATGGAAGAGGAATTAAATATTTCAGCTTTTGAAGTAGGGTTTTTATTATCTGTTTTTTCTATTGTAGCAGCCCTAGTCATTCCAATTGTCGGTTTTTTATCAGATCGATTTGGTAGGAAGAAAATTATCCTCATTTCTTTACTATTTGTCATGGGTGGTAGCGTCGTCACAATTATAGCTGGAAGAGGAGTAGCAGAACCGTTTCATTGGATACTAGCTGGAAGGGTCATTCAAGGTATAGGAGCTGGAGGTACAGCACCACTGGCGATGGCCTTAGTAGGTGATCTTTTTTCTGGGAATGAGAGAAGCAAAAACTTAGGGGCATTGGAAGTTTTTAATGGGATTGGTAAAGTTGTCAGTCCTTTTATCGGAGCCTTGGCAGCATTATTATTTTGGTACAGTGCCTTTTATGTGTACTTTATAGTTTCTTTAATTGCGTTTTTGGGAATATATTTTTCTATAAAACCTATTGTTCAAGAAAAGTATAATGAGCCTTTATCAAGTTACGCAAAAATGTTGTGGAAGGTATTAAAAAGAGAGGCGAGATGGTTATTTCCGCTTTCTTTTTTGGGAGCAATGGCCTTGTTTATTTTATTTGGATTGCTCGTATTTTTATCGTTTGAAATAGAGAGAATTTATGCAATTGATGGAGTTTTCAAAGGGATCGTGTTCACATTCCCATTAGGAGCGTTAACAGTTGTATCTTACTGGACTGGGAAACGAATAGGGGATAATCATGATTATATGAAAAGGCTTATATCTACGGGGAGTGGGATCATTTTAGGTGCGTTTGTATTTTTAATGGTATTCTCTCACTTGTCTGGACTAATATTTGGCTTAACATTGATAGCAACAGGAGTAGGCTTAATACTACCGTGTATCAATACATTAATTACCTCTTCTGTTGGTGGAAAAGAAAGAGGTCTAATCGTCTCTTTATATGGCATGATACGCTTTTTAGGAGTCGCATTTGGGCCAATATTTTTCGCTTTGTGGATGGTCGAGGTTATTGATATGTTTGTGAAAGCGTTTCTTTTATTTCTCTTTACAAGCATTTGGGTGATGACAGCGTTAAAAATAAAGTTACAAGTATTTAAACAAGTTTTTAAGGAAGGAATTAGTAGGAAGTGAACAATATAATACTCGTAGTTTTACTCTATAATAAAGATAGATCAAAAGTCCCTTTTTATTTTCGGGGAAAAAGTGTTCTATTACTTTTAGTAAGAAATAAAAAATTATTGTTTTAAAGGAGAAATATAATGAAAAAAATTATCTTGTTTCTATTAATAGGTTTGTTTTGCTTAGTTGTGCCAAACTCAGTTTTAGGTGATGCTGTAGTAGGAGAGGTTATTGTTACACTGGGAGAAAATTTAACAGATGATCAGAAAAAACAACTTCTTCGGGAAATGAATGTTCCAGAAGATGTTGAAATTATTACAGTTACAAATCAAGAAGAACATCAAGCTTTAGGAAATTACATTAGTAAACAGAAAATTGGAACCCGCTCTATTTCTTCAACAAGGATTACATTATTAGAAAGTGGAGCTGGAATTACTGTTACAACAAATAATATTGATTGGGTTTCTGAAGGGATGTATGCAAATGCACTAGTTACAGCTGGAATTACCGATGCTGATATTTATGTTACTGCCCCTTTTAAAGTATCAGGTACAGGAGCTTTAACTGGTATTATTAAAGCATATGAAATTACAACAGATATTGAAATTCCAGAAGAGCAAAAGCAAGTTGCTAATGAAGAAATGGTTAAGACAGCAGAACTTGGAGATCGTCTTGGTTTTGACCAAGCGACAGAGTTAATGACACGAATTAAAGAAGAAATTGCGAAAAACCCAGTAACAACTGATGAAGAGTTACGCGATTTAATCACACGAGTTGCACAGGAACTAGGAATTACTTTAAATGCTGATGAGCTAAATGGTCTAGTTTCTTTATTTAATCGAATGAAGGATTTAAATATTGATTGGAACCAAGTACAAAATCAAATCGGAAAAATACGTGATAATTTAGGAGACATTTTAGCTAGAGAAGATACACAAACATTTATTGCTAAGTTCCTTGAGGTCATTAGTGAGCTCATTAATGCGATCAAAGGTTGGTTTACAAAAGGGTAGAAAGTGGAGCTAGGGTCTTACTTCTTAAGGAGTAGACCCTATTTTAAAACTGGGGTTTTTTTATATAGAATCAGGTGAGAATATGTAAATAGCTATTAAACAGAAAGCTTCTTTGTTTGTATTTGTTTAAATGGAAAGGTTGTTTTTACTTTTTTATTTGTCACTTCTTCTTTTTGAACCTGATTTTTTCTCATTATTACCACCTCATCATTTTTATTATGCCAACTTTTGTTTAATGAATTTCATTATTCCATAATATAGCCATTAAAATACTTAGTTTGATATGGGTCATTTTTGGTAATTATGAAGTTCACTCAATAGACATTTATTATTTTTTTGATTTTTGAAACCGTTATTTGATTTAATTCGTAAATATATACTAAATAGTATATTCACGAGGAGTGAGGACATGGATATTTTAAATATAGCTAGCGTTGGTTTTTTTGTCGTATTTCTTGGTACCTTATTTTTATTTGGAGAATTATTTGTTAAAGTAAAAGGCCTGTTTGCAATAATAGGAATAGGGATTATGGCGACGTACTTTTCTTTTCATATTACTGCAGGTTCTGGCGTGGGTTTATGGGTTGCCCTTCTCTATATATGTGGTGTAGCCCTAATTGTCATTGATGGTAAGTTTATTACAGATGGAACTGTTGCTCTTTTAGGAATATTTCTAATGATTTTAGGAATAGCGATTCCTACTCCTACGGTTGTTTACGGTTTCTTAGTAGCAATGGCTTTACTATTAGGTGCAGCTGCTTCCTTACTTTTCATGAAAGTTTTTCCATCTAGAAACCTTTGGTCAAAAATGACTCTTAAAGACCGCTTAACAGGAGACTTAGGCTATAATTCTCTAAATGACTCCTACAAAGATTTAGTTGGAAAATCGGCAGTAACGGCAACTCCATTTCGTCCGATTGGAACAATAGAAGTTGACGGGAAATATTTTAGTGCAACAAGCGATAATCAATGGTTAGATGCGGGAGCAAAAGTTGAAGTGCTATCTGTAGATGGAACGAGGATTGTTGTGCGGAAAATGGAAAATGAAAATAAAAACGAGTAGAGCCTAGGGCTTCTACTCGTTTTTACTTATTAATTTTAATTAATCTTTTTTAATATCGGTCCATCGGGTCTTCTGCTATTTCTTCTGCTTTAGGTTTTGGTATTTCCTTAAAGATAAGGTAAAGCATAATCACAGCAACTACCCAATAAAGAGTAAAAGAAAGTGGAATAACAATGTTTAATGAGTCAGTAATTGCAAAGAATACAGTAGGCAATGTTACGGCATAGGCGCATAGTACCCATACTTGTTTATAAGAAAGAGCTGTTGCTGTATTTTTTCTAATAATTAAACCGAATAAAGTTAGAACGAAAATCCCAATATATTTTAAAGTAGTTAGTACAAGAAACAGAATAAATACAACAATACTTATAATAAGTGGCAACAATTCAACAACGGTTTCTGTTAATTCTTCTAATTGCTCTTTTGTAAAATTTACATTACCAAATTCACGGTATCTAAAAGATTCGGCTACACCGTCAGAAACGAAAACAGCTTCAGTTTCTAATAAGGCAAGTGCGTTATCATATTGATTTTCGATATCTGAAACAGTTAATGTCCCTGATGAATCAAAGATGAATAGGTCACCATTTTGGGTAACATATAGGGGTTGGTCAAGATCTGAAATTAAAACACTGTTCTTTATTTCAAAATCAGGTAATTCATTTTGAAGATCGACTTGAAATTGTTGAACAACTGAAGAAATCGTTGAACCCAATTGGTAGGCCGCTATGGAAGTGGTAATCATCATTAGAACAAACACATATAAGATTGTTTTTCCTATTCCTTGAAAGCGAAACTTCGCAACTGTTAGTGGAGAATATAAACTTTTAAAGAACTGCTGAAAAATATTCATTCTTTACTCCTTTAATTGAAAATTTTATTTTAAAACAAATAATAGACTATGGTATATTTTACAGAAACTTTCGAAGCCTAACAAGTAGACAATTAATTTTAATACTTAAAAGGTGATTGGTGAAAAGTAAGTTACATAACACATCAATCTTTATTTTGTTAATTTTATTAATAATATGTTAAAGAAAAAAAGGCAAAGAAGAACAAGTGGTTTTAAAAATCTTTACAAAATCTTTACAAAACGTTAATAAATTATCAATAATAAACAAGTATGCTTGTAGAGGATTGTCGAAATTAAGAAGATCACATTTTGAAGGGGCGAGTTTTTTGGATATTCAACAAATACTTTTTCTGTTTTTTGGGGGACTAGGTATATTCCTTTTTGGAATTAAATTTATGGGGGATGGACTTCAAAAAGTTGCTGGGAACAGACTTAGAGATATATTAGATAAGTTTACTTCCAATCCAGTGATGGGTGTAATTGCGGGTTTAGTAGTTACTGTAGCATTACAAACAAGTACAGGTACTACAGTATTAACAATTGGACTTGTTAATGCAGGGTTTATGACATTAAAGCAAGCAATTGGTGTTATTATGGGTGCGAATATTGGGACAACAGTCACTGCATTTATTATCGGTTTTAAAATTCAAGCATACGCACTTCCAATTATTGCAATTGGTACATTTTTTATTTTCTTTATTAAAAATAAAAAAGCTCATAATTATGGACAAGTTATCTTTGGTTTTGGTGCACTTTTTTACGGATTAAGTCTAATGGGTGATGCAATGAAACCACTGCGAACATTGCAAGCTTTTACAGACCTAACAATAAGTATGAGTGAAAATCCAATTTTAGGTGTAGTAATTGGTACAGTATTTACAGTAATCGTTCAAAGTTCATCTGCATCAATTGGATTATTACAAACTTTATATGACCAAGGGACAATGGATATATGGGCAGCACTCCCTGTTCTTTTTGGTGATAATATTGGGACAACTATTACAGCTGTTTTAGCATCAATAGGAGCGTCTATTGCGGCAAGGCGGGCAGCTTTAACACATGTTATCTTTAATTTAATTGGTACATTTATCATCTTGCTAGTACTAGTGCCATACACCAATTTTATCATTTATATTTCAGCTCTACTTGATCTAAATAGACCAATGCAAATCGCTTTTGCACACGGGATTTTCAACACGGCCAATGTTCTTATTCAATTGCCCTTTATCGCGATCCTAGCATTAATTGTAACAAAAATAATTCCAGGGAAAGACTCAGCAATTGAATATAAAGCACAACATTTGGATCCGATGTTTATTCAGCAATCACCAGTTATTGCTTTAGGACAAGCAAAAAAAGAAGTATTACGTATGTCCGAATTTGCTGAGCAAGGATTATTAGAAGCAAGTCAGTATGCTAAAACAAATCAAAAGAAGCATGCTGAATTAACGGTTCAATTTGAAGATGCGATTAATAATCTAGATCATAAAATTACCGATTATTTAATTTTGATCTCTGCAAAATCATTATCAGCAAAAGATTCAGAACTTCACTCAATGCTCATGGACACAGTTCGAGACATTGAACGGGTCGGTGATCACATGGAGAATATTGTGGAGTTAATTGATTATAAAATCACTAACAAAGTAACAATATCAGATCAAGCGATGCAAGACCTTGATGTCATGTTTGAATTGACGATTTCTACTTTAAAACAAGCAATTAAAGCCTTAGAGAACAATGATATTATCGAAGCACGTTCTGTCATGTTAAAAGAAGAAAAAATTGACAAGATGGAAAGAAAGCTTCGTAAAAACCATATCTTACGTGTCAACGAAGGAAGTTGTACAGGAGCAGCTGGAATTGTTTTTGTAGACATTGTAAGTAACCTTGAGCGTATTGGTGACCATGCCGTTAATATTGCTGAAGCGGTTATCGGAGAAGAAAACCTTTAAGTAATTTTCTGAAATGACATGAAATGAAAGAAAAGTGTCCTACAATAGATTGGATATACTTCACAAAACGGTGTGTTTGTTCGAACAAGCCTCTAAAACAGGTGGTTTTTCTGTTTTATAGCGCTATGAGAATAAGCAAGCCGTTTTGTATTTTCAGGGTAGACCCATTAAGGTGGTAGGTGCTTTCCTTAAGTTCAAAAAAAATCTTGCCATTAAAAAAGTAGTGTGGTATATTTTTTCATGTCCTTCTATTTCAAACTCTGTTGTTTTAAAAACAAATTTTGAATGTTGACAAAAAAACTTACTTCATGGTAATATAAATCTTGTCCTTAATTTTTATTCCACAGTAGCTCAGTGGTAGAGCTATCGGCTGTTAACCGATCGGTCGTAGGTTCGAGTCCTACCTGTGGAGCCATTTATGGCGGCGTGGCTCAGCTGGCTAGAGCGTACGGTTCATACCCGTGAGGTCGGGGGTTCGACTCCCTCCGCCGCTACCATCTTTATTTAAATAACTAAGTAATTGCTTGGACCCTTAGCTCAGTTGGTTAGAGCTACCGGCTCATAACCGGTTGGTCGTAGGTTCGAGTCCTACAGGGTCCACCAGTTGATACGGAGGAATACCCAAGTTCGGCTGAAGGGATCGGTCTTGAAAACCGACAGGCGGGTTAAACCGCGCGGGGGTTCGAATCCCTCTTCCTCCTCCATCTACATAACTCAACGATTTGTATGCTCATCATTTACATGAGCATATGGATCGTTTTTTATTTATAACAAAAGAGATTGGGATCTAACTAGTTTTAACCGAAAATTCGAACAATTCAAACCGTCCGTAGCGGAGGAAATATACGAAGAGATACTGTCTCTTCCTCTACATGCTAATGCTGACGAAGAGTATCCTTCGAGACAACTCTCGAAGTATTAGCCTAGGAGTAGCGCCCGTTCCTGCGGGATGAAAGGCATGGGTGAGACCCCACAGTGCGTAAGCACGAGGAGGCTCACCAGCCGCCCGCGGAAAGCGAAGTATATTTCCGAAGCGAAGGATTTGTACCAACTATTCATTTCGTTCGGACTTCTCATTGATTAAAACACTTTTGTCCTAACCTCTTTAACTAATTAGATGAGGTGTTAAAATGCAAATAACTTTTTCAATAGATGCCCAAAATTATTTAAATGGTTTAATAAACAAAGATGAAATATTCGTTCTTTTTTATGATACAGAAGACTGTGGGTGTGCTGTAAACGGCATTCCCTTACTTAACATTGAATTAGAAAGCTCCAAGGGAGATCTAGTAAAAATTGATACGAATGCCTTTGAACTCTACATGTTTAAAAAGGATATGATTTTTTTTGATGACGATATGAGAATACACTATGAAAATAATCAATTACGACTTTCTAGTGATTTTCAAATCTATACCCCTAATTTAGCTGTTAGGCGAATGGAACGTCATTAAGGAAAATCCACACAATTGCACCTAAAGCAATGCAATAAATTGCAAAGTACGATAACTTCGTTCTATTTACCATTGCAATGAGCCACTTAATCCCGATGATGGCAAACAAGAAACTGGCGGTAAAAGCAATTGTCGTTTCGACAAAGTATAAGTTATAAAACAGAGGTGACATATTAGGGATTTCAACGATAGAAATTCCTAATATAAGTGGGATTGAAAGTAAAAACGAATATCGAACCGCTGTTTGTTTCTCCAATCCACACCAAAGAGCAGTTACTAACGTACTTCCTGCTCTCGAAATACCAGGTAAAACCGCTAGAGCTTGACCCAAGCCAATGATTAACCCATCTTTCCAAGTCATTTCTCTTGCTGTCCGTTTTCCTGCTTTTACTCCGTGCTCGATTAAGATAAGAAAAAGCCCAGTGACGATCAGTGAAGCGCCGATCGTCGCAGTATTTATGATATTTGCCCCTAATACCCCTTCAAATAACTTTCCAAGAACAGCTGTAACCCCTGTCGAGAAAAGTAATAATAAGCCAAAGTGATATTGAAACTTACTTTCTTTCTTCTTAAAAAACAAAAAGGAAAAGAAACCATTAATCACGTCGGATATTTCTTTTCTAAAGTATATCGATACAGCTAACAACGATGCAAAATGAAGTAAAACTTCAAACTCTAATTGATTTCCTTCTACCTTAATCCCAAGTAGCTTCCCAACGATAATTAAATGTGCAGAACTAGATATCGGTAAAAATTCTGAGAGTCCTTGCACAATACCTAAAATAAGTGCTTCTAACCAATTCATTTTTATCCCCCTTAATAACCCTTAATAAGCCTGTCTATACATGTATAAAAAGAAAAGCAAAAAACATGCTTAAAACATCTCATGAAATAGTAATTTTGTGGGTATTGTAATGAAGGGTATATAATTGGCTTTAAATTTAACAATTTAAATTAAGCACTATAAAGCTTGAGCTAATTATTTGAAAGGAGAGGTTAAATCTGCTAATGTAGGAATTGACAGTTAGTAACTGTTGGAAATTTTGAATTATTAATTATGAATTATGAATGGTTTTTAGGGTTGAGCTTCAAAGCTTTACTTTAACAATTCACAATTCTAAATTTATAATTATTCAATAATTTTACGCATTTTAAGGAGGATATTTAAATGGCAAACTTTACATTACCAGAATTACCTTATGCTTTTGATGCACTTGCACCACACATTGACGAAGAAACAATGAAAATCCATCATGGAAGACATCATAATACTTATGTAACAAACTTAAATAATGCTTTAGAAGGCCATGCAGACTTCGCTGAAAAAAGCTTAGAAGACCTATTAAGCAATTTAGATGCATTACCTGAAGGTATTCGTACTGCAGTCCGTAACAACGGTGGAGGTCATGCCAACCACTCCCTATTTTGGGAAGTTTTATCACCAACTGGCGGTGGCGCACCAACTGGAGAATTAGCTGATGCTATTAACTCTGCATTCGGTAGTTTAGATGCATTTAAAGAAGAATTCGCAAAAGCTGCAACAACTCGCTTTGGTTCTGGATGGGCTTGGTTAATCGTTGATAATGGTCAGTTAGCTATAACTAGCACACCTAATCAAGATACGCCAGTTATGGAAGGGAAAACTCCTATTTTAGGCCTAGATGTATGGGAGCATGCTTACTACCTAAATTATCAAAACAAGCGTCCTGATTACATTTCTGCATTTTGGAATGTTGTAAATTGGGATGAGGTTTCAAAACGTTTTAATTCTGCAAAATAATTGAAAACCTTAAGAGGAGACTATCTCATTTGAGTTAGTCTCCTTTTTGATTTTTAGTCTCCCATATAAATGAAATGATATTTCCAATTAATTAGTATAACACCCTTTAATTTAGACAAACTAGCAATGAGATGTTAAAGGGGAGTCGGAAATGAAAAAGTTTTTTCAGAAGTTTCTTGGCGAGGTAGAAGTTAATCGTGATTTAACCCTCCTTTTAATCATTGGTGGTTTATATGCACTTAGTATTGCCTTGTCAAATACGTTTGTAAATGTTTACTTATGGAAACAATCAGGTGAATTTACTCATATTGCTCTTTACAATTTAGCATCGGTAGTTATGCAGCCTCTTACTTTTATTTTAGCTGGTAGGTGGGCAAAGAAAATTGATCGAGTAATCGTTTTACGGTTAGGAGTATCCTTCCTATCCGTTTTCTTTTTCACAGTCTTATTTTTAGGGGAAAACGCGAGTAGCTATTTATTGCTTTTAGGAGCATTACTAGGAATTGGATTCGGTTTTTACTGGCTTGCTTTTAATGTTTTAACTTTTGAAATTACAGAGCCAGAAACCCGTGATTTTTTTAATGGATTTCTTGGACTACTTACCTCTTTTGCGGGGATGATTGGTCCCATATTAGCTGGTTTTTTAATTACAAGTATGGAGAAGTTCACTGGTTATAAAGTGATCTTTGGTATTTCATTAACACTGTTTGTTGGTGCAGTAATCTTGAGTTTCTTTCTTAAAAGACGTCCTGCAACGGGGACATTTGACTTTAAGCGAATTTTAAAAGAAAGAAAGCATAGTCCAAATTGGAAAAATATATTGTATGCGCATTTTTTTCAAGGCTTACGTGAAGGGACATTTGTCTTTGTCATTGTGGTTTGGGTGTACATCGCTACAAACAGTGAATTAGCGATCGGTACTTACGGGTTAGTAGCTTCAGCAGTGTCATTTGTAACCTATTATCTGGTTGGTCGCTTTATTAAACCAGATTTTCGCAAAAAAGCAATCTTAATTGGTGGAATTGGTCTATACTTAGCGATTTTCTTAATTGTTTTTGAATTAACTTTTACAAGGTTAATTATGTATGGGATCGTTATTTCTATGGCTTATCCAATCCTCCTCGTTCCGTATATATCACTTACGTACGATATTATTGGTAGAGGCTGGAAAGCCGCTGAAATGCGAGTGGAATACATCGTAGTCAGAGAAATATTTTTAAATAGCGGACGAATTACCTCGATTTTACTCTTTCTCTTAACTGTGACAGTCTTTGATGAAGAAAAGGGAATTCCGATGTTATTATTAGTCCTTGGAGCAGGACACTTAATCATCTACTTCTTTGTAAGAAAAATTAAGATCGAGAAATTAAACAAAGGTGGCGAAGAATACGCCCTTGCTCGAAATAAAAAACAAGGCGATGGCGAGAATGATGGATCACCAGTTTAATGTAAAATTTAAAATGTAGAATGTAGAATTTTGAAAGTGAGGCTACGAAGCTTTTCAATCATAATTCTACATTTTTCATTCTACATTTCTTTTTAAAGGCACCTTTAAGGTGTCTATTTTCTTGTTTTTTTAGTATAATTGACAGGTGTATTTTATTAATGTAAAAAGAGGTGAACTGGTTAATGAGCCCAAAAAAGAAAAAGACACATATGCCGGTTCGATTAAATATTCTTTTCTTTGTTGTGTTTTTATTGTTTTCTGCACTAATATTGCGCTTAGGTGTCGTTCAAATTGTTCAGGGAGAAGAATACCAACGTAAAATTGAACGTACAGTAAATGTGATTGCTAAAAACGATGCACCTCGAGGAATTATGTATGATCGGTATGGAAATGTAGTAGTTGATAATGAGTTAGTCTTATCAGTGACTTATACGAGTAGAAATACATCAAATGAAGAAAAGCTTCGAGTTGCAAAAAGACTTAATGATTTTATTGATGTAGACCCATCTAGTATAACGGAGAGAGATAAAAAGGATTATTGGATTATTACTCGACCTGAAGAAGCTAGAACACTGGTGTCTCGGGAAGAAATGGTTGAATTAGAAAATGATATTATGAAAATCTATCGTCTTCAACTAGATCGAATTACTGATCGACACTTAGCTGAAATTACTGATGAAGAGATGGAAGTTTTAGCAATTAAGCGAGAATTTGATCGTGGCTATGCCCACTCGCCACAAAGAGTGAAAGTCGGTGTCACTTATGAAGAAGCTGCTCGGGTTTTAGAGCACTTAAATGATTTGCCAGGAGTAGATATTTTAAGAGACTCAAAAAGAAAATACGTGTATGGCAGTACGTTTTCTGATTTCTTTGGAAGTGTTGGCCAAATTCGTCGAGAACAAATTGATCATTATTTGACTAAGGGCTATGATCGCAGTGATTATGTAGGAACAAGTCATATTGAGTCACAGTATGAAGATGTACTAAGGGGAAAAAAAGCAGTTGTTGAGCATATTTTAGATGGGTCGCGAAAAATTGTTGGTGCCCCTAAAGAAAAGCTAGGTGAGCGAGGGAAAGATTTAGTTTTATCTGTTGATATGGGATTACAACAGGAAGTTGAACGAATTGTTGCAGAAGAAGTTCAACGGTTTAAGGATAGTCGTAGTTTTATTGATCATGGTTCGGCATATATTGTTTTAATGGATCCATACACTGGTGATGTATTATCAATGGCCGGTTATGATACGTCAAAACCAAGTGGTAATCATGATTTAGGTGTTGTCCATGATGCTTTCGTAATGGGTTCTGCTATTAAAGGTGCTACAGTTTTAGCAGGTTTTCAATCTGATTATGCTCACCCTGGTAAGGTATTTCATGATCGTCCTATTCAAATTGGAAATGAGACGATGAGTTCGATTGGTAGACGGTCTCTTGGACGTATTAATGATCTCACGGCTCTAGAAAGATCTTCCAATGTTTATATGTTTGAAATAGCTATGGCTTTCGGTAATTATCATTACGGCACCAAGCGTGGTGGTGGGTTTAATGACCGTACAAAAGGGTTTAATCAAATGCGCTATTACTTTAATCAGTTTGGCTTGGGTGTAAGAACTGGCATTGATCTAGATAGAGAATCAACTGGTTTTAATGGAGGCGTCCAACAACTAGGGAATTTACTTCACTTTAGCATTGGGCAATTTGATACGTATACACCGATGCAAATGGCACAGTATGTATCCACTATTGCTAACGGTGGATATCGTATTCAGCCAAGACTTGTGAGAGAGATACGTGAGCCAAGCACGGTAGAAAATGAATTAGGAAACGTCATAAAACAATTTTCTCCTAACATTCTAAATCGAGTTGATATGACGGATGAACATATTGAACGAGTCCAGGAAGGTTTTCGTCTTGTTGTCCATGGGAATCAAGGGACTGCTAGAGGGCTTGCGAGTAAAAGTTATCAACCTGCAGGGAAAACTGGAACAGCCCAGGTTAAGGTTAATGGTTTGAATGCCAATAATCATATATTCGTTGGATATGCGCCTTACGATCAACCAGAAGTTGCTTTTGCTGTAATTGTTCCAGGACTTCATATTCGTGATAATTTAGGGCGACCTGCCAACATCATCGCGGAAAGAGCTCTTGATACGTTTTTCAATATGAAAACTAACCGTGGCCCAAGTGATTACTTAAATGAATTCGATGAATTCGGTGAAGAAGAAGATGAAAACGCAGTTGAAACTGAATAAATTAAAAAGAAAGAAAGAAGGAGTGAATAAAAGTAACATTCAACCCTTCTTTCTTTTTATTCTCTAGTTTCATTATAACCGGCAGTGAAGATTGAGGCTAGAAATGCAATTATGACTAGCAAAATTACCGGTGATTTCGGATAGTCTGCAGCATGAGCAAACTTCATAACAACGATATAATGGATCGGTAAAATTAAAAAAGCAAATATCGTAACAACTACAATTGCAAATAATCTCATCGTAAACTCCTTTAAACGATTTTTCTACCGTTAGTGTTTACGTTTTTTTTAGTTTTAACATAAGAATTGTTATGTTATTGTTTTTAGAATGTCTTCTAAAGACATATCAGATGTAAGTGAGTAAACTCCAGCTTTAATTTTAGTTTCTAACCCATTTCGACTCACGTATTCCTCAAATACAGATCTATCTGCTATAAGACCACTTTCTTCAAGTGATTGAGCAACGCTCCCACTACTCATTCCTGGTTCGATCGTAAAAGTAATTTCTTTGACAACTACTCGTTCAATAACTTTTTCAGGCGAAGACGGGGCACTTTCTATAACTTCTTCAGAAGCTAAATTGCCTTCAAGTAATTGTTCATACTCAAGTTTATCAATAGCTACTAATCCATGATCTTGTAAATAATCTTCTAAGTCTTGCTCTGTAAAATTCATCTTTTCCTCACTAGGTTTCTCTTTAATTACAAGAAAGTTATCTGTAAAATAAAAGTTATAGGCTAGTAGTAAAGTTGTAAGAAGAATTCCAGTGGCAATTCCTTGTAACATTTTTTTCGTCATCTTGTTCTCCTTTTACTTAAAGAAAAGTTATTTCTTTCTGGCACTTTCGAAGGATGTGCTTAGAATTAACCTAATATTTCTTGGATTTTTTCAATACTAAGCCCAGTTATCTCTTCTATTTCCTCTAGAGAATGGCCATCTTCATATAATGCTAATATTTTATCACGATCATAAGTTAACATACGGTCTTGGCTGTTAGTAAAATAACGATCGTCTTGACCTATCAAAATTTCTTCTTCTAGTATTTTTATTTTCTTTTTAAGTTGATATATTTCTTGCATTAATGTAATTGAAAAATTTTCAATTTGTGTTTCGACTTCCTTATTTCGGTCTTTCTTTACAAAAGATACGATAAATAAAAGAATTGATAAAGAAAATAAAGCAATTATTGTATATTCCATCTGTATACCTCCCTTGTCCAATACTATTCATTTATATCATAAATGATAAAAATAACAAGACGTGTGAAAAAATTGGTATTATTTTACGATGTTTTTGAATATTAAGGTATTATTTTTCTTGAAAAATTAAGAAAGCTGTCGGAATTGGGCAGAATAGATAAAGTTGTTTTAATTGGAAATTAGTCCTTTTTGTCGACTGATCTGAAATAGGATAATTTTTCTTGTTGGTTTAGTCAAAAGATGAAGAATAAAAAAATATATAGCCGAATAACTTGGGGTTTTGTATAGGGCAGACATTTTTCTACAAAATAGACTTCTTGTTGCCTGTTTCTAACAATTGTAAGATGTAACTAGATACTTTTCTAAAGTGACATTTTTTTTAATTACATTACATATATTTATAGCTTTATAAATAAAAAAACGATTTGTACTCATACCTGAGGTGAAAGCAGCTTGATCAGTGAAATAATTAAATTGAAAAACGATGGTTTGTCTATAAAACAAATTGCAACTGAGTTAAATATACCGGTTAGTAAGATACAATATCGCTGGAATAAACATCGAAAAGAACAAAGTGAAGTTGGTTCCAGTAATGTTCAAAAAAAGGTTCAAACGAATAACCTAAATAAAAAATCCGATGCCAAAGTACATGATGATCATAAACAAACGAATCAATGTGTCTTAATGGCTCAATCTCCCAGAACACTTTTTTGTTATTGGAAGGTATCAAGTCATAAAATAAATGCCACTCTCCATCATCTAAATGAAAAGTGGTGTTCACTAGAAAGAAAAATAAGAATTTATGATATTACTTCGATTCTCTTTCGAGGAGATAACGCACACCGCTATCAAGAATTTTCACTTCCTATAAATTGTACTGATTGGTTTTTCTATCACTTAATTCCTAATCGAACATATTGTGTCGATATTGGTGTTGTTTCGAAAGATGGAAACTTTTTTCCTCTACTTCGTTCCAACCCAATTGATACTCCTAGGTCAACTTCGTATGAAACGGGCCTTTATACAAATGGGGTTTCAAAATGGAAAGAGGGTAAATGTAACGAGCCTGAATGGTTAGAAGGTTATAGTAGTTATTCCTACTATGAAAAATTAAAGTAAGGGGGCTGGTTACGTGGTAAATGGCTATTATTCAATTGTACTACATGCACACATACCTTTTGTAAGGCACCGAGAAAAAGAGAGGCTTGAAGAGCGTTGGTTGTTTGAAGCAATCGCTGAAACATATATTCCTCTATTATGGAATTTAGAAGAACAAGAAATTAAAAGTCCCGCTATAACCATTTCTTTTTCAACACCTTTAATGGAAATGCTTGCTGACCCTCTTATGCAGAGAAGGTTTTTACATAACATTGAAAATATTCAGTCCCTGCTAAACAAAGAAGTAAGAAGAGCAGAAACTGTTGTTGAAGAAGCGGATTTAGTAGACTTTTATATGAAACGGATTGCAAAAATTAAGAATACATTTTTAAAATATGAACAAAACCTTCTAAAAGGATTTAAAAAGTTTGTGGATGAAGGAAAGCTAGTTTGTATATGTAGCTCTGCTACACATGCCTTTTTACCTTATTTACAAACAAAAGAAGGGGTAAGAGCTCAAATTGTTCACGGTATCAGAACGTTTACAAAACATTTTGGAATGAAACCTAAAGGATTTTGGCTACCAGAGTGTGGATTCTCTCCTGGTATCGATCGCATTTTGTTTGAAGAAGGAATTCGCTATTCATTCGTTGACGAGCATGCCTTACTGTATGCAGACCCAACTCCTTCTAATGGGACTGGAGCTCCTATATATTCCCCCCATGGGATTATGCTATTTCCACGTAACTCAAAATTGTCTAATCAAGTTTGGAGTTCAGTTAATGGTTACCCAGGTGACTTTGATTATCGTGAATTTTACCGTGATATTGCCTATGACCGTGATTGGGAGTATATAAAGCCATACATGCATTCAAAAGGACATCGATTTGATTCGGGTCTTAAATATCAGCGGGTCACTGGCAATACAGAGGAAAAGGATTATTATTGTCGTGAAAATGCTTTATTGAAGACGAAAGAACATAGTCATCATTTCCTTAAATCTATTAAAGAACAACTAGCTGCTAATGAAGAGCAGTGTTTCCCTCCTTACTTGATTGTAACCCCATTTGATGCTGAACTATTTGGACATTGGTGGTTTGAGGGGCCAGATTGGCTAAATCAGTTGATAACAGATGGTAGTAACGAAGTAAATTTTATTACTCCTGAAGCTTTTTTAGAGCGGCATTATCAAGATTTAGAAACTGCACATGTGTCTTTTAACACTTGGGGAAGAAATGGGTTTGGTGAGGTTTGGTTAAATGAGAAAAATAGTTGGATTTATCCACAGTTACATCGTATCGAAAAAGATTTAATTCATCTTGTTACGGAGTATAAAAAACAAGGAACTCAGGTTGAGCGTTGCTTAAAGCAAATGGTACGGGAATGGATGTTAGCAACGAGTAGTGATTGGCCTTTCATACTTGATAGTAACAGTGCTACTCAATATGCAAATAGTCGTCTTAAGGAGCATATAAACCGCTATGACCAATTAAGAGATTTCCTTGTGAACGAAAAATTAAATCACGAAATCTTAACGGAGTTTGAAGCAGAGTATCCATTTTTAAATGAGATCGTGCTAGATATACTTACTTCAAACCATGATGATTATGTTTTGAGGGAAATAAAGGCCAAACAGGTAAAAAAACAGAGAAAGACAATCCTAATGTTAGCTTGGGAATATCCGCCAATGGTGGTAGGCGGTCTATCAAGGCATGTGTTTGATTTATCGAGAGCACTTGTGAAAGATGGTTGTGAGATTCACGTCATTACTACTGCAGTTTTAGGGCATCCAGATTATGAAATAATGAATGGCGTTCATGTTCATCGTGTGAGTAGTTTACAGCCAAATGCAGATGAGTTTTATCACTGGGTTGGGATTCTAAATCTTAGTTTTATAGATTGTGCACTTGAGCTAGCAAAAGGAATTCATTTTGACCTAATCCATGCACATGACTGGCTTGTTTGTGTAGCAGCAAAATCATTAAAAGAGCAGTTGAGTTTGCCAATTGTTGCTACTATTCATGCTACAGAGCATGGCAGAAACAATGGGATTTACACAGAGTTACAGCAAAAAATCTCACAAAAAGAATGGGAATTAACCTTTGAGGCAAATAAAGTCATTGTTTGCAGTCAGTATATGAAAGAAGAAGTAATGAGAGTTTTCCAGTTGCCTTTGGAGAAGATTGAGGTTATTCCCAATGGTGTAGACGTTGAGATGATTACAGGAGTTGAAGAAAGTTGGAAACGAACATATGGTAAAGAAAGCGATTTTTTCATTTTTTCCGTTGGGAGAATCGTAAAAGAAAAAGGCTTTCAAACCATTATAGATGCCGCTCCAACTATTGTTAGCCAGTATCCAAATGTTAAATTCATCATCGCAGGAAAAGGGCCGCTTCTAGACGATTACCGTAATCAAGTAGTTCAAAAAGGCTTAAAAAATTGTGTTTATTTCATCGGCTTCATCGATGATAAGCTAAGAAATCAAATGTTTCATGGGTGTGACATATGTTTATTTCCTAGTTACTATGAACCATTTGGCATCGTTGCTCTAGAAGGAATGATTGCTGGTAAGCCAACCATTGTCTCTGATACGGGTGGTTTAGGGGAGATTATAAGTCATGAAAAAACGGGTTTAACCATTTATCCTAGTGACGTTCAAAGCTTAGTAAATCAAATTGCTAATTGTATCGATAATGAAGATCTAGCAAAGGAAATAGCTAAAAATGGAAAGATGCTCGCTGAAACAAAATATAGTTGGGAAGCGATTTCCAAAGAAACAATTTTAGTTTATGAAGCGAGCCTGGCTTTAATGGAAGTTAACTGAGTGAACCTTCATAAATACCAAATAGGAGCCATATCAAACTAAGTAACTTAATGGTAATAATATGGAATTATGAAATTCATTAATAAACAGAAATCTAGCATTCTACTAAAGGTAGGTAAATAAATTAAGTATTTTTTGAAATTGAATGGATTGGGGGGTTAATGTAGATGAAAGCTGTTATTATGGCAGGTGGAAAAGGAACACGCCTTCGTCCTTTAACTTGTAACATTCCAAAACCAATGGTTCCACTTGTTCATAAACCGGTAATGGAGTATTCAATCGAATTATTAAAAAAGTATGGAATTACTGAGATAGCAGTCACCTTGCAATATTTACCTGATGTAATTAAGGACTACTTTGGTGATGGTAGCCAATTTGGAGTTAAATTGCATTATTTTGTGGAGAAATTGCCGTTAGGTACTGCTGGAAGTATAAAAAATGCACAAAAATTTTTAGATGAACGTTTTGTGGTTATTAGTGGCGATGGTTTAACAGATTTCAATCTTTCAAAAGGAATCCAGTTCCATCTTGAAAAAAATGCACTTGCAACTATTTTCATGAAACAAGTTGAAACCCCACTTGATTATGGTGTGATTTTGACGAATGAAAATAATGAAGTTGTTAGGTTTATAGAAAAACCAAATTGGAATGAGGTATTTAGTGATACCGTTAATACAGGAATTTATGTGTTAGAGCCTGAAATTTTCACTTTTTTAGAGGAAGGCGTACCGACTGATTTTAGTAAAGATACGTTCCCATTGTTAATGAAAGAAAAACAGGCGATATTTGGTTTTAAAGCAGATGGTTATTGGTCCGATGTTGGTAATCTCTACTCTTATCGAGAAACTCAGTTTGATATGCTAAAGAAGAAAGTTCAGGTTTCACTACTTGGTAATGAAACTAATGAAGGCATTTGGATTGGGAAAAATGTCCACATTGAAGATGATGTAACTTTAAATGGGCCTATTTCAATAGGTGATGGTACAGTCATTCGCTCAGGATCGATTTTAGATGGGCAATGCATCATAGGTAAGCATTCTATCCTTTCAACAAATTGCACGTTAAAAAAGTCGATATTATGGAATGATATTTACGTTGGAGATAGTAGTGAATTAAGAGGTACAACCATTTGTAAAGGAACAAAATTAGAAAATTCTGCTTCGCTCTATGAAGCTTCTGTCATAGGTGAGCAATGTACAATTGCTTCCAATGCCATCATTAAACCTGAAGTAAAAGTATGGCCGAATAAAACAATTGAAGAATCAGCTATTGTTCATACGTCTTTAATATGGGGGAAAAAGATTACAAGATCCCTTTTTAACGGGAGAGGGGTATCGGGTTTAGCCAATGTGGAAATTACACCTGATTTCTTCGCAAGGCTGGCGTCCGCATATGGGGCTGTATTGCCACAAGGAGGCAAAATTGTCTTAGGCTCTGATAGTTATTCGATTACGAATTTAATGAAATCATCTTTTCAAACCGGGATATTGTCTGCAGGTATTAGCACGGTTGATATTGGTATAACAATACCCCCAATCGTTCGTTTTACGGTGGAAAGAGAACCTGTCATTGGCGGGGTATATTTCCGTTTTGTAAATCGTAATGGTGAAATGCAAATTTCTGCTGAGTTTTATGATGGTAAAGGCTATCCCATCTCTGCAGAACTTGAAAGAAAAATTGAAAATGCTTTTTGGCAGGAGGATTATCGTCGCGCCTCTTTTGACCAAATTGGTTTTAGCGCATCGGTAAATAATGTTGAAGATAGCTATATAAACAGTTTAATTAGTTTGATTTCGATAAAACAAATTAAAAATGCAAATTTAAAAGTTATTATTGGCTTTGAGCACTGTCATCATTTCTACTTCGTACCTAAATTGCTTGAAAAATTAAATTGTGAGATCTACACAGTACCAAATCACAAAGCCCCAATCGAATTATCCAAATATGTCCAAGGAGTTGGAGGGGATTTAGGAATTTTAATTGGGGAAACAGGAGAGTTCTTAAAGGTGATTACCGAAGAAGGGGAAATAGTAGCAGATGAAACGATGTTAGCTCTTTATATTATGCTCCATTTTTATGAGAAAAAAGAGGGAATTATGGCAATACCACATCATGGCTCTAGTGAATTAGATATCTTAGCCAAAAGATTAGGTGGGAAAATTGTTCGAACAAAAGCTGATCCAAGATCAATTATGGAAAAAGAAGGAAGTGTGTTCACTTATTTATTTGATGCTCAGTACGCGTTTATTCACATTGTCGAAATGATGACCAAACAAAATATAAAGTTATCACAACTTATTAAGATGTTGCCAAGTATTCATTTATTAAGTGAGTCCGTTTATTGTCCTAAAACTGCTAAAGGGTTAGTGATGAGAATTCTTATGCAAGAAAATAGTCAGTCCAAGATTGAGTTATTAGATGGAATAAAAGTTCACCATCCTGATGGTGGCTGGACATTGATTTTACCTGACCGTGAAAAGCCAGTGTTTACTGTCTATTCACAGGCCAAAGATTTAAACATAGCTAGACAACAGTCGTCAAATTACGTCAAGAAAATTCTAAATATTCAAAAGTATCAAGATTTAGAAACGGTAGGTGATAATAAATGAAGTACATTCATAATAAGGAACAATGCAAATTAAAGTATGGTGTATGGGTTGATGGTTTTTTTACATGGTTAGATAGAGATGGCTGGATATGTGAAACTAACGGTAGCAATCAGCAAAAAGTATTTACTAATCATAGAATCAACCTTTCAATCACAATACTACCAATGTTTTATGGTGAAACGATGCTTCAAGTCATTACTATTCAAAATTCATACGATAAAAATAGAGAGATAAGGCTTTTCTTTACCCAGGATCTCATGGAGTTTGCCGAAGAGAGTATTACATTTTATGCTCCATCAGTCCAAGCAATCGTCCGCTCTTATAATGATCATTACTTATTATTAAATGGCGTTATGAATAACCGCGGTATCGTTCAATATTGTACTGATTTTGATGAGTTTTGTCCGTTAAATGAAGGTATCGTTATGATGCAACCATTTTCGCAATGTAGTGAAGTAAGTATTATTAGCTTGGAAGGTGAAATAGAGGCTAATCAAAGGATTGAAGCCTATTTTTGGATATGTGAAGGTAAAAATGAAAACGAAGTTCTAAACAGTAATACGATTACACAGTTAAACCTTCCTCTAGTTAATTGCGAAACACAATTATGTTCGAAATACTAATAAAAAGAAGTACTTGATTGTTAGCATGTATTTTGCTATTATTTAAAAGTATGATTGAAGTAAAGCATGTTTGGAGGGATAACGAATGCGTGTAAATATTACATTAGCTTGTACAGAAACTGGTGATCGTAACTATATCACTACTAAAAATAAACGTAATAACCCAGACCGTCTTGAGTTAAAGAAATATAGCCCAAGATTAAAGAAATATACTGTGCATCGCGAAACTAAGTAAGCAGACTTGTCTGCTTATTTTTTTTTATATTTTTTTAGAGTAATGATACGGATTTCTCATTGTTAAAAACACTTTTGTGGGTTTTTGATAATTATGAAATTTACTCGAATATTTAACTTTGATAAAAGAATAAAGTATAATAAAAATTAAGCTGGAAAATTAGTGTATTCAAGGTGATAAAATGAATAAAGGAAATGTACGTGAAGAGATAAAAAAAAAGTTACTAGAGATGAATGATATAGACTATTGGGCGCTATCTACAAGGATTAAGGACGAGCTCATTAATAGCAATGAATGGGCAGAGGCATTGACGATTGGATTAACCATCTCTACTGGCAGAGAAGTTGATACAAAAGAAATTATTGAAGAAGGATGGCGGCAAAACAAGCGCATTGTTGTTCCGAAATGTTTTCCTAAAAACAGGGAGTTGAGGTTTTATCAATTTAACTCTTTTCAAGAAGTTGAGGACAGCTTTTATTCATTAAAAGAACCAATTATTTCAGTCACTCCTTATGTACCAAAAAATGAGATTGATCTTATGGTTGTCCCAGGTATTGTTTATGACAAAAGAGGGTTTCGTATCGGTTATGGTGGTGGCTATTATGACCGCTACTTGTCTAATTATACAAATAAAACAATATCTCTTGCTTTTGGACTTCAAATTGTTGACGAAGTACCCGTTGAAGAACATGATGTTGCTGTAGAGAAATTAATTAGCATATAAAGGGTTTGGAGGATATTTAATGGAAAATTTAGAGCGTTATTCTAGACAAATACTATTTCAGCCTATTGGAGAAGAAGGGCAAAAAAAACTTGCGACTAAGAAAGTCCTAATTGTGGGAATGGGGGCACTAGGGACGGTTTTAGCTAATCATCTTGTTCGTGCAGGGGTTGGCCACGTTCGGTTTGCGGATCGGGATTATGTTGAGAAAAGCAATTTACAAAGGCAAATGCTCTTTGATGAGGATGATGTAGTTGAAGCTTTACCCAAAGCCATTGCTGCCGAAAAGCGTTTAAAGAAAATAAACTCTGACGTAACTGTTGAAGGGATTGTTACCGATGTAACTCTGCAAAACATAGCTGAATTAATGGATGGTGTTGATCTAGTTTTAGACGGTACAGATAATTTTCAGACTCGCTTTTTAATAAATGATGCTTGTTATAAAAATGAGATCCCTTTTGTCTATGGTGGAGCTGTAAGTTCGAGAGGTATGTCAGCAATCTTTATCCCTGGAGTTACTCCTTGCCTACGTTGTTTTATCGGTGGAGGAAACTCAACAGGGCAGACCTGTGATACGATTGGGGTCATATCACCTGTAGTTGATATTGTAGCTTCATTCCAAACGATCGAAGCGTTGAAGTATTTAACGGACAATCATGAAGTTCAACGGAAAAGTTTAATAACTTTTGATGTATGGAAGCATCATATGTATGAAATGAAATTTTCAAAAAGCAAAGAAAATTGTCCTACTTGTAGCCTACATGAGTACCCTGCACTTGAAGGAGACAGTGAACAAACAGTGACATCCCTTTGTGGAAGAGAAACGGTTCAAATAAATATGGGACAGAAATTAGATTTAGATGAGTGGGCGGAGAAATTAAAAAAAGTTGCAAAAGTTTCAAAAACCCCATTTTTAATTCGAGTTGAGTTAGTTGAAGGTGAAAGATTAGTTTTATTCCCTGACGGTAGAACACTTATACAAGGGACAGAGGATATTACTAGAGCTAAGACTTTATACGCAAGATATATCGGTTTGTAAAAACCTTGTAGTAAAAATTAAAAACAGCTCATGGTTGATTTTGTAATAAATTTGTCATGATTAATTACGCTTACATAACAGTTTTCTGTTTCAATCTTGTGTAAGATTGTTTTATGGTAAATTAATGTACTTCGACTTGGAAGGTGGAATTATTAATGCAACAATATAACAAAACAACAAGAGTAGTTGTTATTGGTACAGGCTTTGTTGGTTCTAGCTACTCATTCGCCCTTCTTAATCAAGGGATTACAGATGAAATGGTGTTAATTGACTTAAATAAGAAAAAAGCTGAAGGCGATGCAATGGATTTGAACCATGGCATGCCATTTGGTTCCCCTATGAAGATATGGGCTGGTGAGTATGCAGATTGTAAAGATGCAGACATTGTTGTGATTACAGCAGGGGCCAATCAAGGGCCAGGTGAAACCAGATTAGATTTAATTGAAAAAAATGCAAAAATCTTTAAAGCTATTGTTGGAGAAGTAATGGAAAGCGGTTTTAATGGAATCTTCTTAATTGCAACGAACCCAGTTGATATTCTTTCTTACGCTACATGGAAATACTCAGGATTACCAATGGAACGTGTGATTGGGTCGGGAACAATTCTTGATACAGCACGTTTTCGTTTCTTATTAGGCCAATACTTTAATATTGATTCGAGAAGCGTACATGCCTATATCATGGGAGAGCATGGCGATACCGAGCTCCCTGTATGGAGTCATGCTAATATTGGTGGTCGTCCTATTTTAAGCTATTTTGAAGATCATAAAGAAGGGCGTTCGTTAAAAGATCTCGATGAAATCTTTATTAATGTTCGTGATGCAGCTTACCATATAATTGAACGTAAGGGTGCGACTCATTATGCAATTGCAATGGGCTTACTTCGTTTAACAAGGGCGATACTGCGAAATGAAAATTCAGTATTAACTATTTCAACGCTACTTCAAGGTGAGTATGGTCTAGACGATATTTATATCGGTGTTCCTGCCATCGTAAATAGTAGCGGAATTCGAGAAGTGTTAGAGCTAAATTTAAATGAAGAAGAAATGAAAAAACTTCATCATTCTGCAAAAGTTTTACGAGATGCAATGGGCCCAATTAACTAAAGATACGCTGTAAAACCTAATTTACTTGACTTTTGATAAAACAAATTGAATTAGGTTTTTTTATTTTTCTAGAATAAATAAGTCTCATTAATCAAAACTTAGTAATGAGGTGAAGGAATGATGTTTAATAACAGAAATAATGATAACAATATGTTCATGACATTGGTAATTTCAATGGTATCGGTATTCTTTATTTATCAATACAGATACCGATTAATTAATCTTGTATTAGGAACGAGATGGATCCGCCGTTTAGCGGTTTCCGGTGCATTACAAATTCCATTTATTCGGGATCGGTTTTATTCAAGGTTTATGCCATTCTAAAATTGGAAATAGTTAAATGATTAGTAAGAGAAGTGGGCAAATGTCCACTTCTTTTTCAATATTAAGTACTTCATTCGAAAATATAGGTAATGATTGGTATAATCATTCTAAGGGGGAGTAACATGAGATGGAAAACGATTTGTTTCGATTTGGACAATACACTTTTTAGTCATGAAAAGGCATTTGAGAAGTCAATTTGTTTTTGTTTTGAATCTGTTCTTAAGAAAAAGGATCTCCTTAAAGACATTGAGATAAGTGAGCTTTTTAAGGTTTTTAAAAAATATAGTGACCTTTTTTGGACAGATTATGAGAATGGGGTTTTGTCGCCACAGGAGTACCGCAGAAAGAGGTTTTTAAGTACTGTAGAAAATTTCAAGTTACCATTCACTACTCTAGAAGCAGATGAATTTCATCAACATTATTACCGTGTTGTTGATGATTTTAGTGAGCCATACCCCTATTTACACTCTTTAATAAGTAATTTAATCGAAGCAGATATAAAAGTAGGTATTATTACAAATGGGACTGCCGATACTCAATATAATAAAATAAATAAATTAGAGCTTAATGAATGGATATCAAATGATTGTATTTTCGTTTCAGAAGAATTAAAGATATGGAAACCAGACAGAAAAATATTTGATTTAGCAAAAGCAAATTTATGCTCAGAAGGTGACTATCTGTTTGTGGGCGATTCTTGGGAGCATGATGTTGTTGGTGCAATAGAAGCGGGCTGGGATGCTATATTTTTAAATACAAGAGAAGAGGAACCTAAAACAAACCATAACCCAGTGAAAATTTGTCTTAGCCTCCAGGACGTTGCTACATTTATTTATCATGAAAACAAGTTGGAAGGATGAAACTATGGACGGATTAAGCCAAGACGCTTACTATTGGCAATTTATTCATCATCTTGTCGTAAACGCAGGTATGAGGGCATTTCAAGTAAAATCTGATGAAAAAGAAATTTGGTTAGAAAAAGAGAATTCCGATGAAACAACCGTTGTTCGCATCTATCGTAGAGACATGGACTGGAGTAACTATATTGCTAGAGATCTAGAGAAATTGGCTAAAGATAGTGAAAAAATTCGCAAAGAGTTCAAAAGTAGGCGGCTTAAAATCATCAATATTTATATCTCTACTTTTTTGCCTGTTGATTCCTTTGAGAACTTTCTTGAAAAATCATTTGTCACAAAAAATAACCGTGTTAGTATCGAAACGTTTATCATTGATACTGAAAGAGAAAATAGGCTAGGAGTTTCGAAGTTATCTGAGCTACTAGATTGCCAAATCCCTGAATTATATCACGATCATTACACTGCAGAAGATATTCATCGGTATCGTCGTGAGGTTGTCACAATTTCAGACAAACAATTTAAAAAAGAAAAAGCTTTGTTCACCTATGGGAAGCCTTTTTTTACATATTTAATTTTACTAAACGTCCTTGTCATCTTTGGTTTTATGGAGTTCTATGGGAGTAGTACGAGTTTATTGACGTTAGTCGAATTCGGTGCAAAATATGATCCCCTTATCCATCAAGGAGAATGGTGGCGCTTTTTTACAGCTATATTTTTACATATTGGATTTTTACACCTATTTATGAATTCTTTTGCGCTTTTTTATTTAGGAGGTGCTGTGGAACGAATATACGGCACGCCAAGGTTTGTCTTTATTTATTTGGTTGCTGGATTAATGGGTTCTATGAGTAGCTTTGCTTTTAACAGTCAAGTATCTGCGGGTGCTTCTGGGGCTATTTTTGGTTGCTTTGGAGCGTTGCTTTACTTTGGGTTAATTCACCGTAAATTATTTTTAAGAACAATGGGAGTTAACATCATTGTTATAATTATCATTAATCTTGCGCTAGGATTTATGATACCAATGATTGATAATAGTGCTCATATTGGTGGATTAGTGGGAGGGTTTTTAGCTTCAGCAATTTTACATTTACCAAGACATAAGATTAGAAAACAACAATTTATCACATTTATCGTAACTGCAGGAGCATTTAGTGGGTTATTACTCTATGGTTTTACTATTCAAGAAGATGTGGAAAAAATGCATCTAATTAACATTCAAATAGCTCAGGAGCTACTGCAAAGAGGGGAGATTGAGCGAGCATACCCTTTACTGAAAGAAGCGGTTGAGCATGATGTAGAGGTTGTTGAAGCCAATTTTTTGTTAGCTTATAGTGAAGCCAGATTAGGCTTATTAAAAGATGCTGAAAAAAATTTGCTAATTACTATTGAACAGCGCCCGTACCTACACGAAGCTCATTTTAATTTGTCATTAGTCTATTTTGAATTAAGACAGTATTTAGATGCCTATCGTTCTGTTGAAAAGGCACTAGAATTAAACCCAAACACAGGGGACTATATTGAGTTAAAAACTACGATTGAAAAGGTGCTGGAAAAAATAGGTTAATGTAGAATGTAGAAATTCGTGAACGAGAAGCCTCGGAGACTCTACTTTCACAATTTTACATTCTACATTTTTATTAAAATCTACCAGTATTTTTAATGACACTATATTTTTCCCCATCCTTATTAGTGAAAACAATAATAATATGTGAATACGTGTTGTGATAGAGAATGAGGGGAATGCTACTGCCTACGGGACTTAAAATCGTTCCGTCATGCTTTTCTATTCCTAGAAAATAATATTTATAGATAGAACTCCATGTAAGAGCTATCATTTCTTTTGTGTCCTCAATTGTTAAATTTGGTAGTGATGTATTATTATATTCATATAGGTTTGTTAATGGTACCGAGTGGTAGTTCTCTGCTTTAACTTGAAAGTAGTCAATAAGTTCCTCCCAAGTATATTGCAAGTTTTGATTAATGATCGTATCTAAAACTCTTTTTCCTTCTTTTTCAGAAGGAGTTTGTGGACTTTTAAAGAATTCTATCGGACTTAACGGGGAGTCTAGTATATACATTTGATCATAACTCATTGATTGTACGCTTTTTGTTACATCATTGGGGTAATGGAATTGCCCGTAATGAAAAGTAATTGTCTCAAAGTGTCCACTATCTTCACCAGATATTTTTGCTGTTTGGGTCAATTTTTGACTGTTTTCTTTAGTCTGTGATAGTGTTTCTTTTAACCGCCCATCTTCAAACAATAAAGAGATATCGTGGGCGATGTACATCTTTTCGTTAATTTCAGAGCTTGTTTTCCATTCCATCGTATATTCATCTTCATCATGTTGATCAATCAATTGGAGTGTTGTTTTAACTTGCTTAAATTTCTTCTTCTCATCTATAGGGTAATTCGCAATTGTTTCTTGAACTGTTTCTTTCAAAGTTGTGAAATAATAAAGTAGACTTCCAGTCAAAAATGCTATAATTACGGTCCCAACTAGTAATTTTTTCAATGATAATCCCTCCTCGGACAGCCTATCTAACTTTATGATGTATGGAAGCTAAATATGATTACAAAACTTAAGGAGTGTATGAAATGTCTTTTAATGTGAATACAAATGAAGTAATTAGTTTAATAGAGAACTTAGTCAAAATTCCAAGTCCTTCAGGAAACACTGAAAAGGTAATTAATTTCGTTGAAAATTATTGTAATGAATTGCAGCTTCAATCATTTCGTAATAGAAAAGGTGGATTAGTCATTTCTGTCAATGGGACTGACAATACAAGACATCGAATGGTAACTGCACATGTTGATACATTAGGAGCAATGGTTAAAGAAATCAAGAAAAATGGTCGGTTGAAATTATCAATGATTGGAGGTTTTCGCTGGAACTCAGTAGAGGGCGAGTACTGTCAAATTGAAACAAGTGAGGGAACTGTCTTTTCTGGCACAATCTTAATGCAACAAGCATCAGTTCACGTCTATAAGGATGCCGGGACTGCTGAGCGGGACGAGAAGAATATTGAGGTTCGAATTGATGAAAAGGTAGAAAATGATGAAGACGTAAAAGCTCTTGGAATTTCAGTTGGCGATTTTGTTTCTTTTGAACCTAGATTTGAAAGGACCGCTAATGGATTTATCAAATCTCGTCATTTAGATGACAAAGCAAGCGTAGCTATATTACTTAATTTACTAAAAGAAATAAAAGAAAATAATCTGAAATTACCGTATACTACTCATTTTCTTATCTCAAATAATGAAGAAATTGGCTACGGTGGTAACTCCAATATTACACCAGAAACAGTGGAGTATTTAGCTGTAGATATGGGAGCAATCGGTGTCGGTCAAACGACGACTGAGTACTGTGTTTCTATATGCGCGAAAGATTCTAGTGGTCCATATAACTTGCGCTTAAAGAATAAACTTGTCGAACTAGCTAAAAAGCATAAACTTAATTATGAAGTTGATATCTATCCATATTACGGTTCAGATGCCTCCGCAGCAATCCGTTCAGGGAGTGATATCGTTCATGGCTTAATTGGACCAGGAATTTCAGAGTCCCATGCAAATGAAAGAACCCACGAATCTTCGTTGGAAAATACTAGCAAATTAATTTATCATTACTTACTTTCAGAGATGGTATAGTTGTGAATTATGAATTATGAATTATGAATTATGAATTATGAATTATGAATTATGAATTATGAATTATGAAAAAAACTTGCGAATTTTTCACAAGTTTTTTTTGTAATCTAAATAGTTGTGTAAGATGTTTGCATGGATTTTTCCACTTTTGCTAAAAATGTAATTAAAGTGGAGGCGGTAAAAATGTCATATGAAGAAATTCAGCACCTTGCATCTGAAAACTTTGAGGATAATATTAAATATTTAAGCAAAGAACTTGGTGTCGATAAAAGTTTCGATATAATAAGAGTCGATCTTAGATATGCTAGTAAAAAAATGGCCCTATTTATTGTTGATGGGTTTGCCAAAGATGAGGCTTTAACCCAAATACAAAGAGAGTTTATGGTTATAAAAGAAGAAGAACTAAAAGAAGATGCCCTACAAACAATTATTAAATCTAAAATTCCTTATGTGGAAATAGATACAGAAAAAGATTTAGATAAAGTTGTAGATCAAGTTCTTGCAGGTCCTGCTGCTTTAGTTGTTGAGGGGCTTGATGAAGTAATTTTAATTGATACTAGGACATATCCAGTTCGAGGTCTTGAAGAACCTAATACTGAGCAAGTAATTAGAGGTGCAAAAGATGGTTTTGTAGAAACAATAATTTTTAACACTGCTTTAACAAGAAGAAGGGTAAGAGATCGAACGCTCCGCAATGAATACTTGACGGTAGGACGACGTTCTAAAACGGATCTATGCGTTTCCTACATTGAAGATATTGCTGACCCATTACTAGTTAAACATATTAAAAAAGCACTTGAAAAAATCGATACTGATGGATTGCCAATGGGTGACAAAACAATCGAGGAATATTTATTTGGACAGCATTACAATCCCTATCCACTCGTTAGGTATACTGAAAGACCTGATGTTGCGGCATCCCACCTATTTGAAGGACATGTACTAATTATGGTTGATGGCTCACCTAGTGTAATTATTACACCAACAACGTTTTGGCATCACCTACAACATGCGGAAGAATATCGACAAAAGCCGATTATCGGTATTGCTTTGAGGTTAGTAAGATTTTCAGCAGTCTGGGCTTCAATTTTTCTATTACCTTTGTGGCTATTATTCGCTACAAACCAAGCGCTCCTTCCAGTTGGGTTAGAATACATTGGACCAAACGAAACAGGTAGTGTACCTTTGTTAGCTCAGTTTCTCATTGCTGAAGTTGGAATTGAAATGCTCAGAATGGCCGCCATACATACGCCGTCTGCTTTAGCGACAGCTTTAGGTCTTGTGGCTGCAATTTTAATTGGACAAGTTGCAATTGATGTAGGGTTATTTTCATCTGAAGTCGTATTGTACTTGGCTGTAGCAGCTGTAGGTTCCTTTGCTACTCCAAGTTATGAAATGAGCTTAGCTAATCGTTTAATTCGAGTTGTTCTCTTACTAGCAACTGGATTTTTTAACGTATTTGGGTACGTGATTTCAATTACATTGCTATTTTTATTGCTCACAACAATGAGGGTTTATCAAACCCCTTATTTATGGCCATTTATGCCTTTTTCTGCACTTAGTTTTCGTGATGTTATTTTTAGATCACCAATACCATTAAAAAGACAAAGGCCAGAAGCAATTCATCCTTTAGATGAAGATCGATAGGGTGTACATTCTTCCAATAAAAACGGGTGGCCTAGTGCCACCCGTTTTTATTCACCCATATCTCGTTTAAACGTTTCGTCTTCAATGAAAAAAGTATATTCTTTTCCTGAATTAATCGCTGTACTGCTCGCTAGCACAAGTCCAATCGGAGTATCGTGACCATCATTAACAATTGTAAAAGGTATGTTGTGCTTCGATGCTTCCTTAATATAGTTTGAATAAATATTATATGATAACTCTCCATTTAAAAATAAGTGTAAATCTTTTTTTGAGCTCATAACATCAATGGCTTCGGGGTACATTCCTTTATGTATCACTTGCTTGTTTGTTAATGCTAAGTATATTCGCTCGCTAATTGTTGATAAAAATAAAGCCCGTTCTTCTGGAAGTGTCTCAGCCATGCCACGTATTCCTTGAAGTAAGACTTGCTCTAATTTACTTTTCTGTTGCATATTTGTTCCTCCTTTCATTTTCCCTAAAACAATTTCAATTTCTTGTCCTTAATATAAACATCCGTACATAAACTAATACAAGTATTTAAATTGAGGTGAGGTACTTGTGATAATCATCATATCATCTATTTTAACCGTTTTTTTAGTAGGTTTGTCAACTGGAGGATTACTCGTTTCAAGGAGAATAGATCCTCATCAAACGTTATTTATTGTAGTGGGGTTAGCATTTTTTTTATTTTTCTATATTGGGATGTTTATTGGAAGTAAGCTCTTGGCGTTTGTTAGTCACGGTGTTATGAGTATTGTCTTTGGTTTATTTTGTTTAGCTCTTATAGGTTTTTTAGTTTTGAAGTACGATCCATCCTTCGGGTATGTGAAGCAAGAGCCAGTATCACTAAGTGTTTTTATTGCATTTTTTCTTTTACTTGGGATGGAAGTTGCTGTATTAGAAATATCACTTTGGTTTTCACTATTTGCTACAGCAATTTTTGTTGGAAGTTTATTTCTTGGATTTATGTTTATGTACCAAATTCTTCATCGGCATCGTACGCCACAAATCTTAGCATTAATTCCCCTCGTTCCGCTTCTTTTCATCGGGCTTTTTAAACTGATATAATAGGAAGTAAGAAGACTGAGATAGGGTGAATATAAATGAACACAATGTATGAACTAAGACAATTTTTACAAAAACATGGTGCCTTTATTTATACCGGTGACCGGGCCGGTGATATTGAACTTTTTGAAATGGAATTGAGGCAATTATACGAGTGGAATATGATAGATATTCAAATGCTACAGCAAGGTTTATTAATCTTAAAGCGCGAATTAAGTGAATATAATCAAGCGAAAAACTGACTGATCTTTTTAATTCGGAGGCACAATAACATTGGGTGAATTAAATGAGTATATTTTCAATGGAACACGTATGGAAAAAAACAGAGACTAACTTTGAACTAAAAAATGTTTCCCTCTCTATTTTGGAGGATGAATGGCTATTAATTTCTGGCCCAGTAGGAGAAGGAAAAGAAGTCCTACAAAAAGTTATTTTAGGCTTTGATAATGATTGGGATGGTTTGATTTGTTTAAACAAAAAGAATATAAAAAATTATGAGGGCTATGCTGAAAAAATAGCGTTTATCCATAACCGTTTTATTGAAGAAAAAGGTTCAGAGACAATTTTTGATTATCTAGCGCTACCACTGAAAATTAAAGGGAAAACCGAAATAGAAATAAGAAAAGAAATTAATAACGTACACAAGCAATTTATGAATATAGTGGAACTTACAAAAAAAATGAAAGACCTGTCGCTTCAGGAAAAAGTGTCTGTATCCTTTTTAAAAGCGATATTAATGAATCCAAGTTTAATTGTTATTGATGAACCTTTTTATCAGTTGTCCAACAGTAAAAGAAAACTCATTTTAGAAACATTTAAGGACAATCTCCGTAATTGGAAAGGTTGTCCCGTTGTTATTTTTAGTAGCTATATTCTAGAGTGGCTCCCCTTTTGTGACCGGATTGCAGTCTTTAAAGAAAACGGCCTTTTGCAAATAGGTGAACCACAGGTTCTAATAGAACACCCTCAACATGCTTTTGTTGCTAAGTACTTACATGGAGAAGATTTTACACTTTTAAAGGGAATCTTAAAAGGGAACCGTTTTATTACAGAAGGTTTTTCTTTTTTACTACCAAAACAAGTACTTCAAGACTATCTATTCTTTGAAGGGCAAGAACTTGTCCTTGGAATGATGGCAACTAGTTTTCAAATAGTGGACAAGCCTATTTCTGATACCATTGGCCTGACTTTTAAAGCTCCAATTCATATTTTTTATGAGAAGAATGGTTTTTACAAGGTCTATTCAAACATCGGTCACTTTCCTCTAGTTGCCCAAATAAAAATAAATGGTAAAATTAATGAAGGGGAGCAAGTACAATTATTTTTCCCTTTTGATCATTTACTGTTTTTTGACGGAAATACAGAAAAAAAGATTAATGCAAAGAGGTTGATTTAATGGATAATCATTGGTTTGTAGGGGTAGATATTGGTGGAACAACGATAAAAATGGCTTTTATCGATACATATGGTGAAATCATCACGAAGTGGGAAATTGCTACGAATACGCATAATGAAGGTAGGCAAATTACAACTGATATTAGTAAGTCGATATTTATGAAATTAGATGAATTGAATGAGCCTAAGGAAAAGTTAGCAGGAATTGGTGTGGGTGCACCAGGATTTATTAATATGGAAAATGGCTTTATTTATAAGGCTGTAAATATTGGTTGGAAGGACTTCCCTCTAAAGGATCGTCTTGAAGTTGATACAGGATTACCAGTAGTCGTAGATAATGATGCTAATTTAGCGGCCCTTGGTGAGATGTGGCGTGGAGCTGGTGACGGCGCGAAAAATTTACTTGCAGTAACATTAGGTACAGGTGTTGGTGGTGGGCTAATAGCCAATGGAAACATCGTACATGGAGTCAATGGGATGGCTGGTGAAATTGGTCATCTTACATCAGTGGCTAAAGGTGGAGCGCCATGTAATTGTGGGAAAACAGGTTGTTTAGAAACGATAGCATCGGCAACAGGCATCGCCCGAATTGCTAAAGAAAAAGCGAGTGAATCAAATGATAGTGAACTTGCCATAATCTTAAGTCGTGATGGTAAGCTTACGGCAAAAGACGTATTTGATGCTGCTAGTAAAGAAGATGCTTTGGCTTTGGAAGTAGTTGACGAAATAAGCTTCCACTTGGGATTAGCAATTGCCAATCTTGCTAATGCAGTAAATCCAGAAAAAATTGTCATTGGTGGCGGAGTATCTAAAGCTGGTGATTTATTAATTGATCATATTAATAAGCATTTTCAGACCTATGCTTTGCCAAGAGTAGCACAAGGTGCAAAGATTGCTGTTGCGACGTTAGGAAACGATGCCGGTGTTATTGGAGCTGTCTGGTTAATCAAGCAGAAGGTTAATAATTAAAATAGTGAAGAAAAAGGAATGGTCAGGCACCTCTTTATTGAAGAGTCTGGCCTTTTTTCGTGCTTATAATGTGCGGGTGTGGATGAGCTTCTTTTCTGAAAAGTTACGATCTTTATAGAGCCATATTAGTGCCCGAAAAATCGAATACTGGATAGTTTGGGTCACCGTAGAGCCCCTATTAGTTCACAATTAGGGTCACTATTAAGCATTATTAAATTCCCAAACTTTTTTATTTGTGAGAGTTGTCGAATAGTGGGATAATGGATA